>NZ_CP012109.1:8242500-8542500 GCF_000280925.3 Myxococcus hansupus
TGCCAACGGTGGCTACGACGTGGCCGAGGCACTGGCCTTCATGAAAGAGCTGGAGCGCGCCGACGTGCCCCTCGCGCTCTTCGAGCAGCCCGTGCCCGCGCATGACGTGGCCGGTATGGCGGAGCTCACGCGTCGCTCGCGCGTGCCCGTGTGCGCGGATGAGTCAGCGCGCTCGGCGAAGGACGTGCTGCGTCTCATCCGGGAAGGCGCCGCGCATGCCATCAACATCAAGACGATGAAGTGCGGGGTCGTGGAGGCGCTGACGATGTGGAGCCTCGCCCGCGCCGCGGGATTGGAGCTGATGGTGGGCGGCATGGTGGAGAGCGTGCTGGCCATGTCCGCCTCCGCCCATCTCGCCGCGGGTCTCGGTGGATTCACATACGCCGACCTGGATACGCCGCTGTTCATCGCCAGCCACCCCTTTCTCGGCGGGGCCCGGTACGCCGGCGCGCGGCTGGAGCTTCCAGTGGATGCGCCAGGGCACGGCGTCACATTGGCTTGAACCGCGCCTCGTCGCAGGGCCCACGGGCAGTCGTCCGGCGTTTGCCCAACCGCTTTGCAGCGCCATTCCAATCGCGGTGCGTCATGGCGACGTGACGGACCGGGGCATCTCGATGCGCCGACGGAGCCACTCCAGGCTTCCAGAGCAGGCTGGTCTCCACTGGGGTGACGGGCTTCAGTTGGCGCGGTTCGCGACTTTGCGCACGAACACGACGTCAGACGGCGTCGGATGCCAGACCGGGTCGGTGCAGCCCAAGGTCGAGTACAGGTTGTTGTGCATGCAATCCCCATCGGTGCTGGGTCTCGCAGGCCCACGCGGTGACCCGCCTCGTGGTTGATGAACTTGGGCGCGCGCTCCCCATGACGGCCATCTGCTCCCGCATCAGGTGCGCGTTCATGAACATGGAATGCGGGTGCCGCCCGCTGGCGTCCGTCACCGGATTCACATCCATGGCGCACATCCGGCAGCACCTGAGCAACCTCGCGCCTTGAGGTGACGCCCCCGAACGGCCTGACCGACATGAAGGGCCGTTCAGGTGGGGCGCGCGCCGCCGTAATCAGGCTAGGGTGGGCGCATGAGCCTGGCAGTCTGCGTGCGGTGCGGCAACTCGAAGGTGGGCGCCTTTACCCCCTGTTCGGGTTGTGGACTGGACCCCGCCGCCTACGGCACCGACCGGGAACTCCAGGCGCGCAGCATGCTCCTCTCCGACCGGTACCTGCCCGGTGGCGAACTGGAGGAGCTGGGCCGAAAGCTGCGCAAGGGCGAACCCGTGACGTATGACGCTGGGCTGCTCGCGCAAATCACGGAGGAGCTCCGGACCCAGAAGCTGCCCATCCTCTCCAGGACGTCCTCGGGAGGCTCCGTCGTGCTCTGGACGGCGGTGGGCGCGGCGCTCGTGCTCGCGGTGGCCCTGCTGCTCATGTGGCGGCTGCGGGGCTTCTGAACGCCGTGCCAGCGCGGCCGAGAGGCCCTGGTTAATAAAGACGCCTCGTGCTGGGCGCATCCACATCCCCCTTTCGACTCTCGCTCGTGGCGGAGGACCCGCTCGCACGGGGTGCGCTTTCCCGGGCGCTGAGCGACCAGGCGGACGTGCCCTTCGTGGTGGCCTCCGGCACCCAGGTGGACCTGGAGTCCGCGCCCGGAGCGCCGCCCGATGTGGTGCTGTGGGACACCGGACTGCGGCCGTCGAAGGCACAGGCGCGCGTGGAGACGCCGGACCTGGGCGCCCCGGTGCTCGCGCTGGTGGCGGACGAGACCGCAGCGGAGGCGGCGCTGGGCGCGGGAGCCCGCGGGTTGCTCTTCCGGGACGTGGAACCGGCGACGCTGACAGCGGGCCTGCTCGCCGTCGCCCGAGGGTTGAGCGTGTTCGACCCCGCCCTCTCGGAGCTGCGCGCCATGCCACGCGACGCCCCGCTCGGGCCGTCCACGGGTGCGCCGGACGCGCTGACACCTCGCGAGCGAGAGGTGCTCGGCCTGCTCGCGGAAGGGCTGTCGAACAAAGCCATCGCGGACCGGCTCTCCATCAGCGAGCACACCGCCAAGTTCCACGTCAACGCCGTGCTCGCCAAGCTGGGCGTCCAGCGGCGCACCGAGGCCGTGGTCCGCGCGGCCAAGCTCGGCTGGGTGACCTTGTAGGCCCCCGTCTCCGCGCGCCTCGCCCGCCGGGCCGATGATAGGCTTCGCCCCGCATGGCCAATCAGGACTGGGTGACGCGCCTGCTTTCCGGACGCGCGACGGCGGACAAGAATCTCAACGTCCACCTCTCCGAGCGCGACGGCGGCAGCCTCCACGACAAGATGCGGCAGGCGTATTGGTGGATCACCAACAACGCCGTCATCTGTCCCTACTACGACCTCGAGTTCGGCGCGTCCGCGGCCCTCAAGACACCGGCGGGTGACGAGCTCCATCTCCCCGAGGACACCAGCTACAGCTCGTTCGTCCTCATCCCCCTGCTCACCCTGTTCACCTGCCGGCGCGCGCTGCTCGTGGGCGGGCCCGGACGCGGCAAGACGACGTCCGCCATCCTCATGGCCCTGCTGTCCGGCATGGGCCGCGACGAGGTCCACCGCGGCATCCAGCGCGGGCATCCGCAGTTGTCCATCGCGGACCTGCTGGGCGCGCCGCTGCCCTCCGACATGCTCAAGGCGGAGGACCTGTCCGCCGTGAAGGTGAGCTGGCGCAAGTGGATTAGCCAGCGCGTCAAAATCATCGACGAGTACAACCGCATCCCCACCAAGACACAGTCCGCCCTGCTGTCCCTCATGGCCGAGGGCTACGCGGAGATGATGGACCAGTACGTCTACGCGGGCCGCTCATCCTGGTTCCTCACCGCCAACGACGACCAGGGCGGCGGCACCTTCCAGGTCATCGAGGCGCTGAAGGACCGCATCGACGTGGTGGTGCGCGCGGTGCCGTTCAACTCGGGCTTCATGGACCAGCTCCTCCTGCGCCTGGAGGCGGACAAGTCCCCCGAGGAGCTGCTGCCCAAGGAAATCGTCTTCACGCCCGGCGAGCTGGAGCGCGCCTATGCCTCCATCCTGGAGGTGGAGGTGCCCAAGGACGTGCTGGAGCGCATCGCGTTCTTCCTGGGGCAGCTCGACTTCTGCCGCATGGCCTCGCCGCGCTTCGAGTTCAAGCACAAGGACACGCTCAAGCTGGCCGGTCAGACGGTGGCCGCGGTGTGCAACGAGCAGTGTCCCTTGGACAAGAAGGTGCACCTCTGCACGCAGACGGAGAACGGCGTCAGCGTGCGCGCGTACCAGACCATCCTCCACTTCGCGAAGGCCATGGCCTTCTTCCGCGGCCACACCGCCGTGGAGCTGGAGGACTTCCGGCAGATTGCCCCCTGGGTGCTGCACGAGAAGCTGGTGCCCAACCCGCGCAGCGCCTTCTTCGAGGTGAAGGGCCACCGCATGCTCCTCCAGGACCGCGTGGCCTGGCTGCGGAACATGTTCGACATGGCCATGAGCCACTACGACACGCACGAGCCCATCCGGCGGAAGGTGACGGTGCTGCGCCAGGAGCTGGACAAGGGCCTGTCCGGCGTGGACCTGCGCACCACCGAGAAGCGCATGAACCAGGTGACGGTGCTGATGAAGGTGCTGCTCTCGCAGCGCGAGCTGTCCGGCCCCGTCTACGAGGACGTCATCCACCTCAAATCCATGTACAGCCGCTACCGGAACTACGCGACGTGGCTGAAGGAGAACCCGGGCGGGCGCCAATGAGCACCTTCATGGACGAGCTGGAAGCCAACGCGCGCGGGCGCTTCGTGCGCTGGGACGCGGCGCTGTGGCGCGAACTCACCGGCGGCGCGGCGCAGCGTCTGGGACAGGCCCTGCAAGAGGCGGGGACCTCGGCCACGGAAGGCGAGGAGTTGCTGCGCGCCTATCTCCAGTTGGGCGCGGAGGCCATTGGCCTGGGCTATCTGTACCCGGCGAGCGCGGGCCGGCAGAACTTCTTCACGCTCGCGTGGTCGGACCTGATTCCGCGGCTGCTCGCGGGCGTGCCTTCACACGAGCGCTCCCAGGTGTTCGCCCAGCTTTGGAACCTGGGGGAGAACCTGGAGTCCGCGCCGCCGTGGGTGCAGCGCATCTTCTGGCGCGTGGGCCAGGGGCTCACGTCGCTGGCGAACCTGGAGTCGCGGCTGCGCGCGACGTCCGAGGCGGCGCTGGAGCCGCCCACCCAGCCGCTGGGCTCACGGCCCCAGTCCCACTGGGTGGACCTGTCCCAGGAGGACAGCCGCTTCCTGCCCGGCGCGATGCACTTCCTGTCCCCCACCGTGGTGTGCGTGCATGACCGGCACCGCCAGGCCGTCGCGGGGCGCGACGCGGCGACCCAGGGCATCTGGCTGACGGCCACGCCGATGGCGCTGGGGGCCATGGGCTGTCGCGAAGCCCCCGGGCCCGTGCTCGAAGACGGCCCGCACCTGGCGACAGCGCTCCGTGAGGACCCTCGCGCGGATGCGTGGTTCGCGACGCTGAAGAACGACTGGCGGGCCGCGGCCACGCTGGCCACGTCCCGGCATGTGCTGGTGTTCACTCCGGAATGACGCCGACGCGCTTCACCTCGGAGGACGTGGCCGAGTGCTGGCGCGACGCGCTGGCGCTGTGGGACGTGCGCGTGCAGCTCAGTCCTCCCGAGCCCCACGTGAAGTTCCATCCCGACGCGAGCCACGCGCAGGAGCCGCTCGCGTACATCGACCTGGTGAAGCGGCAGGTCTTCGTCAACTTCGAGCTCCTGGCCACCATGCGGGCCACCGGCAGCCTCACCGCCGTGCTGGCGCATGAAATCGGCCACCACGCGCGCTTCCCGCACACGCTGGGCTGGGACGCGGAGCTGCGCGTGCAGGAGCAGCGGCTGATGCCCGGGCTGAAGCAATCCCTCACCAACCTGTTCTACGACTTGCAGGTCAACGAGGTGGTGGGCCGCACGCACGCGGAAGACTTGTGCGCGGTGTACCGAGGCTTCCAGCGCGTGCAGGGCGGCGAGATGTCGCCGCTGTTCTTCTTCTACCTGGCCATCTACGAGGAGCTGTGGGGCCTGGCCCCCGGCGACCTGGTGCCCGCCACGCAACTCCAGCCCATGGAGCAGCGGTTCCCCGGCGTGCGCGCCGAGGCCCGCATGTTCGCGCAGACCTTCTACGCGCTGCCGAACGGGAAGCTCCAGTTCCTCTACTTCTGCTCCACCTTCATCCGCTTCATCGAGAAGCCGGCGGACCTCGAGTTCTCCCTGCCCCTGGGCGGAGACGTCTCCGTGCCGGACGTGGATGACCTGGACGCCGCCATTCACGGCAGCAGCCGCTGGGACGATGCGCTGGACGATGCGGAGGCGCGGGGCTGGCTGGAGCCCATGAGCACCCACTCCCGGGAAGAGGATGCGCTGGACACCATCCACCGCGTCACCGAGCACCTGCCCGGCAAGGGTGGAGGGACGCTGCGGCGCGCGCTGGTGTCCCGGCATTACCGGCGACTGGTGGACCAGCACATCCTGAAGCTCCCGACGACGCCGTCCCAGCCGGAGCCCTACCTGCGCACCACGCCCCAGGCGTGGGAGTACGGCGATGACCCGTCCAGCATCGACTGGACGTTGAGCGTGTTGTCCCAGGGCCACCTGGCCGCCGTGTCACCGCTGCGCCGCGAGCTGGAGGCGGACCTGCCCCCGCCCTCCGAGCTGGGCGTGCCGTCGGTGGAAATCTACCTGGACACCAGCGGCTCCATGCCCGCCCCGGAGCGGGGCCTCAACGCGATGACGCTGGCGGCCCAGGTGCTGTCCGCCTCCGCGCTGCGGAAGAAGGCCACGGTGCGCGGCGTCGTGTACTCGCATCACAACCCGCTGGTGTCGCCGTGGATGTATGACGAGGAGACGGCGCGCGACTTCCTCCTGTCCTATATCGGCGGCGGCACGCAGTTCCCCTTCGACCTCCTGGACGCCCTGTCACAAGAGCGGCCCGATGCGATGCGCATCATCATCTCCGACAGCGATTTCCTCTGGAACATCGCCTCGGAGAAGGACCTGGAGCCCGTGCTGGCCTCCATCCGGCGCTCGCGGCTGGTGGTGGCCGTGCTCGCGCTTCCTGACGAACTTCGCGCCCGGACCGTCCTCGAGCCGCTGCTGCGGGAGCGCCGCTTCCGCCTGGTGTTGGTGCGGTGGCCCTCGGATTTCGGGAAGGCCGCCGCCGACCTTGCCCAGGCATTGCTGGAGAATTGATTCCCATGGCTTTCGACCTTCGTGAACTCCAGACGCAGCTCGACGCAGCCCCCTTCGTGTCGCCGTATCCCCATGACTTGTCGCTGGCCATCGTCTGCGACACCTTCCGGCTCGCGCAGGTGCGGCCTCCGTCGCTGGCGGACTGGACGGAGCTGGAGCAGCGGGCCCGCTCCCCGCTCTGGCGTGAGCAGGTGATGATGCTCGCGTACGTGCTCACGTCCTCGTCGCTGGGACAGGAGACGGCGCGCACGCTCCACAAGGGCCAGGACGCCACCACGCTGCTCCAGCGCTTCTTCCAGGACGTGGCGCCGCTGACGGCGGAGATGGTCCGCTCGAATGCGTTCCGCCGCGAGGAGTTCCTGCGCAAGTGGGTGCGCGCCGTGGACGGCGAATGGAAGGGCGAGTCCCCGAAGGGCTCCTCGTCGCGGCTGGAGCAGCTCGACTACCGCAAGGCGGAGGCGGAGATGCGGCGCGCGGAGGAGGCGCGCAAGCTCGAGGCGGACAAGCGTCAACAGGCGCTCCGCGAGGCGGAGCAGCGCGCCGCGGACGCCCGCGGGTGGCGGGAGTGACGGAGGTTTTCCCCGCGGACCTGCGCGTCGCACCTCGCGCGAACCTCCGCAGGGACACCTCCTCGCAGCGACCCTTCATCCCCTGGGCCGAATCCATCTCGGAAGGCCTGGGCCACTTCGCCGCCGAGCCCGACGAGGACCGGGCCCGCGCCACCCTGGAAGCCCGGCTGCGCGCGCTCGGCGCCACGCTGCGCGAATCGCCGTACTACGCCGCGAGGCTCCGCGATGCGGGCTTCCACCCCGGGGACCTGCAGTCGCTGGAGGACCTGCGCCACTTCCCCTTCCTGGACCGGGAGACGCTGGCCGCGCGTTGGTCCGACGTCCCCACGCCGATGTCGGACGCGGACGCGTGCGTCGTGGTGAAGAGCTCTGGCTCCACCGGTGCCCCCGTCAACGTGGTGCGCGACCGGCGGGACTGCCTGCACATGTGGGCCGTGCTCCGGTTCCTCGTGGCACGCACGGGCGCGGTGCTGCCCCCGCGTCCCCGCGTCGTGCTGCTGGACGCGCTGCCGGGCGGACTGGAGTACTCCGTGCGGTTGCCCATCCTCCAGGACGGAGCGCTGCACCGCATCTCCGTGCTGCGAGACGACGCCGCGGAGCGCCTGCGCCGCGTGCGGCCCGCCGTGCTCTTCTCCGACCCGGAGGGCCTGCGGTGGCTGGCCTCGCGGAGAGACGTCCCCACGCCCCGGCTGGTGCTGACGTCGGCCCAGCACCTGCCTTCGGGGCTGCGCGCGGAGCTCGCCGGCGTGATGGCCTCACCGGTCCTCAACTACTACGCAACCACGGAGACAGGCCCCCTGGCGTGGGAGTGCTTGCGTGACGAAGCGCCGGGCCGCTTCCATGTCCTCGCGCCCGATGTCTGGCTGGAGCCCGGCCTGGACGAGGTGGTGGTCACACGCCTGCGCCCCAGCGTGTTGCCGCTGCTGCGCTACCGCCCGGGCGACGCCGGCACCGTGCGGCGGGATGCATGCGCATGCGGGTTCCACGGTTGGACGCTGGAGCACTTCGGTGGACGCGGCGCCTGCCGCTTCGTCACACCGTCGGGCCGCGAGGTGGACGCTTGGGCGCTGGCCTGGGTGTTCAAGCACCATGCGCTGCGTGTCTTCCGGCTGACACAAACAGGCGTCTCGCACTTCCGGCTGGAGCTGGCGGGCGCACCCTCATCCAGCGAGACACCGCTTCGTGAGCGCCTCACGGCCGCGCTGCGCAACCTGGGCTGGATACACGTCGAGTTGGACGTCCAAGCAGTGGAGGCCTCCGCGCTGGCCACGGGCGCCAAACCCCAGCCGTTCCGACGGCACGGCTGAGCAGCCTTGCATGTCAGAGCGGCGAGCAAGATGTCATGCAGTGGGTTCCGGTGCTTACCTGAAGAGGAGCACAGTTCCCCACCGGTGGTATGCAGCCGGGCGGGAGCCCGTCCCTGACCATGCAACCTCGTCCGGAACAACAACATCCCCTCTGGGCCTCACGCACCGGACGCTACGGTGTCGGGCTGATTTCATTCCTGGCGGCCTGGGCCATCCAGGGAAGCGTGTCCTCGTTCATCCCCGCCACGCCGTTCCTGTTCTTCTTTGGCGCGGTGATGGTGGCCGGCTGGTGGGGCGGCTGGGGCCCCGCGCTGCTCGCGACGGTCCTGTCCGTGGTCGTGGTGGACTTCTACTTCCTGGCGCCCCTCCAAAGCGTCCTGCTGGGCGCGGGTGGGTTTGTCTCCCTGGGCGTCTTCGGGCTGCTGGCCGTGCTGATGACGAAGCTGAACGTCATGCTGCGAACGGCCCACGCGGAGCGCGCGGAGCTGCTGAAGCGGGAGCGCGTGGCGCGCGGTGAAGCGGAGGCCGGCCGGGCCCAGCTCCATTCGCTTTTCAAGAACGCGCCCGCCTGCATCATCCTCATGCGAGGACCCCGTCACGTCTTCTCCTTCTCCAACCCGATGAACAACGAGTTGATGGGGAGGGGTGACCTGGTGGGCCAGGAAGCGGCCAAGGCGCTCCCCTGGGCGGAGGAACGCGGCTTCATCACCATCCTCGACGAGGTCTACCGCACCGGGGTTCCCTTCGCGAGCAACGCGGTGACATTCCCCAGCCCCTTGCCCAACGGCGAGACGCAGGAGCGGTATCTCAACATCGTGTATCAGCCCACCCGCAACGAGCAGGGCGAGGTGGATGGCATCGCCGGGTTCGGGTTCGACGTGACGGACCTGGTCCGGGCGCGGCAACGCGCCGAAGCGCTGACGCTGGAGCTCCAGCAAGCCGAGGCGAGGGATTGGCTCCTGGCGGAGTCGGGGGCGGTGCTGGCGTCGTCCCTGGATGATGAGACCACCCTGCGCAACATGGCGAAGCTGGTGGTGCCGACCTTCGCGGACTGGTGTCTCGTCGACGTCGCCGAGCCTGGAGGGAAGTTCCGGCGACTGGAGGCAGCGCACTTCCGTCCAGAGGACGACGCGCTCGCGGAGGACATCCTCCGCTTCGGCATGCTTCCGGGCGGCAATCCCTGGCATCCCCCGACCGTCGCGCTGCTGAAAGCGGAAGCGGTGCACCTCGAACACCTGACGCGCGAGGACGCGATGGAGCTCGCGCACAACGAAGCGCACGCCCGGGCGATTCAAGCCATGGCGCCTGTTTCGTTCATCTCGGTGCCGCTGATTTCACGCGGGCAGGTGATGGGCGTGATGAGCTGCATCCACGCCCACTCTGGCAGGCACTACACGGCGTCCGACCTGGCCTTCGCCAAGGAGCTGGCGCACCGGGCCGCGCTCTCCATGGAGAATGCCCGCCTCTACGCCGAGGCCCGCGAGGCCATCCGCCTGCGTGATGAGTTCATGTCCATTGCCAGCCACGAGCTGAAGACACCGCTCACCCCGCTGAGCCTGAAGCTTCAAGCACTCACGCGGGAGCTGGGACGGCACCCCGGACCCATTCCTCGCAACGTGGTCGAAAGCTACGTGGACGTGGGCTCGCGGCAGGTGAAGAAGCTGGCGGAGCTGGTGGGCGACCTGCTCGATGTCTCGCGCATCACCGCCGGACGGCTCAGCCTGGAGATGGAGGAGCTGGATTTGGGACCGGTCGTGCGGGAGGTCATCGCCCGGTACGAGCCCCAGGCCGCGCGCACCGGCTCCACCCTGCTGCTCGACGTGGACGTGGATGGCATCGTGGGCCGGTGGGACCGGCTGCGGCTGGAGCAAATCATCACCAACCTGGTGGACAACGCCGTGAAGTATGGCGCGGGCAACCCCATCCACGTGCGCCTGGAAGCCCACGCCGGGGGCGCGCGGCTGACAGTGCGCGACGAAGGCATCGGCATCGCGCCGGAGCACCTGCCCCGCCTCTTCGGCCGCTTCGAGCGCGCGGTGTCGGAGCGCAACTACGGCGGGCTGGGGCTGGGCCTCTACATCACTCGCACATTGGTGGAAGCCATGGGCGGCCGGGTCAGCGTGGCCAGCACCTTGGGACAGGGCTCGACATTTACCGTGGACCTGCCCAGCAACCTCGACGCGGTCCAGGCGATGCCGGCACCCTGACGATTTCCGGCGCGAAGGCCATGCGAGGCAGGAGGTCGCCGGTTAGAGGGGGCGGCACCACGAGGAAGGACACAGGCATGGAGACTCGGAAGCTGGGGAAGCAGGGCCTCACCGTTTCGGCGCTGGGTCTGGGCTGCATGGGGATGTCCGACTTCTACGCGGGCCGTGATGACGCGGAGTCGGAGGCCACGCTGCTGCATGCGTTGGAGCGCGGTGTCACCTTCTTCGACACCGCCGACATGTACGGCTCGGGCGCCAACGAGACGCTGGTGGGCCGGGTGCTCAAGCCCCACCGTTCGAAAATCGTCCTGGCGACGAAGTTCGGCATCGTCCGGGACCCGGCGGACCCGCACAAGCGCGGCATCAACGGGCGGCCGGAGTACGTGAAGCAGGCCTGCGAGGCCAGCTTGCGCCGCCTGGGCCTGGACGTCATCGACCTGTATTACCTGCACCGGTTGGATGCGCAGACCCCCATCGAGGAGACGGTGGGCGCCATGGCGGAGCTGGTGCGCGAGGGCAAGGTGCGCTTCCTCGGCCTGTCGGAGGTGGACGCGGACACGCTGCGCCGGGCCTCGTCGGTCCACCCCATCACCGCGCTCCAGAGCGAATACTCGCTGTGGAGCCGTGAGCCGGAAGACGGCGTGCTCCAGGCGTGCCGCGAGCTGGGCGTGGGCTTCGTGCCGTACAGCCCGCTGGGCCGGGGCTTCCTCACGGGGCAAATCCAGCGCTTCGAGGACCTGGCCCAGGACGACTACCGCCGCTTCTCGCCGCGCTTCCAGGGCGAGAACTTCACCCGCAACCTGGAGCTGGTCCGTCACATCGAGCGGCTGGCGAAGGAGAAGGGGTGCTCGCCCGCGCAGCTCGCGCTCGCGTGGGTGCTGGCGCAGGGCCAGGACCTGGTGCCCATCCCGGGCACCAAGCGCCGCAAGTACCTGGACGAGAACCTGGGCGCGCTGGAGGTGACGCTCACCGCGCAGGACCTGGCCGCCATCCACGCCATCGCGCCGCCGGGTGTCGCCTCGGGGGAGCGGTATCCCCCGGCCATGCAGTCCACGCTGCCGAAGGCGTCTCAGCCCACGCGGTAGCGGGCTTCAGCTCCAGGCGCGTGGAAGCTGCGCATGCGGCAGCCACGCGCCGTCGCCGCCCAGGCAGTAGCGGCAGGTGGCCAGCGGCGTCTCCCGTTCGAGGTAGCCGAGGAGCTGGCCCAGCAGGTCCGGCGTGTCCAACGTCACGCCGTCGACCTCGCCCAGCGCGGGCATGTCCGGGTACTCGCGGCCCAGCACCGTGGCCACGTGGGGTGGCCGGGTGCAGGCATAGAAGCGGCCCGCGTGGACCAGGTGGCAGCGGACCTTCAACCAGCACCGCGCATGGACGCCGCGAATGGCCTCGTCGGTGTCATGGGGTGTGTCTGGCGTGAGCTGCTGGAAGGCGTCGATGCGCTTCACCGACAGGTGGACCTGGTGTTGTTCGCAGCGCTCGGTGATGCGCGCGATGGAGCGCTCCGGGAGGGGCGCGGAGCTGTAGACGGACAGGGTCATCCGGTCCAGGCGCTCGTAGACGGCGTCGGGGGCGCTCTGCGCGAGGAAGCCGTTGGTGGTGATGGACACCTGCGAGGCGATGCCGGAGGCGCGCACGGCGTCCAATACGGCGGGCAGGTCGGGGTGCAGGAAGGGCTCGCCGCCCGTGAGCTTGAAGACGTTGGGGCGAAGCGCTCGGGCGAGCCGGCTCAAGTCGTCTCGCAGGGCCGAGGGCTCCACGGCCCAGGCGGGCAGGTGTGGCGAGAGCGGGCAGCACTGCACGCAGCGCAGGTTGCAGTGCGCCGCGACGTGCGTCTCCAGGGACCAGGTGAGGATGCGTCCATCTTGGAGCTCGTAGCGCACGGCGGAGACTCTAGCCGAGGTTGCCCGAGGCCCCTGGCGCTTGTCACAGTAGCCGCGTGCCTCACGCATCCGGCGGCCTGCTCGCCACCCTGCCCCGCTACCAGTCATCGGCGCGCCTGGAGTCCTCGGTCTGGCGGCTCGCCCCCAGCGGGTTGGAGCCCGAGGCGGTCGCCGCGTTCCTGCACCATGCGCTCGCGCCCGAGGCGAGCGTGTTTCGCGGCGTGCGCCGGGTCCCCGGCCCCCTGCCTCACGTGCGGCGCGCGGCGGAGGCCGACTCGGAAGACCGGCTGGCGGAGCTGCTGCTGGCCGCACTGGAGCAAGGGGTGCGTCAGCAGGTGACGGCGGGCACCGTGGACGTCAGCTTGAGCGGGGGCGTGGACAGCGCCGCGCTGTGTGCCATGGCCGCGCGACAGGCGCCTGGACGCGTCCTCGCGTGGACCATGAACGTCCACTTCGCGGATGTGACGGAGCGGCGCAACGCCCGCGCGGTGGCGGACGCCACGGGCGTGGAGCTGGTGGACATCGTCATCCCCGACGCGGTGCTCCCGGAGCTGTTCGAGCGCGCCGTCCTGAGCCAGGAGACGGCCATCCTCAACGCCCGCGCCGTGGCCAGCTTCGCCTTCTACGCCGAGGCCCGGAGACAGGGCGCGTCCACGCTGCTGAGCGGCGCGGGCGCGGACGAGGTGCTCATGGGCAACCCCGACGCACTCGCGGGGGCGGCGGCGCGGGTGGCCGAGGACCGGCGGCTGGCGCGCGCGGTGCTGCGCCCGGGGCTTGTGGACAACTTGGGGGTGGATCAGCAGGCGCGTGCCCTGCCCTGGGGCACGGGGGCCGGACCGGGCGAGGAGGATCACCCCGAGGAGGTGCGTTACGCCGCCTGGGTGCTGCGGGAGCTGGTACTCCCCCCCGAGCTGCGCAGCGCCGCCGCACAGGGCTTGAGCGTGCGAACGCCCTACCTGGACACGGGCTTCGCGGAGGTGGCGCTGGGATTGCCCGCGGCGGTGCTCGCGCGGAACGGGGCCGGCAAGTGGCTCTTCCGGCACGCGGTGCGCTCGCTCGTCCCCGACGCGGTCCGGCTGGCGAGGAAGACCCCGCGCTACGCGCACACCGCGCTCTCCAGCCCGGTCCGTGAGCGATGGCTGGCGTTGTACCGGGAATGGCTCACACCGACCCGGCTGGCGCCCCTGGAGGCCGTCGACCCTGTCGCGACGCGGCGGTTGCTGGAACGTTACGCGAGCCTGGCGCCCGACGCGCATGAGGCCGGCGCGATGGACCGGCTGTTGATGCGGCTGTGTTCACTCGCCATGCTCCATGCACACGCACTCGCCCGCCCGCCATGTCCCGAATCCTGATTGCGACCTCCCCCGAGAAGGGCCACCTCAACCCGATGACTGGCGTCGCCCAGGGGCTGCTCCACCTGGGCCATCACGTCGGATGGCTGTGCATCCCCGAGCCCGCGCCCCAGTTGCACCGGCTGGGCGTGGAGGTGCTCGAGCTGCCACGGTCCGCGGCGCCCGTGCCCGCCATCGAGACCGGTGGCGAGGCGCTCGCGCGGCTGGTGCTCGATGAGGCGGCGCTGGGGACGTGGATTCGCGGGTTGTTGATTGACGCCGTGCCCGCGCTGCTGGCGCCCGTCCGCGAGGCCGTGGAGCGCTTCCGCCCGGACGTCATGGCGCTGGACGGGATGCAGTACGCCGCGGTGCTCGCCGCGCATGACCTGCGCATTCCCTGGGCCGGCGTGTCCTCCGCGCTGTCTTTGCTGGAGCCGCCCCTGGACTACGGGCTGCGCCGCAACGTGCGCGCGCTGGCCAACGAGCGGCAGGCCTTGTTCAGCCAGCACGGCTTCGCGGCGCGCTTCCGCAATTGCGAGTGCCTGTCACCGGACCTGAACATCATCTTCGCCACCGAGGCCTTCCTGGGCCCCGACGCGGACCTCCCTCCCTCCACACACCTGGTGGGGCCGTCCAGACCACGGGGCGCGCGCGGGGACGAGGTGGACTTCCCCTGGGAGCGACTGGGCTCGAAGCCCGTGGTGTATGTGTCATTTGGCAGCCAGATTTCATGGCAGCCTGAGTTGTTTCGCACCCTCGCCGAGGCCGCCGCGCCCCTGGGTGTCACGCTGGTCCTCAGCGCGGGTGAGCTCGCTGATACAGAATTTGTACACACTCTTCCCGGCGACGTGGTCGCCGTGCCATACACACCCCAGCGACAATTGTTACCGCGAGCCGCCGTCCTCGTGTCCCACGGCGGCGCCAACTCCGTCATGGAAGCGCTGACCGAAGGCGTTCCCATGCTGCTCCTCCCCGTCTGCAATGACCAACCCATCCAGGCGCACTTCCTCACGAAGTCGGGAGCAGGGCTGGTGCGGGAGCCTCGCACGCTCACCGTGGAGGACTGCCGCGCGGCGCTGCGTCAGTTGCTGGAGCCGGACTCCTCGCCACGGGGGAACGCGGCCCGTATCGCCGCGTCCTACCAGGCGCGTGACGGCGCTGGGGAAGCCGCGGCGCGCATCACCCAGCTCGCGAGGTGAGTGGGCTCATGCCTGATTGGGATGTCCGACGACGGGTGCCGCCGGGCGTGTCGGCGTTGGAGGTCTGGAACCTGCCCGTGCAGGGGCGCGAGCTGTGGGAGCTGCTCGGCGCGCCGCGCGTGGAGGCGGACCAGCGTGAGGGCATCACCGGGCCGAAGCTCGCGGGCGGGTTGAGACCGGCGCTCGCGGAGGCGCTCGCGGTCCTGACGAAGCGCCACGCCGTGGACGCGGTGTGGCTCAGCGGCGGGCTGGTGTGTCTGGAGGGCTTCGGCGGGATGCTCGTGGAGGCTTCCATGGGGCTCCCCTGCCCCGTGTACATGGCGGAGGAGCCCATCTTCGCGCCTGTCCGGGCGGGCCTGCGCCTGCTGGAGCCGCTGCGTCCCGCCCACCCCGTGGCACTGGACGTCGGGCAGACGAGCATCAAGTGCCTGCGTCCCGCCGCGGCGCCGCGCATCTTCGAGCGCGACGCGGCCCTGCTGCCCCGGTACTTCATCGGCATGGCGCGCCCAGCGGATGGGCGGCAGGTGAAGGCCGCCGTGGCGTTCATCTCCAGCGCCCTGCGGGCCTTCTCGGCTCGGGCGCCGGATGCGCTGTGCCTCGCGCTGCCGTGTCCGCTGGACGCGGCGCTCGTGCCCGGTGGCAGCACCTATGGCTGGGAGGGCCACGCGCCCCTGGTGGCGGACATCCTCCAAGCGGCGATGGGGAACGAGGGCCGCGGCACGGCGCTGGTGCTCAATGACGCGGAGCTGGCCGCGGAGGCCGCTCGGAGCGACGCACGGCTGGCCCGGCACGGGCGCGTGTTGTGTCTCACGCTGGGCTTTGGCCCGGGCGCGGCGCTGCTGGAGCGGCGCTGATTCGTCTCGGTGTTTCAGTGCAGGTCCAGCTCCTTCTTGGGCGCGATGTCGGGCCGCTGCTTCGTCACCAGCGCCTTCGCGGTGCTGAAGAGCACCTTGAGCTTGCCACCCGCGGGGTGGACGTACTCGGCGTGCTCGGGGATGAAGCGCAGCAGCGCGATGTCACCTTCGTCCGGCCCCTTGGGAAACCAGGGCCTCCAGCCCGGCTCCCACAGGTCATGAATGGTCCTCCGGTCACGGACGATTTCCACCACGCCTGACACGGAGAGGTAGGTCGCGCTGTCCTCCGACGCGTGGAAGGCCAGCGAACAGTGCGGGTCCGCTTCCAGGTCCTGCACCTTCTGCGTGTCCGACCACGTGGCGAACCAGAGCACGGAGCCGGATTTGTGCTTCTTCGCCACGGCCATGGGCCGGGTGTGGAAGTGCCCATCCGCGCCCCGCGTGGTGAGGAGCGCGGTGTCGTAGTCCTTCAACAGCGCCTCGAACTCGCGACGGTCTCCCTGGAGGACACCCCGCGGCTGATTCCCGGTGCGCTCGCCTGTCTCTTCCATGGGTCCGACCTTTCGTTCGCCGTCATGACGGTCCAGGTGAACGTAGGGACGCGAGGACGTGGTGGCCGAGGATGAGCGTGTGTCGCGCGGACCGCTCGTGCGGCTGGCTGGTGCCGATGGGTGGGTTGCATCCAGGGGGCCGCATCGCGCGGGCGGGCCGCGGCCGCGCCCAGGTGGCGGGCGGGTCCAACCCGCGTCTCCGTCCCGCTCCGGCGCGGCCTGTCGCATCTAGCTGTTCGGAAATGTCGGGGGTTTCGCGCCGCAAATGTCCCGACATTTCCGAACAGCTACCGTGCCGACCGAGTCCGGAGCCTCTACCTCCAGCTTTGGCGGCGAATCGGGTTCAGCGCCTCCGACTCCGGCTGCGAGACGACCTCCGAAGCCCCTGGGCTGGTGCCAAGGCCGCGGAGTCCACTCAGAATCGAGGCAGGGACAACAGGTTGTCAGCCGTCGTGTTGTTGGGGCTCGACTTCAGGTACGGCGGGTTGGTCCGGACAACCTCCACCTTGGACTCGGTGTTGCCCACCCGGACGCGCGCCTCGTTTCGGTTTCAATCCAAGCCACCATCTCGGCGCGAGTGCTCGTACCGGACCTGCCAGTCACGCGGTCTTCCCACTTCAAGTCCGTGATGCATTCGAGGAGGAACGCTACGAGCGGTTCCTCCAAGCAAGCTGACCCGATGGCTGCTAATTCGCCCGGAGGCGCCTTCACAGCAGTCACGGCGTGACGACCTGGCGGCGCGTTGCGAGCGCTTCCGCCAGGCAAGCTGACCCGATGGAGAGGTCACCTCCCCGAACGGGCAGGTCCTGGACCTAGCCGGTTCGCCGATGTGGCGACTTTTCGAGGCCTTTACCTTGTGCCTCGAAAGGAACACATCATGTCCACCAGCCTCCTCCAATCCCTGTCCCAATCCCTCGCATCCACCGTCGAGCACACCGCCCCCAGCATCGTCCGCGTCGAGACCCGGCGCAGGCGCGGCGCCACCGGTATCACCTGGGATGCCGAGGGCCACATCGTCACCACCAGCCAGGCCGTGGAACACGAAGGCCCACTCCGAATCGGCCTCCCCGACGGCAGCACCGTCTCCGCCGAACTCGTGGGCCGCGACGCCAGCACCGACCTGGCGTTGCTCAAGGCCGAAACCTCCGGCCTCACCGCCCTGACGCCCGCGCCCCTGGATGACGTGAAGGTGGGCCACCTCGTCATCGCCGTGGCCCGTCCGGGGAGGACCGCGCGTGCCACGCTGGGCATGGTCAGCACCCACGGCGAGGGCTGGCGCACGCATGCGGGAGGCCGCGTGGAGCGCTACCTCGAAACGGACGCCGACCTGCCTCCCGGCTTCTCCGGCGGCGCGTTGGTGGACACGGAGGGCCGCCTCGTCGGGCTCCTCTCCGCCGCCTTCTCGCGCACCGCCGCCGTCGTCATCGCCGCGGACACGCTCGCTCGCGTCGTCGGGGCGCTGAAGGAGCACGGGAGCATCCGGCGCGGATACCTGGGCGTGGGCGCCTACCCCGTCCGTCTGCCGCAGCACCTGAGCGCGGAGAGCGAACACGGCCTCATCTGCCTGTCCGTCGACCCCAGCGGCCCCGCCCACGCCGCGGGCCTCCTGCAAGGAGACATCCTGGTGAGCCTGGGCGGCCACCCGCTCCACGGCGTGGAGGACCTGCTCGGCTATCTGAGCGACGAGAAGGTGGGGACCACCCTCCCGGTCCGCGTGCTGCGCGCCGGAGAGGTCCGCGAGCTCCCCATCACCGTCGGCAAGCGTGCGTAACGAGAGGACGCCATGAAGCTGCTTCAACAGTTCTCGGATGACCTGGAGTCCCTCGTGGCGCGGGCCTCGCCGGCCGTCGTGGGCGTGGAGCACCCGCGCGGCCACGGCACCGGCCTCTTCCTCACCCCCGACGGCTACCTCCTCACCAACCGCCACGTCGTGGTGCGCGGCACCCGCAAGCTCACCGTCCAGCTCTCCAACGGCGAGGAGCGGCGCGGGACGCTCGTGGGCAGCGACGCCCCCACGGACCTCGCGGTGGTCCGCGCCGAGGGGGACGGCTTCCCCACCCTGCCCCTGGCCGAGCCCGAATCCGTGCGCGTGGGTCAGCTCGTCATGGCCATTGGCAACCCGTTCCGCCTGGAGCAGTCCGTGTCACTCGGCGTGGTGAGCGCCATCAACCGCAGCATCGCCCTGCCCAACGGCGTCATGTTGGAAGGCATGCTCCAGACGGACGCCGCCATCAACCCGGGCAACTCCGGCGGGCCGCTGCTCAACACGCGCGGCCAGGTGGTGGGCCTCAACACGCTGGTGCTGCCCTACGCGCAGGGCATTGGCTTCGCGGTGAGCGCCACCACGGCGGCCTGGATTGCCAGCCTGCTCATCCAGCGCGGCAAGGTGGAGCGGCGATTCCTCGGCATCGCGGCGACGGCGGTGAGCCTGGATGCGCGGCTCACGCGGGAGAACGGCCAGTCGCGCGCGGTCAGGGTGCTGCGCGTCCAGGAGGGCACGCCCGCCCACGACGCCGGGCTCCAGGTGGATGACCTGCTGCTGGCCATCAACGCACGGCCCGTCCACAGCGTGGACGACCTTCAACGGCTGATGGCGCTGGCCACGGAGGACGAGGTGACGCTGGACCTGCTGCGCAAGGGCGCGGGCCGCAAGCGCGCCCGTGCGCGGACGCGGCCCCAGGTCGAGCCCGTGGCCGCGTGACTCAGGCCACGCCCCCGCGCGGCGTGCGGCCCTCCGCGTCCGGCATCTTCCCCTGAAGCAGCCGGTTGTCGTCCCGGCAGAGGCTCCGGTAGGACCACACCTGGAACGAGTCTCCAGGACGCGACTCCTGGAGGTACTCGTCGAGCACGTCGGCGTCGTCACAGATGAACCGGTGCGGCGCGCGCGTCTCCCGGTAGAAGCGGTGCTCGATGATGAGCGGGCTCTTGTCCGCCAGCATCTCGCGCAGGCGGCTCAACGTCTCCGGGTCGGTGATGCGCGAGCCTTCCAGAGTCCACGCGTCCATGGTGTGCTGCCGCGCCTTTCTTCCCACAAGCCGAAACGGGCCGGGCGGATGATAGCGGATGACGCTAGAGCCGCGCTTCGGGAGGTGTGGGGCGATGCTCCGCGAACAGCTCATCCTCGTAGCACCACTCCCACTCCTCGCCGGGCTCGAAAGACTGGACCACCGGGTGCGCCGTCTGCTGGAAGTGCTTCGTCGCGTGCCGGTTGGGCGAGGAGTCACAACATCCCACATGCCCACAGGCCAAGCAGCGGCGCAGGTGCACCCAGCTCGCGCCCATGGCCAGGCACTCTTCACACCCGCGTGAACGGGGGGCCGGGTCCCCCGCCTGTTCGATGTGCTCGCAAATCGGTTCCATGTGACACCTTTCCGGGGCGGTCAGCGCCCTCCACACCGTAGGCACTGCCCGCGAGGGCCTTCAGGGGACACCTGCCGAGGCTGCGAGCCACCGGAGCCATGTCCCCTCCGGGCCGGGGTGGATGGCGGGACACCGGCACCGGCACCACGCTAGAGCCACATGGCCCCGCCCCCCACCGACACCACCGTCGCCTATGACAGTCCTCGTGGCAGAGGGGTCCTGCTCGCCAGTGTCCTGGGCAGTGGCATGGCGTTCCTCGACTCCACCGCCGTCAACGTGGCCCTGCCCGCCATGGGCCGCGAGCTGAACACCGGCCTGTCCGGCCTCCAGTGGGCCGTGGATGCCTACCTGCTCACGCTCGGCTCCCTGGTCCTCACCGGCGGCGCGCTGGGTGATGCGAAGGGCCAGCGCCGCGTCTTCCTGCTGGGGATGCTCGCCTTCACGGCGACGTCCGTCCTGTGCGGACTGTCGCCCAATGCCTGGACGCTGGCGGCCTTCCGCGCCGCGCAGGGCGTGGGCGCCGCGCTGCTGGTGCCCGCGAGCCTCGCCTTGCTGCGCACCTCGTTCCCTCCGGAGGACCGGCAGCGCGCCGTGTCCGCCTGGGCCGGGCTGTCCGGCGTCACCACGGCGGTGGGGCCGCTGCTCGGCGGATGGCTCGTGGACGCGGGCTCGTGGCGCTTCGTCTTCTTCCTCAACGTGCCGCTGGCGGCGCTCACCGCGTGGGTCGCCCTGCGCCACGTGCCAGCCATCGCCCCCGCGCAAGGCACGCATCGGCTGGACCTCGCGGGCGCGGTGACGGCGGCGCTCGGGTTGGGCGGCGTCATCTACGCGCTCATCGAAGGACCCGTCCATCACTGGCCCGCGACGGCCGTGTTCGCGGCCTGCGCGGGCGCCGCGCTGCTGGTGCTCTTCGTCGTCCTGGAGGCGAGGCAACGCGCGCCGATGCTCCCGCTCCGCCTCTTCCACTCGCACACGTTCTCCGGAGCGAACCTCACCACGCTCGTCGTGTACTTCGCGCTCGGGGGCGCCACGTTCCTCGTGGTGCTCGCCCTGCAGCAACAGCTCGGTTACTCCGCGTTGGGCGCGGGGGCGGCGCTGCTCCCCATCACCCTGCTGCTGCTCGTGCTGTCACCGCCGGTGGGGAGGCTCGCGGGACGCATCGGCGCGAGGCCGCTGATGACGGCGGGGCCGCTGCTCGCGGGCGTGGGGCTGGCGCTGCTGACGCGCATCCAGCGCGGCGGCGACTACGTGAGCACCGTGCTGCCCGGCATCGTCGTGCTGGGCCTGGGGCTGTCGCTCACCGTGGGCCCGCTGACGGCGGTGGTGCTCGGCGCCGTGGAGGACCGCTACGCGGGCATCGCCTCCGGAGTGAACAACGCCGTGGCCCGCATCGCCGGCCTGCTGGCGGTGGCCCTGCTGCCCCTGCTGGGCGGACTGGCCGGGGACACCGGCGTGGACTTCCTCGCGGGGACGCGGCGCGCGCTCTGGGTGTCCGCGGGGCTGTGCGCCGTGGGGGCCCTGTGCTCGCTCGTCACGATTCCCCGCGAGGCCGGCCGCGAAAACAAGAGGCCCCCGTCCACACAAGGGACGAGGACCTGGAAACCTCACAGCGGACGCGCGGACTAGGTCTTGTACTTCACCGTGCAGCCGTACGGCGTCGTGGTGGAGGCGGGGACCGTCTGGCCGCCAATCACCGCGTCCACGGCCGTCTTCACGTGGTTGGACGGCTTGGCGTTCTTTCCGCGCGGGTCATCGTCGATGGCGCCCGCGTAGCGCACGACGCCCTTCTCATCGATGACGTACATGTGCGGCGTCGTCTTCGCGCCGTAGGACTTGCCCAACGTGCCGCTGGCGTCCTGCAGCACCGGGTACGGGAAGCCCTCTTCCTTCTTCCACGCGGCGGACTTCTCCGGCGTGTTGTGCGCGGTGGAGTCCACCGCCAGCCACACCACCTTCTTCGCGTCGAAGCCCTTCAGCGTGGTGACCATCGTGTCGGACTTGTAGTGCCGCTGCACGAAGGGGCACTCGGGGTTGGTCCACTCGAGGACGACGACCCGGCCCTTGTACTGCGCCAGCGAGTGCTCCTTGCCGGACTCGTCCTTGACGGTGAAGGACGGCGCGGGCTTGCCGACCTCGGCATCAGCGAAGGCGGGGGCTCCGACGAACAGCGTGCCGAGCGCGAGCGCGGTGACGACGTGCTTCATGGCGTACCTCCAGAGTGGGGGGACAACGAAAGACAGCGATGCATCAGTGACTGGGGAAACCCGCGGCGCAGAGGACATTCGAGCCGCCCAGCTTGGAAGGCGCGCACTCCGCCGCGCGCTTCACGGCGTCCGAGACGAGCCCCGTCGTCAGCAGCTCCGACAGCACCTCCGGCTTGTCCGGCGCGCCTGGGCTCAGCACCAGGTACATGGGCACCCCCGCCCGGCCGTGCTCGGCCAGCTTGGCGGTGATGCGCGCGTCCCGGCGCGTCCAGTCCGCCACGAAGAAGGCCACGCGGTGCTGGATGAAGGCGTCGCGCACCTCGTCGGTGGACAGCACGGTGCGCTCGTTGAACTTGCAGGTGAGGCACCAGTCCGCCGTGAAGTCGATGAATACCGGCTGCCCGGCCGCCAGCGCCGTCTGCACGGCCGCGTCATCCCAGGGCTGCGCCAGCGCCATCGTGGACCCCGTCCGGGCCACCGCCGAGGGGCCTTGCTCCTCGAAGCGCAGCGTCAGCAGCCCCGAGGCCACCAGCACCCCCGCCGCCACGGCCACCGTGGCCAGCTTGCGCACGCCGTCCTGCGCCTGTCCCTGGCCATACAGCCAGGTGACGAGGCCCACCGCGACAAGGAACGCCAGGAGCCGCGCCATGCCGTCCACACCGGCGAGCCCGCCCATCACCCACACCAGCCAGACGGTGGTCGCCAGCAGCGCGAAGCCCAGCACCTGCTTGAAGCGCTCCATCCACGCGCCCGGCTTGGGCAGCTTCTTGGCCAGCCCCGGCACCAGCACCAGCAGACAGAAGGGCAGCGCGAGCCCCAGGCCCAGCGCGGTGAAGACGGCCAGCACCGTGGCGGGGCCCGCCGCGAAGGCGAAGCCCACCGCCGTGCCCAGCAGCGGCGCGGAGCACGGCGTGGCGAGCACCACCGCCAGCACGCCCTCGCCCGCGCTGTGCATCAGGCCGTGGCTCTGGTCCACCTTGCCCGCCAGCGCCGTGCCGTCCAGGCCCACGTTGAAGACACCGAAGAGGTTGAGCGCGAAGGCCACCAGCACCGCGCACACGCCCGCGACGAAGAGGGGCTCCTGGAACTGGAAGCCCCAGCCCACGCTGGCCCCGCCCGCGCGCACCGCCAGCACGCCGCCCGCCAGCAGCAGCATGGTGGCGATGATGCCTCCCGCGTAGGCCCCCGCGTGCGCGGCGACGCGGCCCTGCTCCTGCTGCACCATGCGCGTGAAGCCGTAGGCCTTCAGCGCCAGCACGGGGAAAACACACGGCATCAGGTTGAGCAGCGCGCCGCCGAAGAAGGCGAACACCAGCGCCAGCCCCAGGCCCACGGACGACTCCTGCGCGGGCGCCGCCACGGCCGCCGTACCCACCGGCTTCACCGCGGCGATGCTGTCCTTCACCGACGGAGGCTTCACCACCGCGGGCGTCCCCGCCGCGCCCACGGCCGCCACCATGGGGGCCAGCGGCGCCGTCACCTCGAGGTACTGGTAACCCGTGGCCGCCGTGCCCAACCGCAGCACGCCCGTGAGCCTCGGCGCGGTGGCCTGCACGTCCGGCTCCGCCTTGCCCTTCACCTTGAAGCGGCCGGGGCCCTCCGCCGTGAGGCCCAGGTTCGCGACGCCGGGGATGCGCTCGGCGATGAAGAAGTCACCCTCCACGGCGGGCACCGCCGCGCCGCCCGGGCCCGTCAGCGTCAGCGCGCCGGTGAACGCCTGGCCCGCGGTGAGGTTGGGCGCGTCCAACGCCACCGACACGGTGTGGCCGCTGTCCGCGAGGGGACGCGGCACCTTCGCCACCTCCGCGTCGAACACCGCCGCCGTCTCGGCGTCACGCAGCGTCTCCGGGCCGACCGGAATGGAGCGCGTCAGCATCAGCTCGGCGGGGATGCAGTGCACCTCGCACACCAGCGCCTCCACCGCGGCGGACAGCGTCAGCGCGCCAGCGGTGGCGCCTTCCGAGGCCTTCACGTCCGCGACGAGGATGGCCACGTCGTCATAGCCGTACGTGGTGATGAAGCCGTCCGACGTGCGGAAGGTGTCCGGGAAGGGCCACTTCAGCGGCCCCACCGTGGAGCCCGGCGTGTCCCACGCCACTTCCGTCTCCAGGCCGGAGTCGCCCGGGTTCTTCCAGTAGATGTGCCAACCCGGGTCCAGGCGGAAACGCACGCCCGCTCGGAAGGTGTCTCCCGGCTTCACCTGCGTCACGTCGACCAGGAGCGCGCCTTCGACCCGAGGCTTTCCCTGGTCGGGAGCGCTGGTCGCGACCGCCGACGCGGGCAGGTCCGCCCAGGCGACGGCCGCCAGCAACAGCAGTCCGATTCCACCAACCCGACCGAGCCTCTTGGACTGCCGATGCGTCATGCGATTCCCGTTAACCCAGAGGAGGCCAGCCCGCCAGCGGCAGACACGGGGCCCCGAGCACAGTGAACCATCCGGGCAGGCGGGCATTCCCCTCCGTTGACGCACCCGGCCTTGGCCCGAATGGACGACCGGGCGGCACAGGGGTTACAGCGTCACAGACGCAACGTCATGAGCCCACACAGGGGCAGCAGGCGAGCGCCGTCAGTCCTCGGTCTTCCAGGGAAGCAGCGCGGGCGCGGGCGCGGCGGGGCCCACGCGGCTCATGGTGATGCGGGAGACTTCCGAGTGCGCGCGGCGCATCACCAGCGCGGGGAGCTGGTTCGCGCGGCGCTCCAACACCCGGCGCAGGTCCGCCAGCCGCTCCACGTGGCGCTGGGCGGGAACCTCGGGCGCGCCGAGCCTCGCCAGCTTGTAGAGCGCGGCGTCGGCGGTCTCCAGCGCGCGCTCGGCGGCGTCCTGGTGACGGCGGCCCAGGGCCTTCCACGCGGCGGACTCGGCGGCGACCAGGTCCAGCTCGGCGGACACCGCGCGCACGTAGCGGCCCGAATCACTGTCGGGCAACACGCGCGTCACCGGCACGGAGATGCGCCGCGTGTCGCCGTGTTCGGTGAAGGACGTGGAGACGTTCAGGGTCCACTCCGCCTGGTCCAGCAGGCCGGCGAAGAGGACGCGGCGTGGGAAGGCCTGGGAGATGGCGCCCAGCGTCGCGCTCATCGCGTCGCCCTCGACGCGCGAGGGGTAACGGTGACGGCACCGCAGGTCCGCGAAGCCCGTGGGCAGCACGTGCACGCGCGCGTCGGCCACGACTTCACCGAAGAGCTCCGCGCCGAGCTGCCCCACGGCCATGGGCAGCCCTTCGGGGTCGTCCACGTGCACGAAGCCGGTGCCCGAGGGGCTGGTGAGCGCCTCGAGGATGTCGGGCAGGTAGTGCCGTCCCAGGCCCAGCGCGTGGAGCATCACGCCGGATTCGGAGACGCGGGCGCCCAGCGACTTGAACTCCGCGAGCTGCGACGGCCCCACGGAGGGCTCGCCGTCGGTGAGCATCAGGACCTGGGGACGGGCGCCGGGGACGAGCACGCGGCGGACGGATTCGGCGGCGCGCTCGACGGCCTCGTGCAGCGCGGTGCCTTCGCCGGACGCCAGGCGTGCGAGCACCTTGAGGAACTCCGCCCGGGCGGCGGTGTCCATGGCGCGCATGGGCAGCACCTGCTCGGGCTCGGCGTCGAAGGTGAGCAGGCCCAGGTAGTCGCGCGGGCTGGCACGCTCGACCAGCGCCTGGGCGGCCTGCACGGCGGCGAGCAGCGGGACGCCGCGCATGGAGGCGCTGCGGTCCAACGCCAGGTTGATGGCCACGGGCGCGCGGGGAGCGTCGGCGTCGGCCTCCAGGGTGACGAGGACGAGCACCTCACGGCCGTGCTCGGCGTCACGCTCTACTGCCCAGGCCATCTGCTTCATACGTACTCCCCCGTGTTCGCACGAGGCATTGTGCCGCGAATCAATCTGCCAGGCCGGAAGGCCTTCGATGCCGGAAGTCTCATGGGCCACAACGCGCGGGAGCGGGGGACGCTCACGGGCAGGCTGCGGGGTCTGAGAATGTCGGGAGTCGTGCTTTGGGGCAAGGGGGCGGGTCAGGATGTGCCGCACCCACACCGCGCCAGCCCGCTTGGGGAGATCAACCCGGGGGCTCACCTCGAAGGGAGCCGCCACACGGGCATCCAACGCCCTGGTTACCGCAGGAGCCCCCGCGCATCCACCGGCCGCGGGGGCCGCGAACTACTCAGCCGCACTCCAGCCGCCCCACGACTCCTCGGCGTAGCCCCAGCGGCGGCTGGGCGTGCCCTCGTCGGAACTCGAAGATTCCGATTCACCGTCCTGCCGCGGATCCACATAAGGCAACCCTTCATCATCCATGTAGGTGGTGTCGTCGTGAACCATGTCCGGCTCCTCTGGAGGCCACCCTGGTGAAGGTGGACGTCCCATTCCGGCCAACCCGGGCCCGCCCCATGCGGCACCCGCCCAAGCACTCGTTGACCGATTTACCGACCATGTTGGGGATGTCGCCTTGCGTTGTAAAGCCCCGGGCCTTTTAAAGTTCCAGGCCACATGTCGTCCATCTGCCTACCTGCCTACTCTCCAGTGAGAAGACCTCGTATTTCCAGGCAGTTACAATTCGTTGGACGTCCGACAATGCCCGTGGCAATCGTACAAGGTAAGCCTGGGGCGCCTGAGAGGGAACCCCACGGGCATTGACGACATGGCATTTTCAAGGCGCCCCGAATGGCGGGGCTCCGCCGGTAAATTCGTACGCCCCCCGCGCGCTCAGCGGCCGTCCAACGCCAGGTTTCTCCAGTGAAGGACACCTGGGGCAGCAGGGCGCTTGATTCGCGAATCACCCCTGTTAGGGTTGAAGCGTACTCAAGAAATTGCCGCGACGCGGCAGCCCGGGCCCATCCGCCGCGCCCTAGAGGTCCTTAGAGTCCCATGAGTCCCATCATCACCGGCCTGTTGCTTGCCCTCGCCATTCCCATCTTCGTCATCACCATGTCCGGGCGCGTGGGCGTCCTGCTGGCGATGAAGAAGGAGAACCGGCTCGACAACATCCCCTTCCGCGTGGCGCAGTTGGTGCGCTTCGGCCTCGGGCAGAAGCGACTGGTGGATCCGGAGGAGTTCACGCCGGGCCTGTTCCACGTCCTCATCTACGCGGCCTTCATGGTGCTGGCGCTGCGCACCATCATGCTGTTCGCCATGGGCTTCTCCACCACGGCGCTGGAGGTGCTGACGGACCTGAGCGTGCCGTTCTGGACGGATCAGCCCGCGCTGCTCTTCCTCTACAAGGTGTACCTGCTGGGCAAGGACGTGGTCGCCGCGCTGGCCCTGCTGGGCGTGGCCTACTACATCTGGGTCCGCTGGCAGGTGAAGCCGGACCGCCTGACGCCGTCGTGGGAGGCGTACCTCATCCTGTGCTTCATCGGCGGCCTGATGGTCTCCGAGTTCCTCTTCGGAGGCAGCCACCTGGTGGCCCAGGCCGCCGCCGCGCAGGCGCCCATCCCGGTGGTGTGGTGGGAGCCGTTCACCAGCCTGACGGGCATGGCGATGGCACCGCTGGGCGTCACCGCCGCGCACGTGGTGGGCGTGGCCGGCTTCTGGATTCACCTGGTCATCATCCTGTCGTTCCTGAACTTCCTGCCCATCGGCAAGCACTTCCACATCATCACCGGCCTGCCCACGGTCTTCTTCCAGCGCACGCACTCCACCGGCAAGCTGCCCACGCCGGACCTGGAGAAGGAGGAGTTCGGCGCGGCCACGGTGAAGGACCTGACGTGGAAGCAGGGCATGGACCTCTACTCCTGTACGGAGTGTGGTCGCTGCCAGACGCACTGTCCCACGTACATCACCGGCAAGCCGCTCACGCACAAGGCCGTCAACCAGGACCTGAAGCATTGGATCTGGGACAACGAGCAGTGGGTGGAGGAAGGCTACGGCCCCAACGGCATCAAGGAGCCGCTGCCGGAAATCGTCGGCAGCGCGCTGTCGGCGGAGACGGTGTGGGCGTGCACGAGCTGCGGCTGGTGCGAGCAGGCCTGCCCGGTGTTCATCGAGAACGTGCCGCGCCTCATCGACATGCGCCGCTACCAGGTGCAGGTGAAGGCGGAGTTCCCGGCGGAAATCCAGCGCGTGTTCGAGGGCATCGAGCGCCAGGGCAACCCCTGGGGCCTGGGTCAGGACCGGCGCGACGAGTGGGCGGAGGACCTGGCGCTGCCCACGTGGGGTGACGACGGCGGTCCGTACGAGTACCTCTTCTTCGTGGGCTGCGCGGGCAGCTACGACGACAAGCAGAAGAAGGTCAGCCGCGCGCTGGTGAAGATTCTGCGCGAGGCGGGCGTGAGCTTCGCCACGCTGTCCAAGCAGGAGATGTGCAACGGCGACTCCGCGCGCCGCATGGGCAACGAGTACCTGTTCCAGACGATGGCGAAGACGAACATCGAGTCGTGGAACTCGATGGGCGTGAAGGCCGTCATCACCCAGTGCCCGCACTGCTTCAACACCATCAAGAACGAGTACCCGGAGTTCGGCGGCGAGTACCGCGTCATCAACCACACGCAGCTCATCAACGAGCTGCTGAAGGAGAAGCGCATCCGGCTCTCCGCGGTGATGAACAGCAAGCTCACCTACCACGACCCCTGCTACCTGGGCCGCCACAACGGCGTCTACGACGCGCCCCGCGAGGTGCTCAACGCCATCCCCGGGCTCGAGGTGGTGGAGATGCAGCGCAGCAAGCGCGAGGGCTTCTGCTGCGGCGCCGGCGGCGGCCGCATGTGGATGGAGGAGCACATTGGCACGCGCATCAACCACAACCGGTTGAACGAGGCCGCGCTGACGCTGAAGCACGCCGAGGACCCGTCCACGCCGTACCCCAACGCCGCGGACAAGAAGAAGCCGGGCCAGGTGGGCGACTACAAGGAGCAGGGCGGCAGCGGCATCGTCGCGGTGGCGTGCCCGTTCTGCTCCACGATGCTCTCCGACGCGGTGAACGACACCGGCCGCGAGCAGAACATCAAGGTCAAGGACATCACCGAGCTGGTGGCCGACGCGCTGGAGACCAAGAGCGGCGCGGTGGGCACCGTGGCGCCGAGCGCGACGGTGAGCGCCAAGCCGGAGTAGCACCGGTGTGGCGGGCCCGCTGAAGGGCCCGCCCAGCGCCGCGTTTCACGGCCCAGGGCCCGGAGGCTTCCACCGAGAAGCCCCGGGCCTTCGCCGTTTCAGGGCTTGCGCTGCTTCTCCGAGCGGAAGACGCGCTCCAGGCGCTTGGTGGCGCCAGCGTCCCCCAGCTTGCCGGAGACGTACGCCCCCGCCGAGGCGAGCTTGCGGCGGAAGCTGTTGTCCTGGGGCTCGGGCCGGTCCAGGCGCAGGTCCGTGATGCCCAGGCCAGACAGCAGCGTGCGGGCCAGGTCCTGCTCATCCGCGCGCGCGTGGGGCATCAGCCACTCACAGACCTCGGTGTGGCCGTGCGCGGCGGCCATGATGAGCGCGGACTCACCGATGCGGTCCGTCAAGTCGGGCTCCGCGCCCGCGTCCAGCAGCAGTTGCACCAGGTCCGCCCGCCCCGCGCGGGCCGCGGCCATCAGCGGCGTGCGGCCCTCGGCGTCGAAGGGGTTCGGGTCCGCGCCGGCGGACAGGTGGGACTCCACGGCGTCACGGTCGCCCGCGAGCACGGCATCGAAGAGGGACATCGTCAGACCTCCGCGAGGCAGCATCGCGCCTCGGGCACCCGGACGCCAGTCGCGCCCGGCACACGGGATGGAACGCGCCCTGCCCTCGCGCCGAGCAGCCGCCTCGGACGAGGAGGCTTGCTCGCCGTGCGCACGCGCGGAGCAATCCCACGGAATCACCACGAGGCTTCGCCCCATCCCGGCACCTGCCGGGGGCCTTCTCGGACAGCGCGCATGCGGTGGTGCCCGGCACACGCGGAACTACGCCGGAGGCCTCAGTTGATTTCGACCGTGCCGCCCTTGATGCGGTGGGTGCCCGTGGCGCGCGACTCCAGGTAGGTCCCCTTCACGATGACCTTCCCGTTGCGGCGCAAGGTGATGCTGGCCTCGCCGCACTTGAGGACGACCTCGTCCTGCCCCTCGATGACGACGCGCTTGCCGTCCACGTGCGCCTCGGTGGGGCGCAGCACCGGCTCCGGGGCGGCCGGCTCCAGCAGCGCATCCAGCAGCGGCGTCGCGCTGGGCTCCTGGATGAGCCCCATGACGAAGGGCTGGCGCGGGTCGCCGTTCTCGAAGAGGAGCACCACCTTCTGCCGCTGGGCCACGGCCGCCTGGAGCGCCTTGGGCTCCACGACGACGGCGAGCCGCGCGGGCACCGGGCCCGCGGCGTTGCCCGGGAAGTCCACGAGCACCGCGCCGCTCACATCGAATCCGGTGAGGTGACCGGCGCGGCTCCCCAGGATGGGCTCCTCGGAACGCGCGCCGGAGGCGAGAGACTTGCTGTCGGGTGACACGCTCATGCCGGCATCTCCATGCGTCAGGCTACCGCAGGCGCCCCCCACGGCGCGAATCAGCCCCCGACGCCTCCCTCGTATGCTCGGAGGGCGGCGCCGGCGCCACCCCACCTGACCTGGACACGGCCACGCGGGGGACGCACCGAGCCCGGGTCAGAAGGGCCCGTACGACGGCTCGGCCGCGCTGGGCACCGCGAGCGACACCGAGCCGGTGGAGCCCGCGCCCACGCTCGCGCGGTAGATGCCCGTGTCGCTGCCGCCCGCGCTGACGAGGAAGCCAAGCTGGCTGGCGCCCGTCCACGTCGGCCACGACTCCTCGGAGCCCGGCCCGCTGTTGGTGACGCGCTGGAGCGCCCCCACGTTGGAGCCCGAGAGCTGCCCGACGAAGATGCGCGTGCCACCCGACGTCAGCCGCCCGTCCAACGCCACCTGGGCGCCGCTGGACGACACCGCCACGCGGTTCTCCACGAACTGCACGCCCGCGCTCAGGAAGCTGTAGGTGATGGTGCCGCCGTTGAGCGGAACGTAGGCAATCTGGTCCAGTTGATTGAGGCCGCTGCCCGCGCCCGCCACCACCGCGCTGCCGTTGGGCACGAACGAAGGCGCGCCGTAGGCGATGACGTTGTTGGGCGTGAGCTCCTGGAAGCCACTGCCGTCCGTGTTGATGCGCGCCAGCGCCGTCTGGGAGCTGTTGCCCGGCGAGAAGACGAAGACGACGCTGCGGCCGTCCGGGCTGAAGGTGGGCGTGCGGAAGTTGGCGCAGCCGCGCGCGCACGTCGGGTCGTTCGAGCGGAACAGCGTGGAGGGCGCGCCGCCCGAGGTGGGCACCGTCAGCAGCGCCGTGTCGCCGCCGCTGCGCTGGACGAACACCACGCTGCGGCCATTGCGCGACACGGAGGGCCAGTACGCGCCGCCCACGGTGGTGAGCCGCTGGGGGCTGTTGGCGTCGCCGTCATCGTCCACCACGAAGACGTTGCGGTCGTTGTCTCGCACGAAGGCGAAGCCCCGGGTGAACAGCACGTCCCCGATGCCACCACCGCCACCGTCGTCCAGGGGCTCGCACCCGCCCAGCATCCCCACCGCCAAGACCGCCCCGAGAAACCGCCTGTTGCCCGTCATCGTCGTCACTCCGCTTCCCGGCCGAAAGAGAGCCCCGTACTACAGGGCGCACCGGGTCCGACGTCAACGCGCCGCGGGTGATTCAATGCCCGGCGGCTGTCAGCGATTGAGCTTCTGAAGCTCGTTGCGGCAGAGGTTGCAGAGCGAGAGCTGCTTGCGGTCGCAGTCCTGCGGCGTCTGGGCGAAGAACATCACGCACCGCGGGTCCTCGCAGTAGGACAACCCGAGCAGGTGCCCCGCCTGGTGAACCACCTCCACCTGCGCGCGGCGGCGGAGCGTGTCGCCGGTGGCGCCCTGGGACAGACGGTTGAGGCTCATCACCGCCGTCTTGGACTCACGGTCCGCCTCGCCGAAGACGAAGGGAGAGTCGGGCACGAAGAGGTCCACGTCGGTGATGCCCATCACCGCGAACTGGCCGGCCTCCAGCATGGGCGTGAGCCGCCGCATGATGGCGTTGCAGTGGTACTGGCCACGGTCCTTGTTGAAGGCGTAGGCGGGCGACTGGAGCACCGTCTTCGACACCGCGACGGAGACACCCATGTGTGCCGCCAGCGGGTCCTGCAAATCCCGCTGAAGCGAAGCGGGCGGGCTACCCACGGAGACCAGAAGGAGTGTCTTCTGCGGCATCGGCCCACCGTCCTTCGTGCACGGACAGACGCGTGGCTACCGCGTCCCCCCGGAGCGGAGTGGCTGGGGCGCAAGGATTCGAACCTTGATACTCAGAGTCAAAGTCTGATGTCCTGCCATTAGACGACGCCCCAGCAGGTTCTCTCGTGTACTTCTGGTGGCCGAGTGTACGGCATCCCGACGGGTGCGGGGAACTCCCCTGACGCGGTTCCCTTCACCTGTCAGCCACTGGACCCCTGGCCCGGGCCAAAAGCCGGGCGGGTTGTCGCTCTTTCTTGACACCGGGAGTAAAGCCCCCCGCTTTCACGGGGGGCCCAGGCCCTCGGTCAGCCCTTCAGGACGGCGAGCGGCGTGAGGCGCACCAACGGCCGGACCAGGTCCGCCTCGTCCTCCAGCACCTCGGTGATGTCGCGGTAGGCGGCGGGGGCCTCCTCCACCAGCGCGGCGGTGCGCCCCCGCTCATACACCACGCGTCGCAGCGCCTGCTCCAACGCCGCCGGGCGGATGCGGGCTCGCGCCTCCGTCCGCGTGAGGACGCGCCCGGCGCCATGCGAGCAGGAGCCGAAGGCTCGCGGCTCCCCCAGTCCTTCCACGACGTACGACGCCGTGCCCATGGAGCCGGGGATGAGCCCTCGCTCGCCGGCCTGGAGCCCGACGGCGCCCTTGCGGTGGACCCACACCTCGCGGCCCGCGTGGACCTCCCGGGCCACGTGGTTGTGGTGGACGTCCACGGCGGAGCCGGGCTCGGCGGCCACGCCCAACGCGTCTTCCAGGACCGCCAACGCCCGCGCGGCGAGGGTGTCCCGGTTCGCCCGGGCGAAGCGGCAGGCCCACTGTGTGTCCGCGAGGCAGGCGGCGCCCTCGTCGGTGTGGAGGCTCAGGGCGGGCAGGTGCCCCTCCCCGAGCGCCCGCGCCACGCGGCCGTGGTGGTCCGCGATGGCCGCGCCCACGCCCCGGGAGCCGGTATGCAAGAGGAGCCAGAGGGCGCCCTCCGCGTCCCGGTCCAGCTCGAGGAAGTGGTTGCCACCCCCGAGCGTCCCCAGGTGCCTGGGCGCCAGCCGCTCCCAGGCGTGGCACAGCTTCCGGGTGGACAGGGGTGGCGACGCCAGCGCGGCGGGCAGCGGCAGCCCCTTTCCCCGGTGGACCGCGTCGCCCACGGGCACCACCTCCGCCAGCCGCGCCAACACGCGCTCCAACACGTCGCGGCCGGGCAGCCCTTCGGTGAGCGGGAAACGCCAGGCGCTCACGCCGCAGCCCAGGTCGCCCCCCAGCGCCCCCGGCACCACGTGGTGGTCCGTGGCGAAGACGGTGCCCACGGCGATGCCCGAGGCGACGTGGAGGTCCGGCATGGCGGCGACGTGCTCCACCACGTAGGGCTGGGCGGCGAGGTACCGCAACTGCTTCTCCGCGCCCGGCGGCAGCGCGCGGGCCCAGACGAGGATGGGCCGGCCCCCGGGCACGGCGGGAAGGACGCGAGGCATCATGACTCGCCCTCCGCCGCGCCGGGGACCTGCGCCGAGACGCCGATGAAGATGAAGCGCAACTGCGGCGCGCGCTTGAGGTCGAGGTGCTCCGCGAGCTGCGAGCGCAGGTAGCCGCTGGCGCGGTCCAACGCCTGTTGCACGGGACGCAGGCCGGCGGATTCGACCTCCGGCGTGACGGTGTAGCCAATGCGGACGAGGCGGCCATCCGGCGCCAGCTCGAAGGACGTCAGCGCGACGCCTTCGAGCATCGGGTCGGACAGCTCACCTCGGAAGGTGCGGGCCACTTCTTGAGACAAATGGGACTGCACGCGCAGATGGCGCGCGGCCGGTTGACGGCGATTCCTGGAAGAAGACATGAGCGGACGAACGGTTCCCAAGAGGCCGCGCGGTGCCCCGGCGCGCGCACGGATTCAAACCGTGGGCGACGCACAGGACACACGCCGGCCCGTGGTACGGCGGAAAAGGCTCCGCGCACCTTGGCGTGTCCGAGAACGCTGGGAACGCACTCCGTCCCGCTCAGCTCGAGCGGCTCAGCGAGGGAGGCGGTCCACGCGGTCCAGCACGTTCAGCGCGAAGCGACCCGAGACTCCGTTCGTGACACGTCCCATGGCACACCTCCCGCCGCGCGCGAGACTCCGGCGCGAACCGTGACGCTTCGCGGGAAGGATGCGACCGGCCTCCTGTCCCCGTCAAGCGGCCCACCCCGACGTCAGGACGCGAGCAGACCTGACAGCCAGCCACCTTTCCGACCCAGGCCCTGTGGCAGGTGTCGGCGGGTGACCAACCTCACTTTCCAGCAGCGAACGTGCGTCCCAACGAGGCATGGGCCGCGCCCGCCTTCGCGCTACGGAGCGGGCACGAGGTGAATGCACATGGCGGATGCTTTCGACGTGGTGGTGATTGGCGCGGGGCCCGCGGGCGAGGTCGCCGGTGCACGCGCGGCGGAGGCCGGGCTGTCGGTGGCGTTGGTGGAGCACGAGCTGCTCGGCGGCGAGTGCTCGTACTGGGCCTGCATCCCCAGCAAGGCCCTGCTGCGCCCGGGTGACGCGCGGTGGCTCGCAGAACACGCCGCTGGCGTCCGCGAGACACTCAAGGGCCCCATCGACGCGCGCGCCGTGTTGGCCCAGCGCGACGCCATGGTGAGCCACTACAACGACGACTCCCAGGTGAAGTGGGCCGAGGACGCGAAGCTGAAGGTGATTCGCGGCACGGGCAAACTCACCGGCCCGCGCAAGGTGCGGGTGGAGAGCAAGGACGGCACCGTGCGCGAGCTGGAGGCCCGCAAGGCGGTGGTGCTGGCCACCGGCAGCCGACCCCGCATCCCCGATGTCCCCGGCCTGCGGGACGCGAAGCCCTGGGACAACCGTCAGGGCACCGGCGCCCAGCAGGTGCCCAAGCGGCTGGTGGTGCTGGGCGGCGGCGCGGTGGCGGTGGAGCTGGCCCAGGCCTGGCGCTCACTGGGCGCCGAGGTGACGCTGGCGCAGCGAGGAAAAGGCCTGCTGTCCCGCGCGGAGCCCTTCGCCGGTGAGCAGGTGGCCCAGGCCCTGCGTGACGCCGGCGTCCAGGTCCGGCTCGGCGTGGAGGCCACGCGCGTCCAGCGCCCCGGCGGCAAGGGCGAGGTGACGGTGACGCTGTCCAACGGCGAGGAGGTCCGCGCCGACGAAATCCTGGTGGCCATGGGCCGAGTACCCCGCACGGACGGATTGGGACTGGAGACGGTCGGGCTCCAGGGTGGCAAGCCGGTGGCGGTGGATGACCAGCTCCGCGCCAAGGGCGTGGAGGGCGGCTGGCTCTACGCCTGCGGCGACGTCAACGGCCGCAACCTCCTCACCCACATGGGCAAGTACCAGGCCCGCATGGTGGGGGACGTCATCGCGGGCAAGCAGGCCAAGGCCTGGGCGGACGCCAAAGCCACGCCCCAGGTCGTCTTCACCCATCCGCAAGTGGCCTCCGTGGGACTCACCGAGGCCAAGGCCCGCGAGGCGGGCATCCCGGTGCGCACGGTGGAGAAACACCTCCAGGATGTGTCCGGTACCTCATTGATGGGCAAGGGGCTCACCGGCACCGTGAAGTGGGTGGTGGATGAGAAGCGCCGGGTCCTCGTCGGCGCCACCTTCACCGGGCCCGAGGTGGGCGAGATGCTCCACGCGGCCACCATCGCCGTCGCGGGGGAGGTGCCGCTCGACACGCTCTGGCACGCGGTGCCTTCGTTCCCCACCATGAGCGAGGTGTGGTTGAAGCTGATGGAGGACTACGGCCTGTAGCGCGCCGGGCCCCTCCGTTGCGTGCGCGGCGACGGGCGTGGAATGGTGCCGCTCCCCACCCCACCCCACCGCCCACATGACCGCTGCCGACCCAGGCCCCCTCGGGCCTGCCTCTCCCGTTCCGGACGCCGCGCCGGTTGGCACCGCCGGCTCCGAAGCACAGGCCCCGTGGGCGCGGAGGGCCTGGTGGCTCGTGCTGCTCGTGCTCGCGGTGGCCGCCGTCGCCGTGGGCCAGCACCCTCGCCGGGGCGTGGACTTCCGCGTCTACCTCATGGCCGCGGAGCGCTTCCTCGAGGGCACGGACATCTACCGCCTGTCCGACGGCACCATGCCGTTCAAGTACGCGCCCATCACCGCGCCCCTCTTCCTCCCCTTCACCCTGCTGCCCGCGCGCGCCGCCGTCGCGCTGTGGAACCTTTGCTCCATCGCCGCGCTCGTCCTGGTGGCCCGGCTCACCACCCGCGCCCTCCCCGGAAAGGGAGAAGCCACGCCCTGGACTTGGGCCCCCGTCCTGACGACGCTGGCCCTGCTGCCGGCCTTCACCTACGAGCTGTTCTATGGACAGGTGGACGCCGTCATCCTCCTCCTCATCCTCCTCTCCACGCGCGGCGCCGAGCGCGGACAGGTGTGGCGCCCCGGGGTGGCCTTCGCCATCGCCTTCCTCCTCAAGCCCCCGCGGCGCTCGTCGGACTCTTCTTTCTGTGGCGCCGCCACTGGCGCGTGCTGGGCGCCACCGCCGTGGTGGGCGCCGTGCTGACCCTGCCTTTGCTGATTCACTACGGCGGGGATGGAACATTCCTCCAATTCCACCTCTGGCGAGACACCCTCGCGCGCACCACCCCACCCTGGGCGCTGCAATCCAATACCCAGGGGCTGCCCACTTTGTTGTTGTCACTGGTGTATCCGCCCGAAACCGTGGTGCTGCCGGGTGCGATGTCCTTGGCACAGGCCGCGGCGTTGGGCTTTTTCGTCGCCGCGGTGGTGTGGGCACGCCCCGGACCCGCGGACCTCATCGCCATGTGTTGCCTTGGCGTCACGCTGCTGTCACCGCTGGCGTGGCGCGCGAACTACGTGCTGGCGTGGCCGTTGATCCGCGCGGCGGTGGAGAGCCGGCACCGGCCCAACCTGGTGCTGGTGGGGCTCGTGGCGCTCACGGGCGTCCTGGTTTCCGACTCGGTGCTCGGCGTGGAGTGGAGCCGTCACGTCCTCCTGTGGCGGCCCTTCGCCCTGGTTTACGCCGCGTTGTTGTTGGCGCTGCTGTTACAGACTCGGCGCATGGGCGCACCTCGCGCCACGGTTGAACACAATGTCGTGGCACGCCTGCCACGCTGCTTTGGTGGCCGCCTGTCGCCGTGACGCGTCCGTGATTTTGATGAAGGCAAAGTGTCACGGGCTTCGGACGGGTCCGACACATGGCGTCGCTATATGCGCGTCCAGTCATGTTCGAGACCTTCGACAGTGGCCCGGACGTCCATTCGGCGCGGCGGTTCGCGCTTTCCACCACGGCCTCCGTCGCCGTGTTCGCGCTGATGGGCATTGCCGCCATCACCGCCGCAGGCAAGGTGACGGAAGTCATCAAGGAGAAGAAGGGCACGGATGTGGTGTTCCGTCCGCCGCCCCCTCCTCCGCCCCCCGTCGTCGAGGTGAAGCCTCCACCTCCTCCACCCAAGCCGAAGCTGGCGCCCAAGCCCGCGCCGCCGGCCGCCGCGATGGCGCCGCCTCCCGCCGCGCCCGCCGTGGCGCCGGCCAACATCGTCGTTCCCAAGGAAGTGCCGCTGGAGAAGCCTCCCGAGGCCGCCACGGAGACGGTCGCCGCGGCGCCCATCGCCGTGGGTGGCACCGGCACGCTGGTGCCGGGCGGTGTCGTGGGCGGTGTTCCCGGTGGTGACACCCTGGCGGGCGGTGGCGGGCGCGCCGCGCCCATCAACCTGCCCGAGTCCGGCACGCCGCCGGAGCCGCTGACCTCCAACCTCACACCCGAGTACCCCGCCGAGGCCCGCTCCAAGGGCCTGGAAGGCATGGTCATCCTCAAGGGCGTGGTGGGCGTGGATGGCCGCGTCAGCAATCTGAAGGTGATGCGCGGTGACGAGCCCTTCGCCAGCGCGGCCATGGCCGCCGCGAAGACGTGGCGTTTCAAGCCCGCCATCGTCGCCGGTCAGCCCACCGCCGTGTTCCGCATCTTCAAGGTTCCGTTCCGTCTCAAGTCGTAGGCCGTCACGCCACACCCGCACCTGCCCCCCAGGAGCAAACCCGTCATGAATTTCAATCTCAGGGACATCTACAACCACATGGGTGTGTTCGCGCTGGGTATCGCGTGGACGCTCATCCTCTTCGCCATCGCGTCCCTCGCGGTCTTCTTCGAACGCCTCTTCGTCTTCTTCCGCTCGCGCTCCATCTCCAAGCGTTTCGCGTCCCGCGCCGGCCCGCTGCTCACCCAGAACCAGCACGAGGCGCTGGTGAAGGAGGCCGAGGCCACCAAGGGCAGCCACCTGGCCATGCTGCTGGGCGGCGGCATGAAGCACTACCTCGCCAAGTCCCGCGCTCCGGCCGGCAAGCTGGGCCCGGTGGAGCTGACCCGGCGTGAGCTGGTCCGCGTCAACGAGCGCGTCAGCGCGGACGTGCGCCGCGGCATGTCGGTGCTCGCCACCGTCGGCTCGGTGGCCCCGTTCGTCGGTCTGCTCGGCACCGTCGTGGGCATCATCGAGGCCTTCTCCGGTATCGCCAAGGAGGGCTCGGGCGGCCTGGGCGCGGTGTCCGCCGGTATCGCCGAGGCGCTCGTCGTCACGGCGCTGGGTCTGCTCGTCGCCATCCCCGCGGTGCTGATGTTCAACTTCCTGTCCACCCGCGCGGACGCGCTCCAGCTCTCCCTGGACGCGGCTCGCAGCGAGTTCATGGACTACCTGGAGGACTTGAGCCCCCAGAAGGCCGCCGCCACCAGCGGCGCCGCCGTGGCCACGGGGCCGGAGCTCGCCGCTCGCAAGGAATCCCGCGATGTCCACCCCGCGTAGGAGCCTGACGCCGGAGATGAACGTGACGCCCCTGGTGGACGTCGTGCTCGTCCTCCTCATCATCTTCATGGTCGTCACGCCCCAGATTGAGTCCGGCGCCGCGGTGGAGCTGCCCACCGCGACGAACCCGGACAAGGAGAACAAGGAGCTGACGCCCACCACGGTGAGCCTCTCCGCGACAGGCGCGTTCTACCTGGACCGCAAGGAGCTCAAGCGTGACGCGCTCATGGCCGAGCTGAAGGCCGTGCGCGCCAAGGACCCGGACTCCCCGGTGGTGCTCAAGGCGGACCGCGGCGTGCGCTACTCCGAGGTGCGCGGCCTCTTCAAGGCCATGCAGGAGCTGGGTTTCCCCGGCATCAACCTTCAGGTCGTCGACAAGCCGAAGAACTAGGAGCGCACGCCATGGCATTCGACCTCGGAGGCGGAAAAGGCGGTATCCGCCCGGCGATGAACGTGACGCCCCTGGTGGACGTGGTGCTCGTCCTCCTCATCATCTTCATGGTCGTCACGCCTTTGATGACCAAGCAGATGTGGATGACGGTGCCCGCCAAGGGTGATGACCAGGAGGCGCCTCCGCCTCCTCCCGATGCAGTGCCACCGGTGGTGCTCACGGTGGACAAGTCCGGCGTGCTGCGCATCAACCGGGAAGAAGTCGCCCGCGACCAGGTCGTGGCCCGGCTGCAACGCATGCTCAACGCGCGTCCGGACAAGATTGTGTTTTTCGACGCCAGTGATGATGTGCCGTACGGCGCCGCCATGGACGTGCTGGACCTCGCGCGAGGCGGGGACATCACGGTCGGCGTGTTGCCGGACAAGCTCGCGGATTGATGCAGCGCCGCGGCGGACCGTGACACCAAGTTTGCGGTCCGCCGCCTGAATCGTCACAGCCCCTTCATCCAGATGCCATGCGTGTCGCGTTCTCTACGCGCACCTCGGTAAGGAGTGTCGTGTTGTCTCGCACTGCCAACCTGCGCGCCTTCTTGGCTGCGCTTGTCATTACAGCTACGCCCGTGTTCGCACAGGCGCCCGGTGTTCCGGCCACGGCGCCCGCTCCCGCGGTCGACCCTGTCACGCAACCCCTCCCCGAACCCGAGGAAACCCAAACTCCGCCCGCGACGCAGCAGACTCCCGCCGCGGCTGATCCTTCCGGTACGCCCCCCGCCGCGCAGCAGCCGGGTACGGAGACGTCTCCCACCGCCGCGCAGCCGGGCACTGAAACGCCGCCCACCGCGCAGCAGCCGGGCACGGAGACCGACCCCACCGCCGCGCAGCCGGGCACGGAGACCGACCCCACCGCCGCGCAGCCCGCCGCTCCCGCCGACGACGGTGCCCTGGGCGCCGAGGGCATGGACGACGAGATGCTCGCGGAGTCCTCCGTTCCGCCGCCGGGCTTCACCGGCATCTACGGCCGCGTGGTGGACGAGACGAACGGCGAGGGCCTCATCGAGGCCACGGTGAAGGTCGTCACCGGCGCGCAGAAGCAGGTGCTCACGGACCTGGACGGCTACTACCGGGTGGCGCTGCCTCCCGGGAAGTATGACCTGCGCGTCTTCTATGACGTGTACCAGGGCCGCCGCATCACCGGCGTCGTGGTGACGCAGGGCAAGGCGACCAAGCTGGACGTCGCGCTCAGCGCCGACGAAGGCGCCGTGCAGGAGGTCGTCGTCGAGGCCCGCGCGGACCGCCGTGCCGAGGGCGCGCTGCTCCAGGAGCGCAAGAAGGCCGCCGCCGTGTCGGACGCCATCAGCGCGCAGGAAATCGCGCGCACGCCGGACTCCAGCGCCTCCGACGCCGTGAAGCGCGTGGTGAGCGCCACGGTGGTGGACGGCCGCTACGTGCTGCTGCGCGGCCTGGGTGGCCGCTACAGCACCACGCTGCTCAACGGCGCGCTGCTGCCCAGCCCCGAGCCGGACGAGCCCAGCGTCCCGCTGGACATCTTCCCCACCAACCTGCTCGCCAACCTCAACATCGTGAAGAGCTACACGCCGGACCTGCCGGGCACCTTCGGCGGCGGCACGCTGCTCATCGAGACCAACTCCTACCCCAGCGAGTTCGAGCTCAAGCCGCGCATCACCCTGGGCGGCGACTCCGTGACGACGTTCCGCGAGCGCAACAGCCAGGCCCAGGGCGGCTTCGGCGAGGCGCTGGGCTTCCCCAGCAGCAGCCGCCAGCTTCCGGGCGCGATTCCGCGCAACGCCCAGCTCGGCGCGTCCGGCGAATCCCGCGAGGTGCTCGCGCAGCAGTTCCGCAGCTTCCCCAACATCTGGGAGGCCCGCCGCACCACGGCGCTCCCCAACATGGGCGTGGGCGTGTCGGTGGGTGACACCCTGCGCTTCGGAAACAGCCGCCTGGGCTACCTGGTCAGCGGCAACTACGGCCACCGCGACGGCGTCCAGGAAGGCACCTTCGCCCGCGCCTCCCGCGACGAGAACGACCAGCTCTACGCCTTCGAGTCCGCCAACAACAGCCAGGGCTTCGAGACGGCCAGCCTCAGCGGCCTGGGCAGCGTGGGCTTCCAGATTGACCGCGACAACGAGCTGACCTGGTTTGGCCTCTACACCCGCGGCACCGACACGCGCACGCACACCGCGGTCGCCTCGAACCTCATCCGGAGCGAGCGCCAGGAGAGCACGCGGCTCCAGTTCGTCAGCCGTCAGCTCTTCTTCAACCAGCTCCGAGGCTTCCACCGCCTGGGGCTGCTGGGCGACGCGGAGCTGGACTGGCAGGCCAACGTGTCCCGCGTGGACCGCGACGAGCCCGACACCCGCGACACGCTCTACCTCAACAACTTCAACGTCCCCGACACGGTCCCCACCTTCCCCAACCAGCCTAACAGCGGCGAGCGCTTCTTCGCCGAGCTGGGTGAGACGTCCACGGGCGGCAGCCTCAACGTCACCGTGCCCCTGTCCGCCGTCAAGCTGAAGGCCGGCGGCCTGGCCCAGGTGTCCTTCCGCGACTTCGGCGCGCGCCGCTTCCGCTACCTGCTGGGCACCACGCCGGTGGACCGCAGCCTCCCGCCCGAGCAGCTCTTCGCGCCGGAGAACCTGGGCACCAGCATCAACGTGCGCGACTCCACCCGCGCGGACGACGCGTACGACGCCTACCTGGGCATCTTCTCGGGGTACGTCTCCGCGGACGCCCAGCCCCTGGAGGCCCTTCGCCTGGTGGGCGGCCTGCGCCTGGAGACCTCCAGCCAGGTGCTGACGGTCAAGGACCCGTTCACGGGCGCCCGCGGTACGGAGAGCCGCTCCGACTACGCGAACCTGCTGCCGTCCCTCAACGCCATCTACGCGCTCACCCCGTCGGTGAACCTGCGCGGCGGCTACAGCTACACGCTGGCGCGGCCCACCTTCCGCGAGCTGGCGCCCTTCATCTACTTCGACTTCGTGCGCCGCCGGAACGTGTCCGGCAACCCGGACCTGCAGCAGACGCGCCTCCACAACGTGGACGCCCGCATCGAGTGGTTCGCGGGTGAGAACGAAGTGCTGGCCGCCAGCGCCTTCTACAAGCGCTTCGAGAACCCCATCGAGCGTGTCATCAACAACCCGGAGGCGCAGGACCTCAGCTACCGGAACGCCGCGGGCGCGGACACGTACGGCGTGGAGCTGGAGGCCCGCACCTCCCTGGCGCGCCTCACCGAGACGCTGCGCGACGTGCGCGTGGGCGCCAACCTCACGCTCATCCGCTCCGAGGTGGACCTGGGCGACAGCAACGTGGGCTCGCAGACGAACCGGCGGCGTCCGCTCCAGGGCCAGTCGCCCTACGTCATCAACTTCAACGCCGGCTACCTGCGGCCGGAGAGCGGCACCGAGTTCACCGTCCTCTACAACGTCTACGGCGCGCGCATCAGCGAGGTCGGCGTCCAGTACCTCCCCGACGTCTACGAGCGTCCCTTCCACCGCCTGGACATCTCCGTGGCCCAGCAGTTGGGCTCCGCGCAGCTCAAGCTCACCGCAGCCAACCTCCTCAACTCCTCCGTCACGCTCCGCCAGGAATCGGTGGTCGTGCAGTCGTACAAGCCCGGCATCGCCTTCAGCGCGTCGCTGGGTTGGTCCCTCTAAACCCGCGAAAGGAAGCACTCCCATGAAGCGCCTCTTTGCATCCCTCCTGACGCTCTCCGCTCTTGCCTTCACGCCCGCCTGCGGCGACGACAACACGCCCGACAACCCGAACCCGCCCCCGACCGACACCACCGAGGACGTGTCCTCCAACATCACCCAGGACACCACCTGGAAGGCTGGCTTCACGTACACCCTGAAGAACTACATCTTCGTGGAGAGCGGCACGCTCACCATCGAGCCGGGCGCCCGCATCCTGGGTGACCAGGGCAGCGCGCTCGTCATCACGCGCAACGCGCGCATCCACGCCGTGGGCACGGCGGCGGCCCCCATCGTCTTCACCAGCTCGCGCCCCGTGGGCAGCCGCGCGTCGGGTGACTGGGGCGGCGTGGTGCTCCTGGGCAAGGGCCACGTCAACGTCGCCGGTGGCGAGAACGCCGTGGAGGGCTTCTTCGCCTCCGAGAGCAACCCGCTGACCCGCTACGGCGGCGGTGCCACCCCGGACGCGTCGCACAACTGCGGCTCGCTGAACTACGTCCGCATCGAGTTCGCCGGCTTCGAACTGTCCGAGGACAACGAGCTCAACGGCCTCACGGTGGCCGGCTGCGGCTCCGACACCGACCTGGACTACATCCAGGTGCACCTGGGCGCGGACGACGGCATCGAGTTCTTCGGCGGCTCGGCCAACCTGTCGCACGCCGTCGTCACCCAGGCGGATGACGACTCGCTGGACTATGACCTGGGCTACAACGGCAAGATTCAGTTCTTCATCGCCCAGCAGAACGCGGTGGTGGGCAACTACGGCATCGAGGCGTCCGGCAACCGGAACCAGAACGCGGCCACGCCGCGGTCCACGCCGGAAATCTGGAACGCGACGTTCATCGGCTCGGGCCGTCCGGCGGGCACCAGCCCGGTGCAGTCCGGCATGGTGTTCAACACCGGCGCGGGCGGCAAGCTGAACAACATCATCGTCGCGCACTTCGCCGACTTCGCCATCGACGTGAGCGGCACGGCCTCCGCGGCCCTGTGGAACCAGGCCACGCCGGAGCTGTACCTGCGCAACACGTTCTTCTGGAGCAACCGCGGCGACACGTCCTCCATCCAGTTCGTGCCGAACCCCTCGGTGGACTCCAGCGGCAACATCACCAACCCGGACGTGTCCAACTTCAACGAGCAGGAGCGCGTGCTCGCCTCCGGCCTGAACAACCGCGTGCTGGATCCGCAGCTCACCGACGCTCGCAACCTGACGGCGCCGAACTTCATGCCGGCGGCCGGTTCGCCCGCGCTGAACCCGGACAACGCCGCGTCGCCGCCGGGCGGCTTCTTCGACCCCTCCGCCCGCTTCGTGGGCGCGCTGGGCACCGAGAACTGGCTGGCCGGTTGGACGGCGTTCCCGGAGAACTGAGCAACCTTCGCTGAGTTGAGCCGGGCGCCTCCGCCGAACGCGGGCGGAGGTCCCGGCCCCATGGCCCGGTCGAGTGCGGCGCGCGGAGGGGGGCTCCGGCGACCGCACGCGGCTGGGCCGTGGCCTTTTCGTGAGACGGGTGCGTCAGCGCTCCGCTGGACGCCCCTCTCCGTCACGCTCTTGCGTGCCCAGTCCGTGCTGCTCGAAAAGAGCGAGGTAGGGGTCATACCGATACAACCGGTTGCGCTTCTGACCGGTGGTCTCCCGGAGGAGCCCCGCTTGTTCCAGTTGCTCGATGGCCGTGGCGGCCGTCACATACGAGCACGCCAGGAACTGCTCCGCGGCGCGCACCGAGAGCAGCGGGTATTCGAAGAGGTGGTCCAGGAGGCGCACGGCCTGTGCGTTGCTGGAGAGCTTCTGCCGGGACGCTTCTCGAAGCTTCAGAATGGAGCGCGCGGTGTTCGTCGAGGCGGCACTCACTTCCACGACGCCACGCAGGAAGAAGCGCAGCCAGCCTTCCCAATCGCCTGCGGTCCGGACTGCCGTCAACCTGTCGTAGTACTCGGCCCGATGCGCCTTCAGGTAGACGCTGAGATACAGCAACGGGCGTTCGAGAATGCGGCGCTCACAGAGAAGCAGCGGAATGAGCAGCCGCCCGACACGACCATTGCCGTCGAGAAAGGGGTGAATGGTCTCGAATTGAGCATGGGCGAGCCCACACACGATGAGCGTGGGCAAGTCACCCGGCGCATGGAGGAACTTCTCCAGGTGGCTCAACGCGGCCTCCATCTCATGAGGAGGCGGTGGAACGAAGGTCGCGGTCTTCAGCGTGCAGTTGTGAGGGCCAATCCAGTTCTGGCTCGTTCGAAACTCGCCTGGACTGCGTTCACTGCCGCGCACCCCCTCCATCAACTTCGAGTGGATTTCGCGCAGCAGGCGAAGGGAAAGCGGCAGTGTTTCGAGGCGCTTCAGCCCGTGGTTCATGGCCGCGATGTAGTTGACGACCTCTTCTGCATCATCCTTGGCGCGCTTGGCGCCACGCTCGTCCAACTCGTACTCGAGGACGTCCTCCAACGTGCTCTGCGTTCCCTCAATTTGTGAGCTGAGGACCGCTTCATGCCGCACGTACATGGCGACGAAGAGGTCCGGGTTGGGGAGGATCGATGACACCCCATCCAAGCGCCCCAGTGCACGGTCCGCCTGGCTCAGAAGGGAGGCCAACTCGCCATCGAACCGAACGCTGGGGTCCGGCGGCAACGGCGATGGAATGAAAGCTCGGTACCCCTGAAACTGCCGCACGTACCTACCCGCTCGCATCCCGCCTCCCCCGCCCCTCTTGCGCAACGCGCGCGGTACGACCTGAAGCTCCGCCCCTTATTTCAATAAGGGGCCTCGAGTTAAAATAGCGACCTCCTGAGCGCCTCCTTGTTTCAAACCGCAGCACCACGTTCTTGAGGAGGCACGTTCCCGGCAGAAGCGACCTCCGCTCCAACAGGATTCAGGCACGGCGCTGCACCAAGCAGATGGCGTGCCAGTCAGCACCCTCCCCCGTACAAGCAGGGCTCCCTTGATTCGTCGGAGGGCGTCTTTCATTCCGTGGGGACTCGGTCGCCACGCGCTTCCGGATGCGCGTCCACGGGCCAGGACGGCGAGGTGCCAGTGCCCGACAACATGCGTCGCATCTTGTTGGAACGTGGCGAAGCTTCCCGAGCGCACCGCAGGCCTGCACTTCGGAAACATCCACGGCACGTGTGCGGCGCGACACGCACCGCGTTGGCGCATCCGCCTGATGGAGCAGCGACGACACTTCGGGACGGGACAGAGCGCCTACGCATCCGTCCAGCAGCGACCCGGCTCAACTCGCCCCATGACGTTCATGAGGCCGTCCGACAGCCGAGACCTATCGGACGGCCGTGTACCGCAGGTGGGCCGATCAGGCCTCGGACAGCATGCCGTTGCCCGTCTGGTGCGCGTGGGCGGCGAGCGCCTCCGGCGTGGCGCCGTCCGTGAACAGCGACGCCCCGGACGCGGCGCGGGCCTTGGGCGGACGGCCACGGCGACGGGGCGCGTTCTCGTCATTCCCCTGCGCCGCGCTGACCGTCTCCACCCCACCCGTGGCGCCCTTGCGTGTCGGCTTCGGCAGGTGGATGCCCTCCAGCCGCGCGGCGAGCTCCGCGTTCTCCTCGGAGAAGACGCGCGCGTACGCCAGCGCCCGCTGGCCCTTCTGCAGCAGCGCCTCCTGGCTCTCCTGCAGCGCCTGACGCGCGGACTCCAGCGCCGCCTGGGCGCGGGCCACCGCCTCCGCCTGCTCCCGCACCTGCTCGGCCGCGGCGTCCAACACCTCGCCGTTCATGTCCGGGAAGCGGACCTCCGCCAACTCCGTGGAGAACAGCTCGAGCAGCGCGCGCAGCGCCGGGGAAATGGGGTCGTTCTCGTTCGAGTCGAACATGGGCGGGCCTCCTGGCTCCGTGCGGGAAGGAGGCCCCTATCTGCCCAGATGTTCAGTGTCAGATCAAGAGGGTAGGCTAAAACAGCCTCCCTGCGGATCAATCCACGCGCACCAACGCCGCCTGCTGGAGCCCGTCGTCCGCGCTGACGTCCACTGCCAGATAGTGTCGGCCCACACCGTCGAACGTCTCCGGCAGGGCACCACCGCCCCCCGCGATGAAGGCGGGGATGCCCGCGTTGGTGAACGAGTAATAGGAGTGGATGTGCCCGTAGAGCGTCAGGTCCACGCCCGCGCGCGCCATCTTCCCCACCAGCCCCGCAGCCTCGCCCCGGTTCGCGAAGCCGCCGCCGCGCAGGCCCACCGGGTCCTGCGGCGGCACGTGCATGGACACCACGTGCGTGCCCTGCCGCCCCGACTCCAGCCACCCGTCGAGCTGCTCCTCCACCCACGGGTCCAACGTGCCGTTGCTGGAGTCCAGCACCGTGAAGCGCACGCCCTTGAAGACGAAGCTCTGGCTGCCTCGGCCCACCAGCGCGTGGTACTCGGCCGCGTCGCGGGTGAACGTCTCGTGGTTGCCCAGGGTGGCGTACAGCGGAATCCGTGAGCCCGCCTCCAGCCGCTCCTGGAACTCCAGCAGCTCGTCGCGCGTGCCGGACTCCGTGAGGTCTCCCGCGAAGAGGATGAAGCGCGCCGAGTCATCCCGCCGCATGCGCTCATAGATGTCCCCGACGCGCGGCAGCGCCTCCTGCACGTCCGCCAGCGAGAGGAAGCGGAACGGCTCCCGCGTCTCCGCGTCCGGCGGCGCCACGGAGAGGCGCACCGTCGACCCCGAGCGCAGCGCCACGCGCCACACCTTCACCGTGGGCAAGGCCTGCGGCAGCGCCTCCAGCGTCAGCGCCGCGCCACCCTCCTCCTCGGCCACCAGCACCGCGTCTGGCATCGCGTTGCGCACCGTCACCATCCAACTGGACGGCGCGTCCGCGCCCACCTCGATGCGGGTGGAGAACGCCGGCGCGTTGCCCCAGAACACGAGCGAGCCCGGCGCCAGCTCACGCACCGACGCCAGCCCGTCCGCCACCGCCACCGTCAGGCCACCCTGCTGGGCCTGGCCCACCTTTGAGTCCACGATGGCGCGGTTCTCCGAGGGCCGCATCCCGCACCCCGCCACCACCAGCGACGCCAGCACCCACCCCTTCGCTCCCACGCGCATCACCGCTCACCTCCCAGGGCGTAGATCAAGGACAGCCGTCCCACGAGCGCGCCACCCGCTTGCACCTCGGCGGCCACGCCCCACGACTCCGTCAGCAGCGCGCGGCCTCGCAGGCCAAAGGCGCCGACGATGCCGCCACCTCGAGAGCGGATGCCTCCGGCGAAACCGTCCTTCCGGTGGTCGTAATAGAGCATCGCCTCGCCTCGGAACGGTCCGCCGCCCCGGCCCAGCCACACGCCGTAACCAAAGGTGTAGAGGAGCTGCTCGTGCAGGTTCCCGTCACTCACCGCGCCCGGATAGGTGAACGTCTCCAAGGAGGTGCCCAGGCTGACCTCCGCGAACGAGCCCGCCAGGGCCGGGCTGAGGCGTGACATGGCCAGACGTCCGCGCAGGCTCACCTCGCCGCTGACCATGGCGAAGCCTTCCGTGGGGTAGCGGTGGAACTGGCCAAAGGCCTCCACGTCCAGCGCGCTGCCGTCCGTCCCCACCAGCGAGCGCTCCGGCGCGCCCATCAGACGCCATGCGCCGCCCAGGCGCACCTGCGTGTTGCCTTCGGAGGGGTCCACCCGAACGGTGCCCAGCAGCCGCAGCGATTCAAAGCGGGCCTGCGCTCCCACCGTGAGGAAGTGGCGGTAGTCGAAGGACGTGTCATTCACGTGCTGGTAGCCCACCTCCAGCTCCAGCGGCGGCAGCATGGGCGGCGCCACGCCCGGGTCGAAGGCTGGCGACGTCACCGCATAGAGGTTGGCCAACGCGGAGATGCCCAGCGTGCTGAAGCCCGCCAACGTCACCGCGTACAGCGGAGCGATGGTGCGCCGCGACGCCCCCGTGAGGACGATGGGCACACCGCCCAGCGCGATGAGCCCCAGGCCCGCGCCCTCCAGCGCGAAGAGCCGCTTCGCGGTGTGCGTGTCCCCCGCCACCAGGGGCGCGAGCCCGTGGAAGAGCAACCCGGGCACCACCGCCACCGGCACCGCCCACGGCTTGAAGTCCGGGCGCCTCGGTACGGCCTGGGCATCCAGGGACACCTCCGTGCGCGGTGGCGCGTCGGCCGCCACCGCCGGGTTCCCGAGCGATGACGCGGGCGCGGGCGGGGCCTGGACGGGCGCATCCGCGGGATGGGCGGTGTCCGGCGTCCCCTCCTGGGCCAGGCCCGGAGTCGAGAACAGCCACACTGCAATCAAAGACAGGGAGGCCCACCGCGAACGCAGGGGGTGCTCGGACGCCATCAGCTCCGCCTTTTTCTCAGCGAGGGACCGGCCGCCCCCACCCTCCGGCCGGGCCGGACACAATCTCGTAAATAACCGGAGGGGAGCCTCTCACAGCCGCCCCTTCGATGAAGAAGTGTGAAGGTACGAGACCGGTGGTCGCTGAAAAACTTCGCAGGGAGTGCAATCCGGATCCGGGACTTTCCCCGGAAGGAGGGTATGCTCACGTCCCGTGGCGGAAAACAGCCCTCAGCACTTCGGCAAATACGTCCTCCTCTCGAAGATTGCCGCGGGAGGCATGGCGGTCACCTACCGCGCACGGATGACGGGCGCGGCGGGGGTCACCAAGCCCTGCGTCATCAAGCAAATCCTCCCGCACTTCGTCGACGACACGGACTTCGTCGAGATGTTCATCGGAGAGGCGCGGCTCGTGGCCAGCATGAGCCACAGCAACATCGCGCAGGTCTTCGACTTCGGCGAGGTGGACGGGCAGTACTTCATCGCCATGGAGTTGGTGCAGGGCCAGCCCTTGTCCAAGGTGCTGCGCCGCGCCCAACGCATGGGGATGGGCGTCTTCCCGGAGGCATTGGCCCTCCACGTGGCCAGCAAGCTGTGTGACGGCCTGGACTACGCGCACCGCCACATTGGCGAGGACGGCCAGGCCATGGGCCTGGTGCACCGCGACGTGTCGCCAGACAACGTCCTCATCTCCTACGAGGGCGAGGTCAAGGTCATCGACTTCGGCATCGCCAAGGCGACCAGCGCGGTGGAGGCGAAGACGTCTCCCGGCACGCTCAAGGGCAAGTACCCGTACTTCTCCCCGGAGCAGGCCCAGGGCCGGCAGGACCTGGACGCCCGCACGGACGTGTACGCCGCGGGCGTCGTCCTCTACGAAATGGTGTGTGGCAAGCGCCCCTATGAAGGGGAGTTCGTCACCGTCCTGCCCCGAATCCTCGTCGGAGACTGCCTGCCGCCGTCCGTCCTCAACCCCGCCGTCAGCGCGGACGTGGAGACGGTCATCTCCCACGCGATGGCGCTGGACCGCGAGGCGCGCTACCAGACGGCGAAGGACTTGAGCGAGTCGCTGGTGGAGCTGCTCTACCGCGACAACCCGCGCTTCACCCCCACCCTGCTGTCGCAGCTCATGGCGCACCTCTTCGCCGAGGAGTTGACCGCCGAGGGCCGCAAGGTGGAGCTGTCCGCCGCCTTCCAGGAGCAGCTCGCCGCGTGGCAGACGGGGGCCGTGGAGCCCTCGCAGGGCCGCGCGCGGCTCCCGTCCAGCAACAGCCAGCGGGCCTCCAGTCCCGGCATCCGCAGCCGGCCGGGCAGCGACAGCGGCAAGCCCGGGAGCGAGGGCGGACGCCGCCCCACCACGAGCAACCCGGGGGCTCGCCGGCCCACCAGCAGCGGCGTGCGGCGGGTGACGAATCCGCAGGTTCCGCGCTCCGAGGGCGGCGCGCGGAGGACCTTCACCTCCGAGCGCCCCGCGCTCCCCGCCCCCGCGCTGGACGAGGAGCCGTTCACCGACGCGGGTGACGCGCCGCCCCCCACCCTGGCCGCGCCGCACGACACCCCCGTCGAGGTGCCCGCCGTCTCGCCCACCGAAGGCAAGGAGCCCACCACCGAGGCGCATTCGGTGGGGACGTGGGGCCCGAAGGGCTACCGCACCACCGTGGACGATGCCCGCGACAAGCTGGCGCGCGAGGAGGCCGCGCGCGTGGCGCAGGGCAAGGAGAAGGCGCGCACCCTGACGGTGAGTGTCTTCGCCATCGCCGGGGTGCTGCTCGTCCTCGGCGTGTTCTACAAGCTGGTCATCGCGCGCGACTCGACGTTCGACGACATGTCCGCGTCGTCGACCACGCTGTGGCTGGCCTCCAAACCCGCGGGCGCCACCGTGCGGCTCAACGACCGGACGCTCCAGGGCGTCACGCCGATGATGATTGAAGTCCGCATTGGCGAGGCCAACACAGTGGCCCTCACGATGCCGGGCTACCTGCCCTGGACCAAGCGCTTCACGCCGACCTCCACCCTGGTGGAGCCGCTGACCGCGGAGCTGAAGCGCGCCACCGAGCCCGAGAAGCCGCCGGTCGTGGCGGTCAAGGCCACGCACGTCCCCGGAAACACGGGCGCCACCGTCAGCGACGACGCCGGCGCGACGCCCAGCGACGACGCCGGCGCGGTCGCCAGCGCCGTGACAGGGGAGGACGCGGGCGCGCCGCTGGCCGCGGACAGTGGCGGCGCGGAGCAGGCCGTGGCCCAGGGCGGCCCGGTGCAGGACTCCGCCACCTCGCCCACGGCCCGCCCGATGAACGAGGAGGACTACCCCACGCGCATGCTGGTGCTGCGGCCCCGGCACAATGCGGCGCCCATCGCCGAGTACGCCACCGCGAGCATCGAGCTGAACCCGGCCACCACGTATTCGGTGTGGACGCAGGGCACCGCCGCGCTGGCCGAGGGCCGGGGCACCGCGTCCAACACGCTGGCCTATTACATCGAAGGCGACGTCCCAGCGGACAACAGCTTCGGGCTGCTCGGCGCGTCGACGCGCACCATCAAGGGCGCGCGCAAGCTCCACGTCTTCGCGCTGGACGAGAACGGCCCGGACGACAACAGCGGCGCCGTGCGCATCAACGTGCGCCAGTCCGCCTACGTGCCGCCGCGCTCGTTCACCTTCGAAGCGAAGGAGCACGCGGTGCAGTTGAAGCCCGAGCACCAGATGCTGCTGCGCGGCCTCGACCCCAAGTCCACCTACCTGTTCACCGTTCGGGATGACCTCGCGGAGCTGCGCTCGGGCCCCAACGGCCGCGTGCGCCAGGTGCTGTGTATGGAGCGGCGTCCGGAGCCCGCCTCGGTGCGAGTCACCCACCGCATCCTCCAGGCGGGAAAGCGCTACCAGGTGTCCGGCGCGGAGGACCTGCACTGCACCTTCCCGGACGCGCAGGTGGGCGACAACCGGGGCGCCTTCGAGGTGGACATCGTCGACGTGACGGCCATGTCCCGGAAGGAGCGCGCCGAGGCGCTGAAGGGCTCGGGCCGCTCGGAGCGGTAGCAACCACCCGGGCGAGCGGCGCCGCCGGGGCCTTCGCCTGGAGTGTGGGTGACTACCCTTGGGGAATCGAGGCCCCGCGCGTCGTCCAGCGACGGGGGCCTGGCTTCCTTCCGTAAGGGCTACCGAGGGCCCGGCAACACGGAGGCCCGGTTCGACAAGGACGGGAAAGGCACGTGGGCGCGGGGCCGAGGGGGCACCGGGCCCACGCGTCTTTCCAGTCGGGCTGGCTAGATGTCCAGGTTCTGCACATCCAGGGCGTTGCGCTCGATGAACTCGCGCCGCGGCTCCACCGCCTCGCCCATCAACAGCGAGAAGATTTCGTCGCTCTCCACCGCGTCCTCCACCCGCACCTGGAGCAGCGTGCGCGTGGCGGGGTTCATGGTGGTGTCCCAGAGCTGCTCCGGGTTCATCTCGCCCAGACCCTTGTAGCGCTGCAGGCCCAGGCCGCGCTGCGCGTCCTTGCGCACGGCGGCGAGCACCTCCTGCACCGAGAAGACGGTGATTTCCCCCGCGTCCACGCGGACCTTGTACGGCGGCTTGCCCAGCGCCACGAAGGCGTCGCGCAGCGTCGACAGCTCCACGTACTCCGGCGAGGACAGGAAGGCGTGGTCGAGCACCGTCTCCCGCATGGCGCCGTTCACGTCGGTGTGGAACACCAGCTTCTTCGTGTGGTGCTCGGGGTCCTGCACCAGCTCGTGGCGCACGCGGCCCAGCACGTCCGGCATGCGGCGCTCGAAGGTGTCGTAGGCGGCCTTCACGGCCGTCCCCAGGGCGGCCTCGTCCGCCAGCGTGTCCGCCGACAGCCGCGCGCCCTGCACCAGCGCGTCCACCACCCGCGCGTCACGGCGCTTGGCCTGCTTCTCCAGGCGCTCCTCGTACGTAATCACCTTCTCCAGCAGGCCCTTCAGCTCCGCGCCGCCCAGCTCGCCGTCGGGCGTCAGCACGCGCGCGTGCTCGGACGCGCTCTTGAGCAGGTACTCGTTGAGCGCGTGCTCGTCCTTGACGTACTGGTCCTTCTTGTTGCGCGTGACTTTGTAGAGCGGCGGCTGCGCGATGTAGAGGTAGCCCTTCTGGAGCAGCTCCGGCATCTGCCGGAAGAAGAAGGTCAGCAGCAGCGTGCGGATGTGGCTGCCGTCCACGTCGGCGTCCGTCATCAGGATGATGCGGTGGTAGCGCGCCTTCTCCGGGTCGTAGTCCTCCGCGCCGATGCCCGTGCCCAGGGCTGTAATCAGCGTCACGATTTCGGCGCTGGTGAGCATCTTCTCGAAGCGGGCCTTCTCCACGTTGAGGATCTTGCCGCGCAGCGGGAGGATGGCCTGGTTGCGCCTGTCCCGGCCCTGCTTCGCGGAGCCACCTGCGGAGTCACCCTCGACGATGTAGAGCTCGCTCTCGTTGGGGTCGCGGCTCTGACAGTCCGCCAGCTTCCCGGGGAGCCCGCCGCCGTCCAGCACGCCCTTGCGGCGCACCGTCTCCCGCGCCTTGCGCGCGGCCAGACGTGCCCGGCAGGCGTCGCCAATCTTCGCCACGACCTTCTTGGCGACCATGGGCGTCTCTTCCAGGAAGGAGCCGAGCTGGTCGTTCACCATCTGCTCGACCAGGCCCTTCACCTCGCTGTTGCCCAGCTTCGTCTTCGTCTGCCCCTCGAACTGGGGGTTGGTCAGCTTGACGGAGATGACGGCGGACAGGCCTTCCCGCGCGTCCTCACCGGTGGGCGTCTCCTTGAGGTCCTTCCAGAGGCTGCCCTTCTCCGCGTAGCTGTTGAGCGTGCGCGTCAGCGCCGCCTTGAAGCCGGACAGGTGGCTGCCACCCTCGTGGGTGTTGATGTTGTTCGCGAAGGTGTAGATGCGCTCGTCGTAGCCGTCATTCCACTGCATCGCGATGTCGAGCGTGACGCCCTCGCGCTCCGTGCTGAAGGAGATGGGCTTGTCGTGGAGCGTCTGCTTCGACTTGTTCAGGTACTCCACGAACGAGGAGATGCCGCCGTCGAACTTGAAGTCGTGCTCCTTGTTCGTGCGCTCGTCGCGGATGGTGATGTGCAGGCCCGCGTTGAGGAAGGCCAACTCGCGCAGACGCTGGCTGAGCGTCTCGAAGTTGAACTCCACCATCTCCATCACCGTGGAGTCCGGCTTGAAGGCGATGTACGTGCCGCGCTTGTCGGTGGTGCCCACCTCGCGCGGCGGCGACTCCGAGATGCCCTGCGCGTACGACTGCTCGTAGACCGTGCCGTTGCGCTGGACGCGGACCTTGAACCACTCCGAGAGGAAGTTGACGCAGGTGACGCCCACGCCGTGGAGGCCACCGGAGACCTTGTACGCGCCGTTGCCGAACTTGCTGCCGGCGTGCAGCTCCGTGAGGACGACCTCCAGGGTGTCCTTGCCGGGAAACTTGGGGTGTGGGCCCACGGGGATGCCGCGGCCGTTGTCCTGCACGCTCAAGGAGCCATCCACGTGGATGACGACCTCGATGTCGGTGCAGTGCCCGGCCAGGGATTCGTCGACCGCGTTGTCGACGACCTCGTACACGAGCTTGTGGAGGCCGTAGGCCACCGTGTCGCCAATGTACATGCCGGGGCGCTTCCGGACCGCCTCGCGGCCCTCGAGCTTGGTAATGCTGTCCGTCCCATACTCCGCGGGCGGCGGAGCAACCGCCGAGCCGGTAGCGGGGGTCTTTTCCATGTGAAGCTGTCCTTGGGAAAAGGAGCCTTGCAACAGGTCCGTGCGTACCACTTCAAGGCACGTCGAACAAGGTTAACGAGGACTCGCAAGGCTGCGTAAACATTCGTGAAATCCGCCTGGCCGCCTGCCTGGGAGGCCGCCCCGGGAAACGGGGTGTTCAGGCGTCGAAACGAGGCGGCGGGAGACGCTCCTCCAGCGCCGCGATCAACTCCTCGAAAACAGCCTTCCGGGCGAAGAGATGCCGGGTGACGAGCACTCGGCCTTCCTCCTTGAGGAACAGGGCGAGCACGCCCCCCTTCCGGCCAATCCGGCGCACGTGGTCAATCTGCCCCCAGTGCAGGTCCAGCTCCCGCGGGCTGAAGGGACGGGCCACGCGCACGCCCCGCGCGTCCAGCGTGACGCCCCAACCGGAGCGCGGCCGCAGGCGGTGGAAGGACACCAGGAAGGTCAACATCAGGCCCGCCGAGACGCCGGCGCGGGCCATGGACTGGACGCCGCCTTCGGAGCGGGCATCGGCCAGGGCCCAGGCCGTCAGGACGGCCAGCACGCACGCGCCCACGAACAAGGCGATGCGGGTGGCGCGAGGGTCAAAGGCGTAGAAGCGCGGGCTGCTCATGAGTGCCCCCGCACCCTAATCCTCCCAGCGCCCGGGTGCGCGGTTTTGAGCGCCGCGTGTGTTCTCCGCCGGGCGGAGCGGTCCTACGCTCGGACGCGCCATGACGAATGCCGAGCTGACCGCGCGCCTGTTGCTGAACGTCATCGACTTCAAGCACCTGCAGCGGGAGCGGGGCACGCTGCGGCACCTGGGCCTTCCGGGCGTGGAGGCCTTCTCCATCCCGGAGCGCCCGGACCACCTGCGCTTCCATCAGGTGTACTTCCACGACGCCGGGGCGCTGGCCGTGGCCCTGCCCGCCCTGGAGGATTTTTTCCGGGGGCTGGCCATCCCCGCGTGGCGCGTGGCGCTGCTGCCCGGTGACGCCGACGGCCGACGGGTGCTGGAGGGCGCGGGCTTCCGCCCCGACCCGGTCCGGATGGATGCCATGGGGCTGGCGCTGGAGGACATCCCGGACACCCGGCCCGCCCTCCCCCTGGAGGCCTCCGAGACACAGGACGACATGGTGGCCATCAACAAGCGCACCTGGAGCGCGCTGGGCGGACAGCTCGATGTCTGGCTGCGCCCGCCCCGGCTCGCGGTGCACACGCTGGTGGTGAAGGAGGGCGGCGCCCCGCTGGCGTGTGGAATGGCCCGGGACGTGGGGGACACCACGGGCATCTACATGGTCGCCACGGTGCCCGAGGCGCGGGGCCGGGGCCTGGCCGCGCAGGTGATGCACGGCCTGCACCACCACGCCCGGGCCCGAGGGATGAAGGCCGCGGTGCTCCAGGCCACGCCCGAGGCGAAGCCCCTCTACCAACGCCTGGGCTACCGCGACCTGGGCGCTTGGGAGAACTGGGGCCGCGCGGGTGGGTGAGCCGCCGACGAGGCGAAGCCCCTCTACCTGCGCCTGAGCAACCGCGACCTGCGCGCTTGGAAGAACTGGGGCCGCGCGGGGGAATGAGCCGCCGACGAGGCGAAGCCCCTCTACCAACGCCTGGGCTACCGCGACCTGGGCGCTTGGGAGAACTGGGGACGCGCGGGAGAGTGATTCAGCCGCGGGCCCCGACCGGCGCGTGAGTCAGCGCAGCGCCTCCAGCTCCGACAGCGCGGAGAGCACCTGGGCTGGCTGGCGCAGCTCCATCAGCCGATCCGCCAGTCCGTAGGCGGCCAGCCGCGCCACGTGCGCCAGACGCACCAACCGGACGCTGCCGTGGCCACCATCCAGCGCCGCCACCACCAACCTCAAGGGCTGGCCATCCGGCGTGTCCCCCTTCAGGGGCTTGGCCAGCGTCACCAGGGCAGCCGCGGGCGCCAGCCCCGGCATGAAGGCATGGGGCACCGCCACGCCCGAGCCCACCGCGCACGAGGACTCTTCCCCACGCTCCCGCAGGCCCTTCACCAGCAGCGCCGCGTCCACGCCGGGGCGCCCTGACGCCAGACGCTCGGCGACCACGTCCAACACGTCATCCCAGCCCGAGCAGGACAACTGGAGCACCATCCGCTCCGGCGCCAGGAGCGGCGCGAGCGGCGGCACGGGGGTGTCCGTCCGGGTGCCGCGCACCGGAAACTCCGCGTCCAGGAAGTCACGCACCCGGGCGAGCTGCCCCCCGGACAGCCTCCGCCGGGCAATCTCCAGGAAGAGCGCCCCGGCGCCCGGCACCTCTTCCAGGTACCCGGCGACATAGGGGCTCACGCGGTTGGCCACGTCCATCAACAGCGCGGGCGGAACGTCCAGCTCGCGGGCGATTGCCGTCAGGCGCTCGGGCGTGGGCGGCGCGTCCACGCCGTTCTCCACGCGGCTGAGGTAGGCACTGGACACGCCGATGCGGCGGGCCAAATCCCGCAGGGACAGGCCCGCGTCCACGCGCAACAACCGGAGGGTGGCTCCCAGATGCATCAGCTCCTCACGGGCAGCGCTCGGGCCGCGTGGGGGCCATTGTCGGCGGCCTCGGGGGTGGCCTCCGCCGCCGACGCCGGCGCCGGGTCGCACACCACCAGCAGCGACCCGGGGGCGTCCCGGACGATGCGCTCGCGATGCAGACCGAAGACCTTGTCCTCGAGTCCCCACTGTGCCCCCACGCCTACGATGACCAGGTCATAGCCGTGGCGCGCCTCCTCGAGCGCGGCCTCGTCGGGCGCGTCGCTGCGAACCACCTTCAGCACCACGCCGCCCTCGGTGGACGGGAACAACTCCTCCACCTGCGCCCGGGCCCCACCATGGCCGCCCAGGTCCGCCGTCACGTGCAGCACCGTCACCTCGGCGCCGGACTGCTTCATCAGCCGCCGCGCCAACGCCAGCGCCGCGCGGTCATGCTGGCTGCCGATGAAGGGCACCAGCACGCGCTTGATGTCCGCCAACCCCCGGTCCACCAGGACCGCCACCGGGCCGCTGGCCTCCTGCATCACCTCATGCACCGTGCCGCCCAACACCGTCTGACTGAAGAGCGGCTTGTGCCAGCCCAGCAGCACCAGGTCCGCGCGCCGGGCCTTGGCCGTGCGGCAGATGTCCTGCGCCGGCTCCCCGGAGACGAACGACAGCGGCCGCACGGAGAGCCCCAGGCTTTCGGCCCGCCACAAGAGCGGCGTCAGCGCGCTGTCCTCCTCCGGGTCCCGCTGCTGCTCGGGCCGCAGCGACGCGCGCTCCGGCGACACCAGGTGCAGGGCATGCAACTGCGCACCCTCTTCCGCGCCCGTCAGCGAGCGCGCCAGCGTGGCCATGCCCGGCCCCGCCTGCCCGTGGGACACGCACATCAACACGCTGTAGGGCACAGCCCCTGGCTCCACCGGCATCGGAACCACCACGCGGTCCCGGGCCAGCTCCTCCGTCGGGTAGATCCACCGCAGCAGCGGCGTGGTGATGAACGTCGTCACCAACGCCATCAGCACCATCATGGTGAAGAGCTGGGGCGAGATGACCCCCAAATCCAGGCCGATGTTGAGCACGATGAGCTCCATCAGCCCGCGCGTGTTCATCAGGATGCCAATGGCGCTCGCCTCGCGCCATCGCAGGCCCGTCATCCGCGCCGCCACCGCGCTGCCGCCGAACTTCCCCAAACAGGCCAGCACGATGATGACGCCGCAGGTCACCCAATCCTCGGCGGTGTTCAACAGGCCGATCTGCGTGCGCAGACCGCTGAAGGCGAAGAAGACGGGCAGCAGCAACACCACCGCCACGTCCTCCAGGCGCTCCGCCAGGGACTCCGCCAGCCGGCCCTCCTTCGGAATCACCGCGCCGAAGAGGAAGGCGCCGAAGAGGGCATGGATGCCGATGAGCTCCGTCACGCCCGCGGACGCCAGCAACATCACCAGCGTGACGGCCACCACGTTCTGGGTCAGGCCCTCGCGGCTGGCCACCCGCGCGCCCAGCCGAGCGAGGAAGGGCTTCACCACCATCAACATGAAGACGATGTAGGCCAGCGCCAGCACCGTGGTGAGCCCCGCCTGCGCCAGGCTCGACGCGCGGACGATGGACACGACGAAGGCCAGCAAGCACCACGCGGTGACGTCATCCACCGCCGCACAGGCGATGGCCACCGTCCCCACCTTCGACTGGAGCAACCCGCGCTCGGTCAGGATGCGCGCGAGCACCGGGAAGGCGGTGATGCTCATCGCCACGCCCATGAAGAGCACGAACGACGAGAACGGCACCTCCGGCGACGACAGGCTCTTGTAGAGCCACAACGCGCCCGCGCCCGCGCCCAGCGCGAAGGGCACGACGATGCTCGAGTGGCTGATGGCCACCGACGTGTGCCCCCGGCCCTTGAGGAGCTGGGGGTCCAGCTCCAGGCCGATGAGGAACATGAACAGCACCAGGCCCACCTGGCTGAGCAGCGTCAGCACGGGCATGGATGAGGCCGGGAACAACGAATTCATCACATCCGGCGCCAGCCACCCCAGCAGCGACGGCCCCAGGACGATACCGGCCACCACCTCCGCGATGACCAACGGTTGCCCCAACCACCGCGCGCCACGGCCAATCAGCCGCGACAAGCCAATGATGACGATGAGCTGCAGAATCAGCAGCGCGAGTGCGTTGGTGTGCATCCGGCCCTCCACGTAAAGTGTTAAGCTGGCACTTACCAACCTGATCCACATGCGTCAACGGAGGGCGACTCGCGGCGTCGCCGGGCACACGCCCGCCTGCTTCAGGCCGTCAGATGCTTGCCGACCGCGTCCAGCAATGTCTCCACGTCCACGGGCTTGCGCAGATGTCCGCAAGCGCCAATCTCGTCCGCGACCTGGCGCGCGTTGGCGGACGCGGAGAACACGAGCACGGGGATGTCGCGCCAGGCGGGGACCTGCCGCATGGCCCGCGCGAAACCGCCGCCGTCCATGATGGGCATCATCATGTCCAGGAGGACGAGCCCGGGCAGCTCGGACGCGCCGCCCAGCACCTCCAGGGCGTGTTTGCCGTTGCTCGCTCCCAGGACGGTGTACCCCGCGTCACGCAGTACCTCCTCCAGGGCCTCCCGCAGGTCCGCGTCGTCATCCACCACCAGCAACGGCCGGCTCACTCACGCCTCTCCTTTTCTTCACCAACGGCCACGCTGGACGAGCCGTGACGCGGACCTTGGATACATCCGAGCTTATCGCTCGTCCCGCTCGCGCGAAGCAGTGCTTCGCACGCTCGCCAGGCCCAGGTCCCGCCACACGGAAACAAACACCCCGACACCGGGCACAGTAACGGGGATGCGCCCGTAGCGATGTGACGAAGCGCACGCGCAGCGATTCCGACCGATGGCTGGTGAACGTCCAGGCGGCGTCACACCGGTTTTCCAGGGCCGCACACGGCCCATGGATTCGGAAACGCCCCACGCTGAACGCGAGGCCCGAGGCGTCCGCCGCCTCGAGGGCCCTGAGACATCACGCTACTTCCAGGAAAGCTCGTACTCGCTGTCGAGCAGGCCGACTTGCCGGCCGTGGACCCGGACCTCTCGCGCCCCCACGGCCTCCAGCACGCCGTGCAACACACCCTCGTGGTAGGCGGCCGGCATGAAGTCGCGACGCATGATGAAGCGGGCGCTCGTCTCCCCCGTCCACACCGGGTAGCGCTCGCCGTACGTCACCGCGGCCAGATAGGCCTCGCCCAACGACTCCAACAGGTGCCGCGGCTTGCCGTTGGCCGTGCGCATCAGCTCGCGGCCGAACATGGAGGCCACGAAGTCCACCGTGGCCTGCGTGCCCATGCGGCGCAGCACGCCTTCGAAGCCGTCCAACTGCGGCGCCAGCAACCGCGCCGCCGTCGACGACATCCGGAGATAACGGGAGATGGGGTACAGGTGCAGGAGGTTGATTTCCCACATGCCCGCCACGCCCTTGCAGCGGGCCACGGCGCCATCGCCGCCCAGGAAACCCACGACGTCCAGCGTGCCCTGGAAGAACATGCCCCGGGCCATGTCGTCGTCCGTGGCCGCCAGCCGGCGCAATTCCAGCTCCCAGGCCGCGCCGCCACCCGAGCTCGATTCATAACCCGCGTACATGGTCATCTCCCCGAGGGGACCCAACAGGTCACCCGGGGAACACGCCGCCACCTGACCTCGCGGATGCTTCCGGGCTCCCTGGATTCCCCCCACTTCCGGGAAGCCAACAGTCGCATATTTTTACGGTACTGTCGAACCAAACTCGTTTCGCCCCGGGGGCCGAGAGAAGCATCCACCAGCCAACGTAATCCGGTGGAAAAGCCCCTTTGTCAGCTCACCCCGCAAGCAAGGACGCCTGCGCGGCGGCAACGCCAGCCCCGGGCTCGGCCCGGTGACCCGCGGCGGCCAAGGCGCGCTCCAGCGCCCCCACGGTGGATAGGACGTCCGCGGGGCCCACGCGGTTCATGTGGCCCACGCGGAAGTAGCGCGTCTTCAGGTCCGGGTGCAGGCCACCGGCCACCACGACACCCTGCCCCTTCACCCCGCCCACCAGCGCCGCGTCCACACCTTCCGGGTAGTACACGGCGCTCAAGGTGTTGGCGGCCACGGCCTCGGACGTGGGCAGCAGCCGCAGCCCCAACGCCTTCCACCCCGCACGGAAGGCCCGCGCCATGCGCTGGTGCCGGGCGAAGCGGGCCTCCATGCCCTCGGCCAGAATCTGTCCCAGGCTCACGTCCAGCGCCGCCACCAGGTTCACCGGCGGCGTGGCGAAGTAGGCCGGCTTGCCCGCTTCGTAGGCCTCCATGATGGGCAGCCACTCCGCGAAGTCCGCGTAGACACTGGCCACCGGCGCGCGACGCTTGCGCCACGCCTCCATGGCCCGGGGCCCCACGGTGAGCAGCGCCAGCCCGGGCGGCACACCCACCGCCTTCTGGCTGGCGGTGAGGTACACGTCCGCCTCCCACGCGTCCTGGCGGAAGGTCTCCGCCGCGGTGGCGCACACGCCGTCCACCACCGACAGCACCCCGTGCTTGCGCGCCGCGCGCACCAGCGGCTCCGCCGGCGCGAGCACGCCCGTGGACGTGTCCACGTGGGTGATGGACAGCAGCTTGAAGCCGCCCTGGGACAGGTGCGTCTCCACCTCGTCCAGGGAGGGCACGTCGCCCGGCGGCGCGCGCACGTGCGTCACCTTCGCGCCGTGGCGCTCGAGAATCTTCGCCATCCGGTCGCTGAAATAGCCGGTGTTCACCACCAGCGCCGCGTCACCGGGCTCCACCAGGTTGGCCACCGCCAGCTCCATGGCCAGCGTGCCGGAGCCGGAGACGACGAAGGGCTGCGCGGACGGCGCCAGGCACACCTCGCGCAGCCGCTTCAGCGCCCGGCCGAAGAGGGCGATGAAGGCCGGATCCGTGTGACTGAGCGTGGGCGCGCCGAGCGCCTGGAGCACCTCCGGCTCGAACTCCACCGGCCCCGGAATCATCAGCAAATCTCTCACGGTGTCACCGCTCCTCTCACACGTCCGCCGTGGACGGAGATGCCCACGGCCCCGGTTCGACTGTGGCGGCCCCCGGTCGCGCTGTCCACGCACATGTGCCGCCGGGGGCGGGGCGACCGGGCCACTGTTCGGAAATGTCGGGACATTCGCGGCGCAAAACCCCCGACATTTCCGAACAGCGAGCCGCCCGATGCGCTCCGGAGGCCTACAGGCGGACCAGCAGCTCGCGGAGAATCGCGAAGCCCTGTCGGAAGTCCTCCAGCCGGGCCTGCTCGTTGGGGGCGTGGTAGTACTGCATGTCCCCGAAGCCGGTGATTTGCACGTCGCAGCCCTGACGTTGCAGGTCCCTCACCAGCGGCAGCGAGCCGGTGAGCGAGAAGGGCGTCGCCGCCACGCCGCGAACCACCTGCATCGCCTCCTTCAGCGCGCGCAGGCCGTCGGAGTCCAACCGGCAGGCGATGCCCTCGGTGCCCGTCCCCTGGAAGCGGAACGCCAGCGTGCCGCGCTTGCCGCCCGCCGTGCGCGCGTGAGGAAAGTGGGCCGGGGCGTCGCCGCGCTCCAGCCGCGCGTCCAGCTCCCGCATGAAGCCCTCCACCTCCTGCTGCACCTTCGCCAAATCGTAGAAAGGCGTGAGCCGGATGTCGCCGCGGATGACGACGTCGGCGGGGACCTTCGTCTCCTTGGTATTGGGGGCCTCCACCACCGTGGCCTTGAGGCTGGAGGATGACAGAAAGCCCCAGCGCTTCTCGTCCTCCGTGGGCGGGAAGCGCTCGTGGAAGAAGCGGGCCAGCTCCAGCGACGCGGCCATGCCCAGCTCCAGCGCGTTGACGCAGTTCTGCGGCATGCCGGAGTGGCCGCCCACGCCCGTCACCTTCAGCTCCCACAACGTGACGCCCGCGGTGCCCAGCGTGGGGCCGAAGTTCGCGCTGTCGAGCCAGTACACCGGCTGCCCATCCAGCGGCTTCAACTTCCCCTGCTCGGCCACGTAGTTGAGGCCCAGGCCGGGCAGCTCGGACGACTCCTCGTTGGAGATGAGCACCACCTTCAGCGTGCGGCTGGGGCGCACCTTGCGTTCCGCGAGCTGGGCCACCAGGTCCGTCAGCACGGCGACGTGGCCCAGACAGTCGGTGACGCCACGGCCGTAGAGCACGCCGCCCGGGCCCTCCCACAACGTGAAGGGGTCGCGATCCCAGCCCTCCGCCTTCTGGTCGGCGGGGACGACGTCGAAGTGCGCGCCAACGAAGCCGATGGCGCCCTCACCCTCGCCCGGAATGGTGAGCACCAGACAGGGACGCGCTTGCTGTCCAGGCCCGGCGATGGACTCCGCCTGGATGAAGCCGCTCTCGATGTGCGGCGCCAGGGTGTCCAACACCACCTGCGCGGCCAGGCGCTCCTCGGGCACGAGCCCCGCGCCAGGGTTGTTCTGCAGCTTCGGAGTCAGGGCGATGAGCTTCCGGAGCACATCGAGGAAGCGGTCCTCACGCAGGGCAAGTGCTTTCATGGGCGGGATTGGAGCCCAGGCACCCGGGAGAAGTCACCGGAAAGAATGGCAAACCTTTCCGGGTCGCGAGGGACGAAGCCCCACGGGCGCCCGACCGACCGGTGCCTGACACATCCGAGTCACCGGACACCCCACGCCGATGCGTCCCCACGGGTGCGGCCCCATCGTGTCCTCACCATGCCCAAGCCACGTCCATCGAAGCCGCCTCGCGTGCTGTTCATCCGGGACTGGGCGCCGACGTCCGCCGGGCCTCGCCCCCAGCAGACCGACCCCGTGACGACGATGAAAGTGGGTGAGGAGTCCGACAGCGGCGACGACCTGCAACGCTGATGGCGCCCAGGCGCGGAGGCACGGTGGTGTTGGTGGGCTCGCGCGCGGATGCCCATGTCCAAGAGGTGGCGCGCAGGCTCCACGCCGAGGACGTGGACGCCTTGGTGGTGGACACGCTCGCGTTCCCCGAGGAGACGCGGCTGTCGCTCACGGAGGACCTGGCCGGCATCGTGGTGGACGGGCGCGAAGTGGGACGGCCCGCCGCCGTGTACGTGCGCGGTCTTCATGCGCACCCGCTGGCCGCGAAGGTGGAAGCGCACGACGCCATGGACGCGGACTGGCGCACCACGCTCACCGCGTTTCGAGAGAAGAGCGCGCTGCTGCTCGGCGTCTTGGGACGCTGGGAGCGCCTGGGCGTGCCGCTGTACAACCCGCCCTCCGCCGACTGGGGGATGCACAAACCCGCGCAGCTCGCCGCGCTCCAGGCCGCGGGGCTGCCCGTGCCCCGGACGCTTTGGACGAATGACGCGGAGGCCGTGCGCCGCTTCGCGCGGAGCGGACGCGTGGCCTACAAGCCCATCGCGGGGGGCGCGGCCACGCAGGAGCTGTGTGAGGACGACCTCACGGAGGAACGTCTCGCCGCGCTGGCCGCCGCGCCCGTCACCTTCCAGGAGTTGCTGCCGGGCGAGGACCTCCGCGTGTACGTGCTGGACGGCGCCGTCATCGCGAGCCTGCGCGTCGTCTCGGCGTCACTGGACTTCCGGCAGCACGAGGCACGCATCGAGCCGGTGACGCTGCCCCCGGACATAGCCAGCGCCTGTGTGAAGGCGTGCGAAGTGCTGGGCCTGCGGTGGACGGGGTTGGACCTGAAGCGGGATGGGGACGGCGTGCCCAGGTTCCTGGAGCTGAATGGCTCGGCGATGTTCCTGGGCTTCGACGCGCGCGGCGGCTCGGACGTGGCGGGACAGTTGGCGCGTGCGCTCGCACGGCACGCGCGCGACGTGTAGCGCGTGCTCAGCGACGGCCGAGGAACTGCGGGTCCTTCCAATCCCAGAGCCGCTCCGGGTGTTCGTCCACGTCGAGAGGGAAGCTGTTCCACCGGTACACGGCGCGCGAGCTGGCGCCGTGGACGTGGAGGACCAGGCTCAGCACGGCGAGCACCGCGAAGGTGGCCGTGAGTCCGCGCCGGGCCTCGGGGCCTTGCCATCGCAGCGCACGCACCACCGGCACGAGGAAGAAGACGAGGAAGGGCACCATGTCCGAGAAGAAGCGCGGACCATACGAATGCCCCGCCCACCAATGCGGGAAGGTGGAGATGGCGACCCAGTGCAGCGTCACCACCGCGAGCAGGACCGCGTGCAGCCGCGTGAAGGCGCGGGCGCGGAAGTCCAGCCACAGCCCCCAGGCGCACAGGAGCAGCACGGGGGTGTAGACGAGCAACCCGCGGGCGGGCGACACGAGGTTTCCGGCCAGGGCCTCGGCCACGCGTGACGCGGACAGCTCCAGCCGCTGCGGCTCGTAGTACGGCGCGAGCACGGAGCCGTAGTGAGCGAGGTTCACCGTCACCCACGGGATGGCCACCCCGAGCGCGCCCGCGAAGAACTTCCACGCGTGACGTGGAGAAGTCCCCAGCACGTAGAGGGATAGCAGCAGCACGGAGATGCTGTTGGTGGGCCTCATGACGTAGGCGAGCGCGAGGAGCATCCCCGCCCAGGCCACGTGGCGTGGAGCCTCACGTGCGAGCACGAGCGCCAGCAACACCCCGGTGAGGCACAGCAAGGAGGGGGCGTGCTGCCACAGCGCGCGGCTGGCGGTGGAGAGCAGCGGCGTGCAGAAGACGAAGACGGCGGCCAGCAGCAGCGCGCGGCGGCGAGACAGGTGCAGCGCGGTGCCAAGCACATACATGACGACGCCCGCGAGCGCCGTCAGCACGGAGGCAAAGAGGCGCTGGGGACCGTTCCACGCATCCAGGTCCACACGGCCCGTCGCGTCGTAGAGGTGGCGCCAGTGCGCCAGGGGATGCGCCAGCGCGGGATGGAGACTGCCCGCGGGTGTGGCGAGGCGAACGAAGCCATCCACCAGCACCACCATGGGCACCGCGGCGAGGGAGGGGCCCAGGGGGAAGTAATTGTAGAGGTGGCCGTCGCGTTCGTAGAGGCCGTGGCGATAGGACTCGAAGGTCGGCGCGTACTCGTCCAGGTCGAGGTTCCCCTCCCGCAGCAGCGACAGCGTGGTGGGGAGCGTCAGCTTGGAATCGAAGGGCGTGTGGACAGGGAATGCCGCCAACGCCGCGAAGAAGCCCACGAAGAGCAGCGCCCGCCCGGCCCAAATCCGAGACATGGCGCGCACGGGCGCGGAGGCAACGGGAGCGCAGACGGCGGATGGGTTCATCGCGGTGGAGGGCCGCCGTCTTAATGGCTCAGGCCCACGAAAGCCAGGAGCCACTGCAAAGACTGACACCTGGGCCCACCACGGCGGGCCTGAATAGACTGTCGGGTTCAGGCTTCGGCTTCCACCGGCCCTGTCAGCGCCAAAGCCTCATATCTGGAAGGCAAGTGGCGGGCGGTGCCTGCACTCCACCACCCGCGCCCAGTAAGCCGAATCAGGGCTGAGCCGCCGTCTCCCCAGCAGGCGCCGTCGCGGGCGCCTCGGTCCGGGGCTCCACGCGCTCCACCTTGCCCACCTGGTCCAAATCCTCCCGGTTGCTCAAGGAGAAGCGCACCAGCGCGCGGAGGATGCGATTGCGCTTCACGTTGCCAATCACCTCGCGCAAATCCTCGTACACCGTCGGGTCGCTGATGAGCCCGCCCACCGTGCCGTCGCCCTTCGCCACCGTGGACGTAATCTGCTTCAGGTCCGCCGCCGCGCTGCCCAGGTCCGCGAACATGCCGCTCGCGTCGCCGTACACCAACTGGTGCACCGCCCCGTTGGGGCTCTTCTTCGCGTCCTCGATGAGCCCCGCGAGCTGCCCGGCCGCCGAGCCCAGCTCGGTCAGCGCCTTCGCGCCATCCTGGCCGTAGACGAGCGCATGCGCGGTGCCATCCCCCGTGCGCACCTCGCGCAGAATCCCTTCCAGCTCACCCACCGCGCCATCCACCCGCGCCGCGGCCTGAGAGGCGTTCGCCAACAAGCCCCGCACCTCGCGCCCGGCCTGCTTGTCGTAGATGAGCGCGTGCAGCACGCCCTCGCCCTTCGCCACCTCTTCCAGGAGCGCCCGCAGCGCCGACACACCGCGCGTCACGTCTTCGGCCAGCTCCGGGTTGGCGTAGGTCTCCACCGCGGCCCGCAGCGACTTGCTGATGGCCACCGAGTTCTCCATCACCTGCGAGGCGCCATTGAGCAGCGCCGACAAATCCCCGCTCGTGGACGACTTGAGCACCCCGCCCGGCTCCACCAGCGGCGACGTGGGATTGCCCAGGGAGATGTCCACCGCCTTGTCGCCCAGCACGCCCATGCTGGACAACTGCGCCACCGAGTCCTGCCGCACGCGGTCCGTGTAGCGCGAGGCCACCTGGAACTGGACCTCCAGCCGAGGGTCCTTCGGGTCGGGTGAGAAGACAATGCCCGTCACCCGGCCCACATTGAGTCCGCCGAGCCAGACGGGAGATTCGTCACTCAGGCCCTGCACGTTGGCGAAGTAGGCGCGGTACGTCGTCTTGCTTTCGAACAGCCGCGACTGCTGGCCAATGACCATCACCACCACGCTGGCCACGGCCAGCCCGATGGCGACGAAGAGCCCCGCGCGAAACGCCAGACGGCGCTCGGTTCCAGCGGGAGAGAACAAGCTCATGGCGTCCCTCCGGGATACAGCTCCACGCGGCGCGCGTCGAGGAAGGCCCGCACCTCCGGGACGGTGGAGTGGAGCATCTCCTGCGGATTGCCCACCTGCACGATTCTCCGATTGGCCAACATCGCGATGCGGTCTCCCACGGTGAACGCGCTCACCATGTCGTGGGTCACGACGATGGAGGTACAACCGAGCCGGGTCTTCATCGAGTTGATCAACACGTTGATGGACTGCGTGGTGACGGGGTCCAGGCCCGTGGTGGGCTCATCCCAGAGGATGACCTCCGGCTCCGTGGCGATGGCCCGCGCCAGCCCCACGCGCTTGCGCATGCCGCCCGACAAGTCGGAGGGCATCAGCCGCTCCGTGTTGGGCAGGTCCACCAGCGCCAGCTTCTCCGCCACGCGGGCGCGGACCTCGTCCGCGGGCATGTCCGGGAAGTGCTCGCGCAGCGGATACGCCACGTTCTCCCCGACGTTCAGCGAGTCGAAGAGCGCCGCGCCCTGGAACACCATGGCCACGTGCCGGCGCACCGGCATGAACTGCTCCTCCGAGAAGCGCGTCAGGTCGTGCCCCTGGAAGAGGATGCGGCCGGTGTCCGGCGTCAGCAGACCGATGAGGCACTTGAGCAGCACGCTCTTGCCCGTGCCCGAGCCGCCCATCACCACCAGCGTCTCGCCGGCGCGCACGTCCAGGTCCATGTCGTCATAGACGCGCTTGGCGCCGAACGCCTTGGTCAGGTGCTCGAAATAGATGAGCTGCTCACCCGCGCGGGGCCGGAGGAACTGGAACTCGGTGGCGGACGGAGAGGAGGAGCGCATGGCGCGTCACAGGCTCAGCGTGAGCTGGGTGATGAAGAAGTCCGCCAGACACACGGAGACCGACGTGGTGGCCACCGTCTGCGTGGTGGCGCGGCCCACGCCCTCCGTGCCGCCCTCCACGGTGAGGCCCCGGAAGCAGCCCACCAGGCCGATGATGAGCCCGAACACCGCGCCCTTGAACACGCCCGAGGCGAAGTCCGGCATCAACACCGCGTCCAGCGCACCCTGGAAGAAGAGGTTCAGCGTGATGGCGTACTGGAAGTTCACCACCAGCGCGCCCGCCACCAGCCCCACCACGTCCGCGAAGACGGTGAGCACCGGCATCACGATGAGGCACGCCAGCACCCGGGGAACCACCAGCTTGCGCAGCGGGTCCGCGCCCAGCGCGCGAATGGCGTCCACCTGCTCCGTCACCGTCATGGCGCCCAGCTCCGCGGCGATGCCGCTGCCAATGCGCGCGCCCACGGTGAGCGCGGTGAGCACCGGCGCCAGCTCGCGGAACAGCGTGAGGATGACCACGCGGCCCACGGTGTACTGCACGCCGAAGCGCGACAGGAAGTAGCCGAACTGCAATGAGATGACGAGCCCCGCGAACATCGCGGTGAGCAGGGCAATGGGCAGCGAGCGCACGCCCAGCGACTCGGTGTGGTACACGAGCCCGCGCCAGTCATAGGGCGGACGCACCGCGCGGCTGAACACCTGCCCCGTCATGCGGGACAGCGCGCCCAGCGACTCCAGCCGCTCCTTCGCGCGGTCCATCAAGCTCGGGGGCGCGTGAGGGATGACCGCGTCCAGCTCGGGCTGCCGTGTGGTCATCCGCGGCGCTCCATCTCGAAGCCGGAGAGCAGCCCGTCGAAGTCCGCCATGCGCGCGTCGGCCGCGGCGCCCGGCGGGGCCACGTAGGTGAAGTCAAACACGCAGTTGTCCTTCTTCAGCACCACCAGCTCCAACTGCACGGGCACGCCGTCCAGCTTCGCCAGGTAGCGGCTGCGCAGCGCCTCGCGCCCGTTCATGGGCAGGGGAAGCGCGGAGACCTCCTGCCGGTCCGTGAAGCCCGACAGCAGGTGGCGCGTGAGCACCTGGAGCGACGGGTCATCGTGTCCCGTGCAGGTCGCGTTGACGGAGATGGCGCGGCCAGTGCCCGCCTCGGCGAAGGCGAGGTCGTTGTCCTCCAGCCACACCCGCTCCCATCGCGAGGGGAGCTCGCCAATGCGGTAGCGCACGGCGGACTTGGTGAGGACGGAATCCTTGAACGTCGTCCGATGGCAGCCCGTCAGGGGTGCGACCACCAGCAGGCACAGCAACGTCTTCCGCAGCATGGCACCGTTCTTCGTGGCTCTCTCCCGGCCCTGCGACCGAGTCATGCGTCACAAGTCGCCCCCCTGCAAGGAATTCCATGCCGTGCGGTAGGGAGCAAACGTCCACTGTCACACCTCTGAATCGCCTCGCCGCGTCACATTCCCGTCGCCGCGCGGCAACGGCCGTTCGCCGCTGCAGCAACCAATCTTCGCGGGCGCCTTGTCCCAGGCAGTCCCGGCGGAAGCCACGCGGCCCCAACTTTGTCTCGGCGCGCGCCCCGAACACGAACCCCCGGAGGACCCCATGGACGGCGGACTCGCGATTTTCGGCTTCGGCCTCTTCTTGCTGGGAATCGCCAACCTCTACACACGCCACAGCTACTGGCTGGCGGTCCCCGTGCTGCTCCTGTCCGTGGTGTCCATGGGACTGGCCTTCAGCGAGTCGAAGCGGCTGCGCGAGGTGTCGCTGGGCATGGGCATCGCGCTGCTGGTGCTGACGCTCATCGCCGTGGCCGTTGGCACGCCCTGGTGGCTGCCCATGGCGACCTTCCTCTTCGCGGCGGCATACGGCGTGCTCTGGGCAGAGTACCGCTTCCCCTTCTTCCAGCACGTGTCACCGGGCGAGGAGCCGCGCCACCACTCGGAGCGGCGCTTCCACGTCCACTGGCCCTGGCACCGGCGCCGCGTGACGCCGTGACTCAGGCGGCGGGCGGCGCCGCGTCATCCACGTGCACCGCCACCTGCCCTCCGTGCACGTCCAGCCACAGCGTGTCGTCCGCCGCCGCGCCACGCACCAACGAGCCGTCCGTGGTGGTGAGCACCGTCTGCGCGCCGCTCCGGGCCAGGTAGCCCATGAGGTACGCGTTGCGCTCGGGGTCCAGCTCGCTCGACACGTCGTCCAGGAGCAGCAACGGCAGGAAGCCCATGGCGGCCTCCAGGTTCTCGATTTCGGCAATCTTCCAGCCAAGCACCAGCGCCCGCTGCTGCCCCTGGCTGGCGTAGGCCCGCGCGCTGCGGCCCCCCAGCGTCACCGACACATCGTCCGCATGCGGGCCCACGGAGGTGAAGCCCCGCTCCATGTCCCGGCGCAGGCGCCCGGCGAGGCACTCGCGCAGCAGCGCGGCCAGCGCCGCTTCGTCCGCGTTGGCGAAGTCTCCGTCCAGGTGCGCGGGGCGGTAGCCATACACGGCGGGGTCCACCGTGCGGCCAATGGAGGCGAAGGTCGCCTGCGCGCGCGGCGCCAGCTCCGCCATCAACGAGCGCCGCCGCGAGTAGATGCGCGCGCCCGCCTTCGCCAGCGTCTCGTCGTAGGCGTCCAGGTACGCCGCGTCCACCGCGTGCCCTTCGCGCAGCAGGCGGTTGCGGTTCTTCAGGGCGCGCGCGTACTCCCGGCTCTCGCGCAGGAAGGCGGGGTAGCGGTTGAACACCGCCCTGTCCAGGAAGCCGCGCCGCGAGTCGGGCCCGCCCTTCACCACCTCCAGGTCATCCGGCGTGAAGGCCACCACGGAGACACCGCCGAAGTAGTCCTCCAGGCTGGAGGCCTTCTTCCCGTCCACGAAGGCCTGGCGCGTGCCGCCGCCCACCTCCACGGAGATTTCGCGCTCGGCGCCCTTGAGGAGGAAGCGGCCCGTCACGCGAGCGCCCTGCGAGCCCCAGCGCACCAGCTCCGACAAGCGGCCCGCGCGCAGCGGCTTGAGCGTGGCGAGGAAGTAGAGGGCCTCCAGCAGGTTCGTCTTGCCCTGCCCGTTCTGCCCCACCGCGATGGTGGCGTGGGCGCTGGGCGAAAGCTGGACCTGGGGGAGGTTCCGGAAGTCGTGGACGTGAAGCGCGAGGAGGCGCACGGCCCCCTCCGTATAACCTCTCCGCCTCGCGGTGGGGGACCTATCTCGCGGGCTGGAGCGGCAGCTCCACCAGGAAGGTGGCGCCCTCGTCGGGCTGGCTGACCACCTGGATGGTGCCGCCCAGGGCCTCCACCAGCGTGCGTGTCACGTAGAGGCCCAGGCCCATGCCGCCGTAGTGCCGCTCCGACACGGCGCGCTCGAACTTCTGGAAGATGCGCGCGTGCGCTTCCGGGCTGATGCCAATGCCCTGGTCCTTCACCCACAGCCGGGCACCCAGCCCACCAAGCGCCACGTCGATGTGGACCGGCGCCCCCGCGCCGTACTTGAGCGCGTTGGACAGCAGGTTGGACACCACCTGCTCCAGCCGCAGCCGGTCCCACGCGCCGGTGAAGCCCTCCGTCTGTGTGACGTGCAGCTCGCAGCTCGCGCGGGCGGCCTCCAGCTCGAAGCGCGCGGCCACCTCGCGCACGAGCGCGGGCAGGTCCACCGGCTCATACTGGATGCGCAGCCGGCCCGTGCTGATGCGGGACACGTCGAGCAGGCCGTCGACCAGTTCGGACAGGCGCGTCACCTGCCGGCGCATGGCCTCCACCTCGCGGCCATGACGCCGCGCGAGCTCGGACTCCGGATCCGCCAGCACGGCGCGCGCCATGGACTGGAGCCGCAGCCCCAACGACGTCAGCGGCGTCTTGAGCTCGTGGCTGGCGACGGAGAGGAACTCGTCGCGGGCGCGCACGGCCTCCTGGAGGTGCTGCTCCACCGTCTTCAACCGGGTGATGTCCAGGAAGGGAATCACCACCACGGACGGGTGGCCGTGCATGGCGGGCAGCATCTCCGAGGAGATGCTGAGCGAGCACTGCCCCGCGGGCGTGTGCCAATGGACCTCCACGCCTTCCAGCCGCTCGCCCCGGGCCGCGCGCTTGGAGGGGATGTCCTCCACGCTCAACCGCCGGCCCTCCATGTCCGTCACGTGGAAGTGCTGGGCGTAGGCGGCACGGGGCACGTCCTTGGGAATGTGCCCGCCGTAGAGCCGGTCCGCCGCGGCGTTGGAGAAGTTGAGGTCGCCGGTGCCCGGGTCCGCCATCACCACCGGGACGGGCATCAGGTCCAGCACGGCCTCCAGCCACTTCTGCTGGTTCTCCACCGCCTGCCGCGCGAGCACCTGCTCGGTGACGTCGAACGCGAACGTCACCAGGCCGTCCACCAGGTCCCGCTCGTCGCGCAGGGGCTCGAAGATGATGTTCCAGAACTTCGTCTCGACGCGCCCGTGGCCCTCGTAGTCGATGGTGACGGGGTACTCCCGCACGACGGCGCGCTCGCCTGTCTCCAGGACGCCGCGGTGCAGGCTCAAGAGCTCCGGTGACAGGTCCGGAATCGCTTCTTCCTGGGTGCGCCCGTTCAGCTCGCGTCCGCCCATGAGCTTCTGGAGGAGCGGGTTGGCGAACTCGTAGCGCAGCTCGTAGCCGCGCAGCACGTTGATGGCCACCGGGGCCTGGGTGAAGACCTGGAGCAGGTTGCGGCGCTCGGCTTGCGCCGCTTCTCGGGCCGCCAGCTCCGCCGTCATGTCCTTGTAGGCCACGGCGATGTGCGTGACGCCGCCGCTGGAGGCGACCAACGGGAAGCCGGTGCAGGAGATGGCGATGCGCCGGGCCTCGTCGGGCGCGCGCACGTGCTCCAGCTCCTTCACGTCGTACCAGAAGACGGGCGTCTGGACGCGCTCGCCGGACACCGCGCGCATGAGCAGCTTGGTGTACCCCAGCTTCACCAGCAGCTCGTCGCGGAAGAGGCTGTACTCGGGGGGCGGCCCCGCGCCGAACATCTCGAGGAAGGCGGGGTTGGTGAGCAGGCAGTGCCCATCCGCGGTGAAGATGGCGTAGGGCACCGGCGAGTGGGTGAACAGGCTTTCGAGCAGCGCGAGCGAATCCGGCACCGAGGCGAGTTGTTCGCGCAGGGAACGCGGCTCCGGGGCCACCGTTCCGCTCAAGGGGTCCTGACTCCAGTGCTGCCCGATTCGCGTCGCCACGGGCGAGGGCCTACCAGAGCCACCGCGAGCTGCCCAGTGCGCCTTCAACAGGCTTCGCCGGCAGACCCACTGGCGCCTCCTGGCACGCACATCCCACTGGAGTGCCGCAGAGCCCATGCCAGGATGCACGCACCATGGCGGACTCCCTGAAAACCTTCTTCGATGCCCGGCTCGTCGAGCGGCTCGCCGCGTCACTCCACCAGGCCGCCCCGTCCTTCCCTCGCGCGAACTTCATTCGGGAGGCGGCGAAGGGGCTGGACGGACAGGAGTTGATGGACCGGGCGCGTCATATCGCTGGCGCACTGCACCGTGCCCTCCCCAGTGATTACCCGGAAGCCGTGGAGGTGCTGCTGCGCTCGCTCGGCGCCCAGGCGAAGCTGACGGAAGGCGGCGCCATGGCGTCGTTCTTCTACCTGCCGCACACGATGTTCATCGCGGAGCACGGGCTGGCGCTGGCGCACTTCGAGGCGTCCATGCGCGCGCAGCACGCGCTGACCCAACGGTTCACCGCGGAGTTCTCCATCCGCCCGTACCTGGAGCGACACACCGCGAAGACGCTGGCGCGTTTGCGCGAGTGGACAGAGGACCCGAGCGAGCACGTGCGTCGACTGGTCTCGGAAGGTACGCGCACGCGCCTGCCGTGGGCATCACGGTTGCGTGAGTTCCAGAAGGACCCCACGCCGGTGCTCGCGCTGCTGGAGCGGCTGAAGGACGACCCGGCGCTGTACGTGCGCCGCTCGGTGGCCAACAACCTGAATGACATCGGCAAGGACCACCCCGCCCTGCTGGTCCAGGTGGCGAAGGCGTGGATGCGGGACGCGCCTCCTGAGCGGAAGTGGCTGGTCCGACACGCGCTGCGCTCGTCCATCAAGCGCGGGGAACCGGCGGCGCTGGAGGTGGTGGGCGCGAAGCCGCCGTCGGGCATCGAGGCGCGGGTGACGAAGCTGCCGCGCCGCGCGTCGCTGGGGGGAACGGTGGAGGTCCACTTCGAGGTGGCCAACCGTTCGAAGAAGCCGCAGACGCTGGTGGTGGACCTCGCCGTGCATTTCCAGAAGGCGAATGGCGAGACGCGCCCCAAGGTGTTCAAGGTGCGCGAGCTGACGCTGGGGCCGGGACAGGCGGAGGAGGTGTGCAAGCGCGTGTCCTTCGAGCAGCTCACCACGCGCAAGCACTACGCGGGCCCGCACCGCTTCGAGGCGCTGGTGAATGGGCTCGGATTGCCGCTGGGTGTGGTGGAGGTGGGCAGGTAGGCGGTGAGGAAGCGCCATCGTCCCGCGGTGCCGACTCCGTACCTCCCAGGAGGGAGGGCGGCGCGGCCTCAATAGGCTCTACCGTCGCAGCCATCGCCAATCCTCGGGGGGCGCATGGCAGCGAAGACGCAGACAGGAAGTGGGTGTGTCACCACCATCGTGACGGTGGTGTTCATCGGTTGGGTGGTCTCGTTTTGCGGTGGGAACCAAGGCACACGGCCTCCAAGCCCACCACCCCAGGCGGACAAGGCCGCCGTCCCCGCGCCGCCACCGATAGCGCCGCCGCAAGCGCCAGCCGAGCCCACCCGGCAACGAAGCACCACCACGATACCCGCGAAGTACTCAACGGAATCTCCCACCGAGACCACGCCCTCGAGCGGATGCTGCAAGGTGTGCCGCCGCGGGTGTGCCTGTGGAGACACCTGCATCTCCTGCAGCAAGACGTGCCGCCAGCCTCCCGGCTGCGCCTGCTGAATGGGCGCCCGGTAGCGGCTCTGAAAGTCAACGGACAGGCAACTCCTCAGCCGAGAGCCCTGGCAACCCAAGGCGCTTCACAGCGTCCACGAAACGGTCCGTACCGACAATCATCGTCGTGAAGTTGGCGAGCCGGAAGATGTCGACGTCGCTCGGAAGCGAGGCGGCGTCGAGCACGGGCTCTTCCGGCCTGTCAAAGGCACGCCGCCCACACGTCTCGCACGGCGGGGGCGTGTCGGAAGGGATGCAGTCTCGATGCAACAGGCCATGCGGCTCCAATTGAAGGTCCATCAACTCTGGCGGGTCCTTCTTTCGGAATCGAAGTTCCGTCCGGGCGCCCACGAGGCCGTGCACCCCTGTCGCTTGCAACCGCTCCAAGGCATCCCGGCGCACGAGCAACAACGAAGTGCCCTGCCATGTGAACGGGCCAAACTCACCCGAGGCGGTCCCCATCAACGGGCCGAAAGCCGCGCCCGGTGGCAGCACCGCATTCACGGGAGCAAGCGGGCGCACCCGTTCTCGGAGACGCGCGAACTCAGGGTATGGCTCGGGACGGGCCCTTTCGAACTCCGCGCGCTCCGGGAGCTTCGACAGGTCTACGCAGGGATAGTGACACCCCCAAGAACTCCATGTCGCGCCGCAGTCGGAGCACGTCACTCCGGGCAGACTCCACTTGTGCACGGCATTGAAGGCCCCACTGAAAGCGGACGTCGCCGCTTCGTCTTCGCGAAGCCAGAAGAATCGGGTCATGGGTCCTTATGCTCCGGGCCGGGCATAGTAGGGCTGAATGGGCCCTCCGATGAGCTCGAAGCGATGGATGAGCTCTCCTGCGAATTTGAAAATCTCATCAGGGCGCGCGTTCTGCTTCCGGTCCCTGAATTCACGCCATGCATTGTTCCAGGCGCCGCCATTTCCGCCGGGCCCGTGAATTCTCCGGTGGACCTCGCGAGGAATGGGCATCGTGTAGTCATGAATCTTCACCCCTCGCCCTTCAAACCACCGGGCGAGATCCTCCGCTTGAGGAAAAATGTGGTGCTTCTCCCAGCGTCCTGGTGTGAGCCGACGTGATGGAGGGATGACCTGCTGGGGCGCGCCGTCCCAGTTGGGGAAGACCATGACCGCGCCACGGGGAAGCGATTGCCCACCACCCCAGTTGCGCCGAGGACCTCGCCCTGGAGCTGCCGCGGCCGCGGGAGGACGCGCAGGAGGAAAGCGCGCCAACTCCACTTCAACGGGCAGCTCCTCGCAGCGGTAGAAGCCACACATGGCTCCCTGGCAAAGAAGGCCGACGCAAACGTCGTCACCCGGAGCATCGCATTCGTTCCAGGGCGGCCTATCGTGGACCTCTTGGACGGAGGCACACCCAAGCCACGGCACGGCGAACAGCAGGAGGTAAACGGCCCATGTGCGCCACATAGACGGCACACTTTAGTGTGCGCCGCCCACGCTGAATGGGAATGCGTGTGCATTCCCTTCTTGAGACAGGCCCGCGCTTCACCGCTGCCCGAAAATCTTCACCAGTTTGTTGTACACGCCCATCACCAGCAGCGGTGACACCCACTGCCCGATGAAGCGGCTCGGTCGCGAGCGGCCACTGACTTCCAACGCGAAGGACACCCCCATCGCGGCGAGGCTCGCCACCAGGAACACGTGCGATGGCACCTTCGCGGTCTGCTGTTCAATCAGCCGCGTGAAGGAAGCCTCCGCGTGCTCCCCGCGCACCACCGGCGGCGCGTCCTGATAGTCCCGCTCCGAAAGCCTGCTCGCCGGATTGACGTCCGTCTCCATGTCCTCTCCCTGGGCGGGCAGGCAAGCCCGCCGGCTCCCTCGGACTTCCCCGCGCGCCTCATGCAGCCCGGGGTCGAGGTCCCCATCATGGTGTGACCGATGGAGGCAAAGGGCGAGATGGCGAGCGGATCCATGCACACAGACGCCGGGCAGGCAGACGAGCTCCAACTCCCCGAAGAAGGTGCGGGCCCTCTGCTTCAACGCGACTACTGGGCCGTCATCCGGAACAGCCAGGCCTCCCCATCGGAGCTCATGCACTGGGTCGCCCAACGCTTCCCCGAGTTCGCCCCGTCGGACATCTGCGTGTTCGAACACCGAAGACCGGTGAGCGCGAACGCCCCGTTGCGGATGGATGACGAGCTGACCGTGAAGATTCACGGTGCGGGCACCTTCGGCGTGCGCGTCATCCACCTGGACGACCAGAGCTTCACGCTCGGCACGCTGCACGGGCACCCTGAAGCGGGCCGCATCACCTTCGGCGCTTACCGGAACCTGCGCGGCGATGTCATCTTCCACATCCGAAGCCGGGCGCGCTCCGGCTCCACGTTCCACTACCTCGGCTTCGTCACGGCGGGAGATGCGATGCAGACCAACACCTGGACCGAGTTCGTGCTGCGCGCCGCGCTCACGGCCGGCGACGGGGTGGTGGGCGCCATCCACGCCCAGACGACGGAGCTGAAGGACGAGCCCTCCGGCGGCGACACCGCGCACGGGCCCACCTTCTTGGCGCAGGGAGATTGAAGACAATGATTGAGTGGCGCTGGTTCTCCGGCTGGACGGAAGCGGAAATGGTGCCCCGGCTGGCGAAGGCCCGCACGCTGGAGCGCAACTTCCCGGAGGTCTCCGGAGAGATGACGCTGGAGGCGGGCTGGAGTCAGGTCCGCTCGGAGAGCGTGCTCGGCCACGAGGCGCCGGGGCGGCCCGTCCCAGGCAGCCTCTTCGAGCGCGCCCAGCAGGTGCTGGAGACCTTCGACTTCTCCGACCCGCGCATCGTCGCGTGGCACTTCTCCGCGCATGAACCCTTGCAGGGCCGCACGGTGCTGCTGGAGCTGCGCTCCCTGGGACAGAAACTGCGCTACCTGTGCGGCGCGCGCGTGGGCGGCACCCGCGAGGAGCATGGCGACACCTGCAGCATCTACGGCTTCAGCTTCGAAACCCTGCACGGACACATCGAGGCCGGGCGTGAGTGGTTCCTGCTCCGCAAGAACCACGAGAGCGGCGCGGTGAGCTTCCACATCGAGGCGGCCTGGCGCCCCGGCCAGTTCCCCAACTGGTGGAGCCGGCTGGGCTTCGCCATGGTCGCGCCGCGATACCAGCGCGCGTGGCACCGGCTGACGCACGTGCGGCTGCGCGAGCTGGTGTTGAAACATCCGGAGCTGGTGGGTCATCACGCCAGCAGCGGCCAGTTGGAGCACTCCGGCCACGATGTGAAGACGGCCCCGGTGCAGTTCTACGCGCAGCGGGCGCGCGGACACCGTGAAACCCAATTGGAGGAGGAGACAGAGGCCATGAATCGAGGACACGGATTGACGGCTCTGGGAATGGGCATCCTGGCGGGCATGCGGAGCATGAGCGCGCCGACGCTCGCGAGCCGATGGCTGGCGACCACGCAGCCACCACCGGAGGACCGGCTCGCGCGGGCCATGGCGCATCCGTGGGCGCCTCGCGTGCTGGGGCTGCTCGCGGTGGGTGAGCTGATTGGAGACAAGCTGCCGATGGCGCCCGCGCGGGTGATGGTCGTGCCGCTGACGGGCCGGATGCTCTCGGGTGCGCTGGCGGCGGCCAGCGTGACGCCGGAGCGCCAGCGGGGACGCAGGCTCGCGGTGGCGGCGCTTGGAGCGGTGGCGGCACTGGCGTCGAGTTGGGCCTTCTATGCGCTGCGGCGCACCGCCACGAAGAAGCTGGGCGTGCCCGACGTGGCGGTAGCGCTGACGGAAGACGCCCTGCTCGCGGGCCTCGCCTCGCGGCTGCTGCCCACCTTCGAGGCGCCGACAGGACGCGTGGTCACGCTCCCAACGTAACGCGCCGATGGCGCGCGCGATGCGCATACCGCCCGCGCTACTCCGCCGCGTGGGCGATATGCCTCTCGCGAGGCCACGCCGCCAACGTCACGAACCGCATGCGTCGCTACCGCCCACGCCACGCCGCCGCGTGGGCGATATGCCTTTCACAAGGCCACGCTGCCAACGTCACGAACATCAAGCGTCGCTACTGCCCACGCCACGCCGCCGCGTGAGATGCCTCCGCTCGCGAGGCCACGCCGCCAGCGTCACTACCGCCCACGCCACGCCGCCGCGCGCGCGGCGTGCACCAGCGTGGGCAGGTCCTTCCCATCCAGGCCCGCGTCGGCGTCAGCATCCGCTGTGGGTACCCGCACGCGCTCGGGTGAGAACAGGCGCGCGGGCGTCTGCCCCTGCCCACGAAGCAGGATGAACAGCCGCAGCGCGTCCCGCAGCCGCTCCACGTCGGGGCCCTGCTCGTCCCGCGCCCGCTGCGCCGCGGTCCACAGCCGCGCCCACGCGGTCTCCTCGTCCCAGGTCCCCACGGGCCGCTCACGCGACAACACCGCGAGCCGCGCGGCCACCTCGAACAGTCCCGCGCGGCCTTCGCCAAATGCCTCACACGCCGGAAGCCGGATGTCTCCAGACGCGTCGACCTCCGCGGACTGCGACGGCACCTCACCGCCAGCACGCCCCAGGTCACCGGACACAGCGCGCCCCAGCTTCGCCTCACGCGCCGCCAGCCACACGAGCAGCGCCGGCACCTCCGCATCGAGCGGCACCACCGGCTCCAACTGCGTCTCCATCAACGCCCGCAGCCGAGCCCAGGCCACCCCGCGCCAGAACGCCGCGTGCAGCAGCAGCTCCGGCCCGCTGCGAGGCACCCGCTGCGGCGCCCGAGACGCACGCGCCTCCAGGAACCGCTTCACCTGCCCGCGCGTATCGAAGTGATCCAGCCGCTGCCACAGCGCCGCCAGCGAGCCCTCCGCCAGGGGCAGCGCCCGCTGGAGCGCCTCCGCCTCCTCCACCGTGAAGGGAAACAGCCCCTCCGGCGCGGGCCGCTTGAACACCTGTTCGAACACGTCCGCGGCGGCGCACGCGGCGCGCAGCTCCGGCAGGTTGCGCGGCAACAGCTCCACCGCCCGCGCCCAACTGTGCCGCCCCAGGAGCGGCCCCGCCTCCAGCACCGTCTCTTCCAGCTTGAGCAGCGCCTCGCCCAGCGTCGCCGGACGCGCCGCCACGGGCAGCCGCTTGAAGGCCGCGTGTTCCACGGCCTCGCGCAGGCGCTCCACCTCGCGCATCAGCTTCAGCGGCTCGGCTTGCTCCGGCCAGCCCTCCGCGGCGGCGCGGCGCTTCAGCGCGGCCAGGGTGGCGTCCACCTCCGGCTGCGCGCGCGCCACCTCCAGCAGCAGCTCGAACTGCGCCCGCACACGGTCCTTCCAGAAGAAGGCCGTCAGCATCCCGCGCAGCGCGCGGTAGCGCAGGCGCGTGGCCTCCAGGAGGTCCGCGCGGTCCTCCAGCCGGGCGCGCAGATTGTCCGGATGCGTGGCCATGCCTTCACCATAGGAAGGCACCGGCCCCGTGTCAGGCCCCCCAGGGGGCCGATCGCCTCACGAGTGAACGGAAGGCGCCGTCCGCTCACACCCGCATGGGCATGACCACGGCGGTGAAGCTGCGGTCGCCAGGGGCGTGCAGGACGCCCGGGCTGTGCTCGTCACCCAGCTCGAAGGACACCTCGTCCGTCTCCGTGACGGCGAGCACGTCCATCAGGTAGCGCGCGTTGAAGCCGATGACGACGCTGTTGCCCTGGTAGGCCAGGTCCAGCACGTCCTTGGCCTCGCCCAGGTCCGGGTTGCTGGCGGTGATGATGAGCTGGTTCGTCTCCAGCCCGATGCGCACCGCGTTGCTCTTGTCCGCCGACAGCAGGGCGATGCGCTTGAGGCTCTCCAGCAGGCGCACCTTGGGCACCAGGACGACCTTCTCCCCTTCCTTGGGGATGACGCGCTGGTACTCGGGGAACTGGCCGTCGATGAGGCGCATCACCATGGTGAGGCCCGGCTTCTTGAACAGTGCCGAGTTCTCCGCGAAGCCCAGGTGGCACTCCGCGTCGGGCGCCTCGTCCAGCAGGCGCTTGAGCTCCATCAGGCCCTTGCGGGGGATGATGACACCGCTCTTGAGCTTGAAGTCCCCCGGCAGCTCGCGCTCCACCAGCGCCAGACGGTGACCGTCGGTGGCCACCATGCGGACCTTGCCGGTGGACTGGGGCTCGAAGAAGACGCCGTTGAGGATGTAGCGCGTCTCGTCGCTGGAGATGGCGAACTGCGTCTTCTTGATCATCTCCAGCAGCGTGTTGCCCCCCACCTGCACCAGGGGCGCGTTCTCTTCCTTCGGCAGCTTGGGGTACTCCTCGGCCGCCATGCCCACGATCTTGAAATGGGCCGAGCCGCTGGAGATGTCCACGTAGTTGTTGGCCAGCTTCTTCAGCGTGACCTGGGCGTCCGGCAGGTTCTGGACGATGTCGAAGACGTACTTGGCGCTCAGCGTGACGGCGCCCGTCTTGATGACCTCGGCCGGGTGCTCGGACACGATGCCGATGTCCAGGTCGAACGCGGTGACCGTGATGCCGCCCTTGTTCGCGGTGACGAGCACGTTCGCCAGGATGGGCATCGTCGTCTTGCGCTCCACGATGCCCTGGGCGCGGTAGAGGGCCTTCTTCAGCTCGTCGGCGGCGATGCGGAATTCCATCGGAGGGCGTCCTTACAGGTCACGGCCCTGGAGGCCGATCATGCAGGCCGGATGTAGCCCCTGCACTCCTCTCCGTCAACGCGCGGAGTGCAGCGCCACGACAACACTGTGGGAGGCGAAGCACCCCACCCACCCGCTGCAACTGACCGCCAGTCACCAATCCAGCCCCCGGGCTGGCCCCCAGCCGCGAGCCGGAGCACACTGGCGCCTCTTTTCCGCTGGAGCCCGTCATGAACAGCCGCCCGCTGCTGCTCGCCGCTCTTATCCTTGGCCTCGCATCCGGGTGCAGCAAGCCGCCCGGCGCCTCGTCCGCCCCGCCGCTGGCGAGCGAGAATGGAACCCCCTCCTCGGAGCCGGCCGGCAACGCCGCACCCCGGGACAGTGAGAACGGAACGCCCACCATGAACGCCCCCACCAACGGTTCCCAGCCCAAGCAGGGTGAGAGCACTTCCTACATCGTCAAGGACAGCGGCGTGCGCTGCTTCGCCCCGCCCTGCCCCACCTACAACGCCTTCCCGGCGGACAAGCCGGACGCGGAGCCCATCCCCGTGCACGAGCTGGAGCTGTCCAGCGTGGCGGAGGGCTCGGACGAGAAGATGGAGTCGTTGATCCGCAAGACGCTGGACGGCACGGGGCTCAAGGTCCAGGGCACCCTGGAGACGCGGCCCAACGCGGGGCCCGCCGGGGCGGCCACCGTCCTGCGCGCCAGCAAGGTGGAGAACTGAGCCAGCCCACCCGGGTGGGACTCAGATTTGGATTCCCACCTGGAGGCCGGGCCAATGCTGGAGGCGTTGATCCGGCTCCGGGTTGCTCTCACTGAAGGGCATCCGGGTGATGCTGTCGAAGTCCGACGCGCCCCAGGAGAACCAGGCGTTGTACGTGGGCCCGGCGAACACGGCCAGGCGCGGCAGGAGCTGGAAGCCCACCATCAACCGGGCCTGCCCCAGCACGTTGCCGCCGTCGCCCTCCAGGGGGTTGCGCACCGGCTGCACCGCGCCGCCGGTGACGTCCAGGTCCACCCAGAGCCGCCGGGCGAGCGTCATGTGCCCGCCCACGCCCACCGCGAAGTTGAAGCGCGCGTCGCGGCCGGGCTCCAGGCCCGCCATCAGCGTCAGGTAGATGGGGCCGCCGCCAATCTTCACGCCCATGTTGGCGACCTGGATGTCGCTGGCCCAGAACTCCATGTGCGCGCTGCCCCGACGCAGCCCACGCGAGGCGGACTCCGGGGCGCCGTCACCCGCCTGCTGCGCGAAGGTGCGCTCGCGTCCGTCGAGAAGCGTGAGGCGGTGCGCGAACAGGGACTCGGCGGACGCCGCTCCCGCCCACAACCCGAATGCGAGGAGGGCAAAGGATTTCATCACTCATGCTTTTCCAGCGTGAGGGACACCTGCGTCAAGTTCCCGGGCAATGACAGTGCTGCCGAGGATGCGTCGGGTTTTCCCGACAGCGCCCGCGCGGCGGCCAGCACCGGTTCCACGTCGAAGGGCGCGTCGGAAGCGACGAAGATGAAGCGCTCGAAATGGGGCGCCGCGTCCAACTCGTAGGCGCGGGAGAGCGCCTGCGTTCCGGAGGGCGCCAGGGGCATGGCCTGGGTGCCGCCCTCCTCCGGCGCGTGCAGGGTGACCGCGCCGTTGCCGTCCACCGAAACGATGACGCCATGCGAGCGACCCGCGGCCACGTACGCCACCTGCACCACGTCACCCGCCGCGGCGGCGGCTCCGTCTGCGAGGCGCTCCGGGCGGGCGGCGGCCTGCCGGTGGATGACGAGCTGCGGTGCCAGGCCCTTGATGCGCGTCACTTCCGGGAAATCCCCGGGCGCCGTGCGGGGCTCCACCTGTCCGGCGGGCCAGACCACCACGAAGAGGGCCACCGCGGCGAGCGCCGGGACCAGGCCCCACGCGGGCGACAGGTGGAAGGAAGGGCGCGGCGCGTCCTGGCGCGACGCGCGGGCCTCCACCTCGCGGACCACGCGCGCGGGCGGCAGCGTCTCCAGGGTGGCGCGCGAGTCCGCCTCCAACGCGGCGAGGCGGGCGGGGCCGTCGGGCTCCTCGGCCAGCCGGGCACGGGCGGCGGCCAGCTCCGTGGGCGGCAGCTCGCCCAGGGCGATTCGTTCCAGCAGCCAATCCGGGGTGCGGTGGGCGGATGTCATGCGGCCTCCAGCTCCAGCTCTTGCAACACTGCGGACAGCGCGCGCAGACGCTTGCGCACGCCGGACACGGACAGGCCCACCTCGCGGGCCGTCTCCTCCAGCGTCATTCCATCCACCAGGTGCAGCACGGCGATGTCCTGACTGGACGCGGGCACCCGGCCGAAGAGGCGATCGAGCAGCCCCCGCGCGGCGGTGCGCGCCTCCGTGTCCTCGGCCGCGGCAATCTGCAGCACCAGTTCGTCCTCCCGATCCTCCGGGCGCCGCTTCGCCCCCCGCAACTTGTTGAGACACACGGTGGTGGCGATTCGGTGCAACAAGCTGGAGGGCGCGGCGTCCTTCAGCGCGCCCTGGTAGCGGAGCAACTGGACGAACACGTCGTGCATGGCGTCCACGGCCTTCTCCTCGTCACGCAGGAGGAAACGGCAGCGCCGGAGCACCTGGGGGCCGTAACGCCGGTAGTAGGCCTCCACATCGATTGACACCGGTCTCACGCCTCCCTCGGTTGCCGTGACAAGGGGAACACCGCCCGCCCGGAGAACTGTCACCCGGGCTGTTCCTTTTCAGGGCCCACACTGGCGCGTGCGGAAGCGCGACCCTAGTACCCAGGTACAATGCGGCCCACGGAATCGGTAAAAGCTACAAGCAAGCAGGCATGCAGGCGCGAGAAAGAAGGACTGGCCTGTGTCGGGTTGGCGATGAAATCGGGGCGCATTCGCTGTAACTGAGAAACGCAATCCCGCTACCGTCACCCCTTCGCCCCCCTGCGCCCGACTCCGTGCTGACCTCTCACGACTCCGCCCTGACCGGACTGCTGAACGCGTACCTGTCCGCGCAGCTCGCCGGCAACCGGCGGGAGGCGCTGCGGCTGCTCGTGGACGAGGGACTCCTCCAGGGCATCCCCATCCAGACGCTGCACCTGGAGGTGATTCAGCCCGCCCAATACGAGATTGGCCGGATGTGGCAGGAGAACCTCATCTCCGTGGCGCAGGAGCACCTGGCCACCGCCGTCTCGCAGCTCGCGCTGGCGCACCTGTATCGGCACCTGCCTCGGGACGCCTTCAACGGCAAGGTGGTGCTCGTCTCCTGCGTGCAGGGGGAGTTGCACGAGGTGGGCGCGCGCATGGCCAGCGACTTCCTGGAGATGGCGGGCTTCGACGTGCGCTTCCTCGGCGCCAACGTCCCGCCGGAGCACCTGGCCCGCATGGTGAACGAGATTCAACCCGACCTCGTCGCCCTTTCCGTGACGATGTCGTATCACCTCCCCGCGCTCCGGGAGGCCGTGGCGCACGTGCGCAAGACACGCCCCAACGTCCCCATCGCCGTGGGAGGACTGGCCTTCCGCTGGGCCCCCGGGCTGGAGACGGAGCTGGGCGTGAACTTCTTCGGCAAGGACGCGCGGGAATTCGTCGCGTCCGCCTGCCGGGTCCTGGGAGTCTGAGAACCGCATGGAGAGCGTGAGCAAGAGCGTGGAAGCGCGGGCGGACCGGCTGGCCACCGCCTCGCAAGAGGCGCTCTACCAAGACCCCTTCTGGGCCGCCCGCTACGGCCTGGAGCGGGCGCAGCGCTTTGGTGACGAGGACGCGCGCTTCCACGTGCGCTACCTGGTGCAGGCGCTGGAAGAGCAGCGCCCCTCCGTCATGGAAGGCTACGCGCGCTGGCTGCGCACCCTGCTGGTGACTCGGGGCATGTGCTCGCGGCACCTGGATCAACACTTCGCCGGCCTGGCCACCGCGCTGGAGGCGGAAGGTTGGGGCCCGGGCACCGCGCCCCACGACTACGTGGGCGCCGCGCGACAGGCCCTGCGCTACCTGGACGGGCCTGCTCGCCTGCTGGAGGAGGAGGCGCCCGGGCTCTCGCGCGCCGCCACGTCCCGCCTCACGCTCTACATCATCCCCGAGGACCAGCCGCGCCTCGAGGAAGAGCTTCAGTTGCAGTTGTCCTACCTCGCGGACGCGCTCGCCGCCGGCAAGCCCACGCTCATGGGAGACCATGTGCGCTGGTACGCCGGCTTCTGGCCGCGACGCGGTTTTGGCCTCCTGGCATTTCCCAGTGTGCTGGGCATGTTGAAGTCCGTGCTGGGCTCACGTCACCCCGAAGCACGGGCGCTCCTCGCGGAAGCGGGAGTGTCCTGGGAGGAGACCCGTTCATGAGGCATTCCGCCTCTCCGGAGCCGCAGTTTTTCGACGACCTCAGCCGAGAGGTCGCCCTGGTCTGCGACGCGGGGGGTACGCTGACGTGGGTAGACCCCCGCGCTCGCAACCTCCTCGCCGCCGAGCCTGGACAGACGCTGCGCGCCCTGGCCGCACAAGGCACCGAGGAGAAGGTGGACCGGCTGCTGGTCCAGGCCCGCGACGAGAAGGTGGAGGGTTGGGAGCTCATCCTCTGCCGCGACCAGATGCCCGCCACCTTCGCCTTCCGCGCCCGCCCGCATGAGGGCGGCGTGTTGATGGTGGGCAGCCTGGTGCCGGAGGACTACGGCGTCGCGCTCGAGCGGGTGAGCACCACCCTGAGCGAGCTGTCCATGCTCCACCGGGAGACGGAGCGCCAGCAGCGCGAGCTCAAGCGCCGCGCGGACGAACTGGCGCGGCTCAACTCCGAGCTGGAGGAGTCCAACCGCGGCGTGCGCAGCCTCCACGCCGCCCTGGACGAGAAGGCGGAGAGCCTCCAGCTCGCCGCTGAAATCAAGAGCCGCGTGGTGGCCAACGTCAGTCACGAGTTCCGCACGCCGCTGCACTCCATCCTCGGTCTGTCGAAGGTGCTGCTCAATCCCATCAACGGCCCCTTGAGCGGCGAGCAGGAGAAGCAGGTCCAGTTCATCCGCAACTCGGCGGAGGCCCTCTTCGAGCTGGTGAACGACCTGCTGGACCTCTCCAAGATGGAGGCCGGCAAGACGACGCTGCGCCACAGCCGCTTCGTGGTGCGCGACGCGCTCAGCGCGCTGCGCGGCATGATGAAGCCGCTGCTGCCGCCCGGCTCGCCCGTGGAGCTGCGCCTGGTGGAGCCCGCCGAGCCCCTGGAGATGGAGACGGACGAGTCCCGCCTCAGCCAGGTGCTGCGCAACCTGGTGTCCAACGCGCTGAAGTTCACGGAGAGCGGCCACGTCAGCGTCTCCGCGGAGCCCGGTCCCCGCGACACCGTGGTCTTCACCGTCCAGGACACGGGCATTGGCATCGCGCCGGAGCACCACGAGCGCATCTTCGAGGAGTTCTCCCAGGTGGAGAGCCACCTGCAGCGCAAGGCGAAGGGCACCGGCCTGGGCCTGCCCCTGGCGCGCCGGCTGACGGAGCTGCTGGGCGGCACCCTCTCCGTGAAGAGCACCCTGGGCCAGGGCGCCACCTTCACCATCACCATCCCGCGCGTCCACGTGGAGATCGCGGAGATGACGGGCCTGACGGAGCGCAGCGAGCATCTGGACCCCAGCCGCGCGCCGGTGCTGGTGCTCGAGGACGACCGTCAGACGCTCTTCCTCTACGAGAAATACCTGGCCCGCTCCGGCTTCCAGGTGCTGCCGGTGCGCAGCACGGACGAAGCCCGGCGGGTGCTGGAGCGCGTGCGGCCCGCCGCCATGGTGCTGGACGTCATGTTGGAGGGGGAGACGAGCTGGAGCTTCCTCGCCGACATGAAGAACAACGAGTCCACCCGCGACATCCCCATCCTCGTCGTCACGGTGACGGACCGCGAGCAGAAGGCCCGCGCGCTGGGCGCCGACGAGTTCTGGCTCAAGCCGGTGGATGAAATCCAGCTTCAACGCAAGCTGCAGGCCATGGCCCGCACGGGGCCGGTGGAGCGCATCCTCATCATCGACGACGATGACGTGCACCGCTACCTGCTCAAGCAGCTCCTCAAGGACATGCCCTACTCGCTGCTGGAGGCCGCCGGTGGCAAGGACGGCGTCCGGCTGGCCCGCGAGAAGTCGCCGCACCTCATCTTCCTGGACTTCGTGTTGCCGGACATCACCGCCTTCGACGTGCTCGACGAGCTGAAGGCGGACCCCCGCACGCGCGACGTACCCGTCATCCTCCACACCTCGCACGAGTTGAAAGAGGACGAGCGCACCCGCCTGGCGAAGGAGACCGCCGCCATCCTTTCCAAACACACCCTGAGCCGCGAGGTGGCGATTACGCGCATCCGGGACGCCCTGTCCAAGGCGGGCCTCGGCGCGAACGCCATGATGGAAGGGAGCCGCCGTGGTTGAATCCCGTCTGGCCACCGTCCTCAACGTCAACGACGACGACGCGAACCGCTACCTCGTCAACCGGCTCCTGTCGCTGGCGGGCTACAACGTGCTGGAGGCGGCCACCGGCATGTCCGCGCTGCTGTTGGCGCAGCAGCACCGACCGGACGTCGTCATCCTGGACGTGAAGCTGCCGGACATCAGCGGCTACGAGGTCTGCGAGCGCCTGCGCGCCGACCCGAACACCTCCGCCATGGCGGTGCTGCACACCTCCGCCACCTTCGTCACCTCGGACAAGAAGGTCCGCGGCCTGGATGGCGGCGCGGACGCCTACCTCACCCAGCCCTTCGAGGGCGCCGAGCTCATCGCCACGGTGAAGTCCCTGCTGCGCCTGCGTCACGCGGAGCAGGTGGCGCGCAACCGCGCCAACGAGCTGGCCGCGATGGACCGGCGCAAGGACGAGTTCCTCGCCATGCTGGGCCACGAGCTGCGCAACCCGCTGGCCGCCATCATGACGTCCATTGGCATCCTGCAGCGCAGGCCGGCGACCGATGACAAAGAAGCGCGCATGCGCGGCATCATCCAGCGACAGACGAATCACCTGGCGCGGCTGGTGGATGACCTGCTCGACGTCAGCCGCATCACCCGTGACAAGGTGGAGCTGCGCCCCGGCCGGCTGGACCTGATGCCGGTGCTGCGGCACGTGCTCCAGGTGACGCAGCCGCTGGCGGATGCGCGCGGGCTGGCCCTGGACGTCACCCTGCCCGCCGGCTCGATGTGGCTGGACGCGGACGCCACGCGGCTGGAGCAGGTCTTCACCAACCTGCTCGACAACGCCGTGAAGTACACGGACCAGGGCCGCGTCACCCTGCACGTGGCGCAGGAGGGCGTGGACGGCTCGGCGCGCGCGGTGGTGCGGGTGAAGGACACCGGCATCGGCATTCCGCGGGACGTGCTGCCCCACATCTTCGAGCTCTTCGCCCAGGCGGACACGTCCCTGGAGCGCTCTCGCGGCGGGCTGGGCATTGGCCTGACGCTGGTGCGCAAGCTGGTGCAGCTCCACGGCGGCGAGGTGACGGCGCACAGCGGCGGCCCCGGCCTGGGCAGCGAGTTCGTGGTGAAGCTGCCGCTGGTGGACGCGGTGGGCCTGCCCCACGCCGCGCGCAACGCCGCGGACCTCCGGCGAGGCCGGCGCATCCTCCTGGTGGAGGACAACGTGGACGCGCGTCAGGCCATGCGCGACCTGCTGGAGCTGTGGGGCCACCAGGTGGCGGTGGCGCCGGATGGCCTCCAGGGCGTGGCGCTCGCGGTGTCGAACCCGCCCGAGCTGGCGCTGGTCGACATCGGCCTGCCGGGCCTGGACGGCTACCGGGTGGCGGAGACCCTGCGCCACCGCGTGGGCAACGGCATCCGGCTGGTGGCGATGACAGGCTACGGAGGCCCCGAGGGACGGGACCAGGCGATGCGCGCTGGCTTCGACCGACACCTCGTCAAGCCCGTGAAGCCTGACGAGTTGGACCGAATCCTCTCCGAGCTGTGAGGGATTGAGGCGGCGGGCCGGGGCTCAACGGCGGTTCAACGCGTTGGCCACCAGGCCCAGCAACTTCACCTTGGCGGGCTCCAGCGGGCGCACGGTGCGCAGCAGGCGCCGCACCTCGGGGCGCTCCTGCGTCGCCACCGGCGGCTCGCCGGGGCGCGGCGCGCCATTGCTGGCGAGCCCCAGCAATTCGTCCGCGGAGACGTGCAGCTCGTGGCACAGCTTCATCAGCGTCTGCACGCTCGGCAGCATTCCGCCGCGCTCCAGACGCCCATAGACCTCGGTGGCCACATCGATACGCTCCGCGACGTCCGCCTGGGTGAGCTCCAGACGGTTGCGAGCGACACGCGCTGCGGCTCCGATGGTGGTTGCGAGTTTCTTGTCCATGCCTTACCGACCCGGAACGTTTGGCCGCTGGCATAGGACGTACGGGGGCAGACAGACAGAACTTGCCGGGTCAGTCTCCCGTTGTTCACCCATAGGGTTGCTGTGCATGCGGTGGACTCGCGGGGTCCATCCACCGTGCGCGGCCCGCGCGTTTTCTCGACGGAGAAGGGCACAGGGCTGGCCCGGATGGGCCCCCGCGCCGCACCCACCGCACCTGTCAGCGAGGGGACCTGATACGTTGGGCGGCGAATCTCCTACGGTTCCGTCGAGTCCTGCACGCTGTCCCGCCCTCTAGGGTTGGTTCATGTTTTCAACGTGCGCGTAAGGGCTCAGCCGGGCTCCATATCTATCCGGAAATACAGGGCTTGGAACATCCGGGAAAACCTCACCGGGTGTGCGAAAGCCGCTGGGAACCCAGACTGGGGGTATTTCCAGACTCAGGTAACAGAGCGGCGCGGCGTGCTGGGGGCTACGCTGCGCGGCGATGTCAGTCGGCCGGAATCTGCTGGTGAAGCTGTGCGTGGCCATGGGCGTGGTGGCGTTGCCATTGCTGCTGGTCATCCTGGGGTTCGTGCTGCCGGAGCTGCGCGAGCAGCTTCGCGAGGACCGCATCCTGGGGCTGAAGCAGGCGGTGGAGACGGCCTATGGCGTGCTGGAGGTCTACGAGGCCCGGGAGCGCGACGGCTCGCTGACGCGACAGGAGGCGCAGGAGCAGGCGGCGGCGCTGCTGGCGCGGCTGCGCTACTCCGGGGTGGAGTACTTCTGGGTCAACGACCTGGACACGCGCCTGGTCATGCACCCGCACCTGCCGGACATGCTGGGCAAGGACCTGCGGGGCTACCGCGACGTGCGCGGCAAGCCGGTGTTCGTGGACATCGTCCGGTTGGCGCGGGCGCAGGGCGCGGGCGCGGTGTCCTACGAGGCCACGCGGCCGGGCTCGCCAGAGGCCATTCCGAAGGAGAGCTACGTGAAGCTCTTCGCGCCCTGGGGCTGGGTGCTGGGCACGGGCGTGTACGTGGAGGACGTCGAGCGGGAGGTCGCGGCGGTGCGCCAGCGCATCCTCGTGGCGGTGGGCGGCGCGCTGCTGCTGGCGCTGCTGGCGGGCGTGTACCTGTCGCGGCGGGTGGTGCGGCCGGTGCAGGAGCTGGCGCAGGCGGCGCGGCGCGTGGCGCGGGGGGATTTGGACGCGCGGGTGGAGGTGCGCTCCTCCGACGAGGTGGGCCAGCTCTCGGCGGCCTTCAACACCATGGTGGGCGGGTTGCACGAGGTGGTGCGCGCGCTGGTGGAGGCGGCGGGGGCCACGGCGTTGGACGCCGAGCGCATCCGCACGTCCGCGGACACGCTGACCGTGGCGACGCGGGAACAGTCGGACTCGCTGCAGCGCGCGGCGGAGACAGTGCAGGGCATGAGCGCGCGGGTGTCCCAGGGCGCGGAGACGGCTCGCACGGCGGCGAAGACGGCGGTGGCGACGGGCGCGGTGGCGCGCGAGGGCGGCGAGGCGGTGGGGCAGGCGCTGAGGAAGATGGAGGAGATGGCCGGGGTGGTGGAGCGCTCGGCGACGACGGTGGAGCGGTTGCAGGCCTCGGGCCGGGTGACGGCGGAGATGCTGCGGCTCATCCAGCAGGTGGCGGAGGAGACGCAGTTGCTCGCGGTGAACACGGCCATCGAGGCGGCGCGCGCGGGCCAGCACGGCAAGGGCTTCTCGGTGGTGGCGGGCGAGGTGCGCAAGCTGGCGAACCGGACGCGCGACGCCGCGGGGCAGGTGCAGACGATGCTGGCCCGGAGCGAAGCGGACATGCGCGCGGCGGCGGAGCTGATGCGCCAGGGCACCACGATGGTGCACGAGGGCCTGGGCATGTCCTCCACGGCGGGCAACGCGCTGTCACGGCTGCTGGCCAGCGTGAATGAGATTGGCGGGACGGTGGAGCGGATGGCGGACGAGAACACGCGCCAGTCCGAGTCGGGCGAGCACATCGCCGGACGCATCCACGCGCTGTCGGCGCGCTCGACGGAGTCGGTGGCCGGCGTGCAACAGATTGCCCGCGCAGTGGAGGACCTGCACGCCCGGGCCTCCAAGCTGAAGGAGCTGGCCGCGCGCTTCACCGCGCGGGCTTGAGAGCCGGTGGGCGCCCGCTGGTATCCTGGCGGGCATGCGCCACGAACGAGGTGTGCTGCTCGCCAGCGTCTTGCTCGCAAGTTGCTCCAGCGCACCGTGGATGCCTCGCGAAGCCGAGCACTATGGATTCACGACGTCCGCCTCCCGGCGCGTCTGGGTCCGAGGGCCGTGGGAGGCCATCGTTCCCTCCAACGACATCGACGAGGTCATCGACCAGCTCTGCCCCGCCATCATGAAGTTGCCGGGCGCGATGGACCGCGACTATGGCCAGGAGTATTGCGGCGCGCTCTACACCCTGGGCGATGGGGTCTACCACGCCAGCTTCCCCTCACCACTCGGCCCCAGACGCCCCGTGGGGCCCAGCAAGCGGAAGACTTGTTATGCCCCCATGAGCATCCGCGATGAGCGTGGGCGGGCCTCGGTCATCGCGGACTACCACAGCCACCCGTGGTTCCCGTCCCCCATGTCCGAAGAAGACCGGAGAGCGAACACCCAGCGATACTTCATTCGCATCCAGTTCGACGCCCGGTGCATCATCCACAAGCTCGTCCCCTACGCGAACGAGCCTCGGCCCGGCGAGCTGTACGTCCGGGTGGACAAGCAGTGGCGGCTCGTCGGACACATCCTGCCTGACGATAAAGCCACGGGCCGCATCACCACGGTGACGGAATGAAGCTCAAGGTGCTCCTGTCCTGCATCATGCTCGCCGGCTGCGCCACCCGGCCCGGCCCTCTACCTCGTGTTCCTCCTGCGGAAGCGGCGTGGTTCAAGTTCCCCGATGCCTTGCCCGCGGATACCCGGCGCGAGGTCCCCGCGGCAACGGCGGCCGCCATTCAACTGGCCATGGATGATTTCCGGCCACGACATGTCCGCTTGCCCGAGGACGCGTCCGCCGTGGAGGTGTGTCTGAACCAGCGGCAGTCCTACGACGTGCGCACGGCGCCTTCGACAGAGGGAATCCTGCTCGTCCGATTCTCCGTCAGCCCCGGTGCCTGCATGCAGGAAGGCGCCGTCAACGACATGGGCGCCACCTACGCGGTGGACACGCAAGCCTGGCGCATCCTGGCGGTGCAACTGCCATGACGCCCATCCGCCCCTCTTCGCTTCTCGGGCTCGGTGCCTTGTCCCTGGCCTGCGTCACGGCTCCCGCGCCCATTCCCCGGGCGCCGGCTCAAGAAGCGGCACGCTTCAGCTTCCCACTCGAGCTCCCAGCAGAAGGGATGCTCCATCTGGATGGAAACACCGCCGCCGCCATTCAGCTCGCCCTGGAGGACTTCCTCCCGCGCGGGGCGCCGCTGCCCGCCGGCATCCCACCCGACGAAGCCTGCCTCCATCAGCAGCAGTCCTACGACGTGATGTCCGCGCCAGGGCCGGAAGGCGTGGTCCTCGTCCAGTTCACCCCAAATGATGCGGTCTGCCCTCCCCCACCCGGCCTCTCTGTCGAGGCCCGCTCCGGCAAGCCACTCCTGGACGTCACGACCTACGCCGTGGATGTTCGCACCATGCGAATCCTGTCCGTCGGCGTGCACGTTCGTCCGCGCTCATGATTCACGTGGCCGCGCGCTTCACCGCGCGGGCTTGAGAGCCGGGGCGCGGGGAGAACTTGTGGGCAACTCAGGGCGCGCCGTGCGTGGCGCTCAGGGCCCGCCGGTCGACCTTGCCCGCCGAGGTCCTTGGTAGCGCATCGATGAAGCGCACCGACTTCGGCGTCTTGTAGCGGGCCAGCCGTCCGTCGCAGAACGCCAGCAGCGCCTCGGCGGACGGCGCGGTGCCCGGCCGGGCGACGACGAGCGCTCGCGGCGTCTCGCCCCACTTCGGGTCCACGACGCCAATCACAGCCACCTCCGCCACCTCGGGGTGTCCCGCGAGGACACTCTCCACTTCCGACGGATAGATGTTCTCCCCACCCGAGATGATGAGGTCCTTGCTCCGCCCCACGATGCGGAAGCACCCTTCCGCGTCCCGCACCGCCAGGTCCCCCGTGTGCAACCAGCCCCCCGCGAACGTGCGCGCGGTGTCCTCGGGCCTGCGCCAATACCCCGCGCACAGGTGCGGCCCCCGCAACAGCAGCTCCCCCACGTCCCCCGGCTGCGCTTCCCCTTCGATGCGGGCCTCGACGTGGAACAGCGGCACGCCCACCGCCCCCGGCTTGCGGCGCACGTCCTCCGGCGGCAGCCAGAAGTTGTTGGGCCCCGCCTCGGTGAGGCCGTAGCCCGTCTTGAAGTCCACGCCCCGCGCGAAGAAACGCTCGAACACGGGCTCCGGGCACGGCGCGCCGCCGCTGATGACCAACTTGACGCGCGACAGGTCCACCGCATCGAAGCGCGGGTGGCGCTGCATCTCGATGAACATGGTGGGCACGCCGAACACGAGGTTCACCACGCCGCGCTGCACGAGGTCGAACACGCCCTCCACATCGAAGCTCCGGCACACCACCGACGCGCCGCCCACGTACACCAGCGGCGCGGTGAAGACGCTCAGCCCTCCCGCGTGGAACAGCGGCGCGTTGAGCAGCGCCACATCCCCCGCCGTGAGCCCCCACCCCATGACGGTGTTCACCGCGTTCGCGGTGATGGAGCCATGAGTGAGCACCGCCGCCTTGGGCAGCCCCGTGCTGCCGCCCGTGTAACAGAGCACCCACGGCGCATCCGCCTCCAACTCCAGCGCGGGAAGGGAAACATCCTTCTGCCCGTCGCGCTCGGAGAAGGCCCGCTCCCCTAGGCCCGGTGACGCCAGACTCAGCCAGTGCTTCACGAACGCCGCCCCAGGCCGGACCGCCTCCGCCTGGGCACGGAACTCAGGGCCGAAGACGAACACGGAGGGCTCGGCGTCCGCGAGCAGGCTGCCCAGCTCCGAAGCGCTCAACCGCCAGTTGAGCGGCTGGAGGATGGCGCCCAACTTCGCGCAGGCGAAGAAGAGGTCGAGGAACTCGACGCCGTTGTACGCGAGCACCGCGACCCGGTCGCCCCGCCCCACGCCCAGCGCATGGTGCAGGAACGCCGCGGTGCGGGAGGCCGAGGCATTCCACTCCCGAAAGGAGATGTGTCGCTCACCGTGTTGGGCGTCGATGAGCGCGGTCCGCTCGGGCGCCAGTGCCGCACGGCGGGCCAGCCAGTCGTGAACGATGGGCATGGCCTCCACGCTAACCCGGTTCGTGACGGGAAGACGCGTCCCACCGCCCAGGCTATGCTGCACGATTGGCGCCACCCCGTGGCGCTCCAGTGGCACCCGGATGTCACGAAACTGTCGCGGGCGAGGACTGTCACTCCCGCCCGACAGCATTTCATCAGGGAGCGAACCGACTGGGAGGGCGCACCGATGGACTTCCTGAACCTGCCGGGCCCGCAGTTTCTGAAGGTGTTCATGGCGTTGAGCCTCGGCGCCATGGCGCTGGGCTTCACCCTGAGGTGGCTGCTGCGCGCTCCCGGGGGCAGCCTTCAGCCGCTGCCGGCAACGTGGGACCCCTTCGAGGTCGCGATGCTGTCAGGACCCAAGGCCGTCGTGCATACGGCCCTGGCCAAGCTGCTCCACCAGAAGGCGCTCAAGGTGGAGGACGGTCTCCTGGTCACGACGGGCGCTCAAAGCAAGTTCGCCTCGCCCGTGGAGCGGCTCGTTCATGAAGCGATCAAAGAGCAGGAGGACAGCAACGACAAGCTCGTCGAAAGGGTCCAGCCCGCCTTCGGGCGGCTCAAACGCAACTTGAGCCAGCGCGGCTGGTTGGTCAGCGGCACCCAGGCGCTCTGGGCCCGGTGGCTTCCGCCCCTGCCGATGCTCTTCGTGCTCCTGCTGGGATTCTCCAAGATTCTCCTGGGCGTGGAGCGCGGCAAGCCCGTCCTCTTCCTGTGCCTCCTCTGCGTCGCCGGAGTGGTAGGGCTCGTGATCCTGATGCGTCCGGTGTGGACCAGCCGACTGGGAGCCTCCGTCTACCGAACCCTGCGCGAGGAGCAGAGGCCGCTCCAGGAATCGAGCCGTGGCGCGGAGTCCCCCCAGGCCCTGAGCAGTAACGCCTTGTGCTTGGCGGTGGCCCTCTACGGCCTGGACGTGATGACCGTGGGTGACTTCGCGCTGCTGCCCCGTCACCTCCTGGGCAATTCGCTCTCGACGGGCACGTCATCGTCGAGCGGCGGCTGTGGGAGTGACAGCAGCAGTTGCGGTGGAGGGGGCGGTTGTGGGGGCTGCGGAGGTGGGGATTGACGGCGCTCGGGCTTCGGGGCGTCGGCATTGGTTGGCGCCGGGAGCTGGCGCACTTCATCGACCGCTGGCAGGGGCTCGGCTTCGTCGAGGTCCTCGCCGAGCACCTCTCACCAACGGGTCCCCTCCCCGAGCCGCTCGTCCGGCTTCGCGAGCGCGGCGTCCCCGTGGTGTTGCACGCCGTCTCGTTGGGGCTGGGCTCGGCGGAACCTCCCGAGCCGCGCCGCCTCGACGGGTTGGCGCGGCTGTCAGAGCGGCTGGGCGCCGTCTGCGTCAGCGAGCACCTGGCGTTCGTCCGCGCGGGAGGACTCGAGTCAGGACACCTGCTGCCTGTGCAGCGCTCCGAGGAAGCATTGGAGGTGCTGACCGAGAACATCCGGCTCGCCGAAGCCGCGCTGCCAGTGCCGCTCGCGCTGGAGAACGTGGCGTCGTTGTTCGAGTGGCCCGACGCCGCTTTCCATGAGGCGGACCTGTTGCGAGGGGTGCTCGCGCACACCCAGGCGTCGCTGCTCCTGGACGTGGCCAACCTCCATGCCCAGGTGCTCAACCACGGGACGGACGCGGACGCGGTGCTCGCCGCCGTGCCTCGGGAACGGCTGGCCTATGTGCATGTGGCTGGCGGCATCCAGCGCGGTGGGCTGTACCACGACACCCACGCGCATCCGCTCCCCGAGGGCCCGCTCGCGCTGCTGGAGCGACTGGCCGCGCGGCTGGGCCCCGTGCCCGTGATGCTCGAGCGCGATGACCGCTTTCCGCCCGAGGCCGAACTCGCCGCCGAGCTGACGTGGATGGAGCAGGCGCTCGAGCGCGGCATCGCTCGCCACGCAGAAGCGAAGCACGCACGCGCCCATCCGCACACCGAGCCGTCAACGACGCCCGGCGGCGCCCGGAACCCCGCGCCGCCCGCTACGCGTGATGGTGCTCATCCGCACGCCGAGCCGACAACGAAGCTCGGTGGCGCCCGCAGCACCGAGCCACACGCCACGCGTGATGGCGCTCATCCGCACACCGAGCCAACAACGAAGCTCAGTGGCGCCACCCTCGGACGCGAGTTCATCCCCGAGGACAGGGAGCGCCATTCATGAGCGCGAGGGAGCGACTGGCGCGGGAGCAGGAGGAACTGGTGCGCGCGCTCGGAGTGGGCGCTCCCGTGCCAGCCGGGTTCGACGCGTCCCGTGTCCTCGCGGCGGCGCAGTCCTTGATTTCCAAGCGGCGTCGGAGCGTGGAGCGAGCCTGGCCCGTCCTGGCGGCGGCATTGGGCCCGGACTTCGCGCACAACTTCGAGACATGGGCCCGGGCCCATCCCATCTCCGTGAACCCAGACGCACACGCGGATGGCCGCCGCTTCGCACAAGCGCTTCAAGCCGAAGGCCGACTGCCGGGCAGGCTGTCCAGGAACCTCCTCGACTTCGACATCACGTGGAAGATGACACCCGCGGGCGAGGCGGTGCGACGCCGGGGCTTCGCACTCATCATCCGACGTCACGACACGACGCACCGATTCCTGTGGGCCTTGAGGCTACCCGGAGGACGCGTGCTGCGATGGGCCCCGGAGCCTCCGTCCAGCCGCGGGGCGGCGCTTCCACAGGGATGAGCCCAAGGCGCGTCCTGGCCACACCCCGCGCCCGCGCTCACGGCACCAGCACCAGCTTCCCCACCGTGCCACCGGACTCCAGCGCCCGATGCGCTTCCGCCACCGCGTCCAGCGGATACGCCTTCACCGGCGGCGGCACCAGCTTCCCTTCGTCCAACCAGCCCAGCAGCCGCGCCATGGACTCCTCCAGCACGGCGCGCTGCTCGAACAGGTACGACAGGTTGAACGCCATCACACTGGTGTTGTCGTTGGTGAGCGAGAGCGGATCGAACCGAGGCGTCCGCAGCCAGTCCCAAGCGAGCTTCGCGTAGTTCGGCCGTCCACCGGTGCGAGGCAGCATGGAGTGGAAGCCATAGATGACCAGCTTCCCAGGCGACGCCAGGTGCTTGTAGCTGTCGCGCAGCGTGGACGGCCCGTTCGCGTCCAGCACCACGTCATACCCCTTGGGCGCCGCCAACTTCGCCGCGCGCCACAAGTCCTCCCGGCTCTTGTCGATGACGACCTCCGCCCCCTGCGCGCGGGCCGTCTCCACCTTGTGCGTCCCACCCACCACCCCCACCATCCGGCACCCGGCGATGCGCCCCAGTTGGAGCAGCGCCCCGCCCACGCCGCCCGCCGCCGAGTGCACCAGCACGTTGGCCCCCGGCCGCGGGTGCGCCAGTTCGAACAGCGCGTAGTACGCGGTGAGGAACACCGTGGGGAACCCCGCGGCCTGCTCCATGCTCAGCCGCGCGGGCAATGTGAACAACTGGTGACGGGGCACCGTGACGTGGGTGGCGTAACCCCCAAAGCGCGTCACGCCGAACACCCGCGCTCCGGGTGCCAGGTCTTCCACTCCCGGCCCCACGGCCTCCACGTGGCCGGCGAACTCGAAGCCGGGGGTGATGGGCCACCCCACGTACTCCTTCGCGGAGGCGTACAGCCCCATGCGGATGACGCAGTCCGCATAGTTCACCCCGATGGCCTCGGTGGCCACCCGGACCTCACCGAATCCAGGTGAATCCTGATTCACCTCTTCAAGGTGGAGCTGCTCGTACCCACCCGCTTTGGGGATGACGACCTTGCGTGCGCGCATGGCCCGTTGATTACCACGCGACGCAACGCGACAACGTCCGCGCACGTCCAGTCAGCGGAAGACGCGAGAGCGAGATGTCTCTAGACTGTGTATCGCGCTCGAGAACACGACTCGTTCCGGACGCGTCTTCCAAAAACAAACGAAGGAGTATGCCCATGCGACTGAGGCCTTCGCTGTATATCGCGAGCACGCTGCTGCTTGGCATCACCACTGGCTGCGGCGAGGACATCGCGCCGCACGAAGAGGAACTCGGCGCGGTGGAGGCCGCAGCGGTCTCCACCTCCGGCGCCACGACGCACTTCCGGAGCTGGCTGTCCGCCAACGGGTACAACAGCTACGACTTCGTTCGCGCGGAGCTCTCGGGCGGAAGCTTCGGCGGCAAGGAACACGCGAATGACACCGTGACGAAGCAGCCCGTCATCTTCATCCACGGCAACTCGGACAAGGCGGTGGGCTCGGTCTTCGGCCAGACGGGCTGGACGAACTCCATCGAGTACTTCCAGTCGCGGGGCTACAAGACGAGCGAGCTGTACGCGACGACGTGGGGCCCGGCGAACGCGCTCCAGTCGCCGAACCAGTACCACTCGAAGGCGAACGTGATGAAGGTTCGCAAGTTCATCGAGGCGGTGAAGGCGTACACGGGCGCCTCGAAGGTGGACATCGTCGCCCACTCCATGGGCGTGACGCTGGCGCGCAAGGCCATCATGGGTGGAACGGCCCACGACGCGGCGGACGGCGGCTCGTACAACGTGGGAGCGCCGCTCACGTCCTCGGTCGACACCTTCGTCGGCATCGCCGGCGCCAACCTGGGCCTGACGTCTTGTTACATGTCCGGCCCGTCCACGCCGACCTGCGGCTCCACCAACGGCCTGTACCCGGGCTACCTCCTCTGGGGCAGCGTCACCGGCCGCTCGACGTACCTCAATGACCTGCGCTCCAAGAGCCGGTACGAGGGCGCGTACATCTACTCCATCTACTCCACGGCGGACGAAATCATCGGCTTCGATGGCATCGTCTATGGCGAGTACACGTCGCGCATCCCCGGGCAGAACGGCGAGAAGCGCTACACGGGCTACCCCTACGGCCACTTCAACTCGAAGGACCTGACCGAGGCCGTCCAGTACGAGATGGTGGTCAACCACCGCGTCCCGTAGCCCTCCGCACCCGGCACCTCCACCCTCGATGCAGGGTGGAGGTGGACCGGTCCAACACGCCCCGGCTACGGCACGGGCAGCACGCCCGGCGTCGGCTCGCCTTCCTGGCCCGGCGTGGGCGGAGGCAGCGTGCCCGGCGACTGCGGCTCGGACGACGGCGTGGAGGGCGAGTCCGGCGTCGGCGCCTCCTGCTTCTCTGGAGCGGCCGGCACCGGAATGCTCCCCGCCACCGCTTCACGCACGAAGGCGAAGGCCGCTTCGTTGAAGCGCTCCGGGCAGTCGAGTTGCACGGTGTGGCCGCAGCCCTCCATGGCCACCAGCTTCGCCCCCGGAATGTGGGACGCGCCGTACTCCATGATGCCGCGCGCCTCGCCGCCGTGGAGGAAGGGGTTGGGGATGAGCCGGTCATCCGTGCCGTAGATGATGACGGTGGGCACGGTGACGCGGTGCAGGTTGCCGCGCACGAAGTCGTTGTTGGACAGGCCCCGCACCGTGCGCACGTTGGCGTAGGCGTAGGCGTCGAACTCGGGTGACTTCGTCAGCCGCACGCGCTCTTCAATCAACCACTCCAGCTCCGGGCGCCAGTGCATGAAGTTGCCCTGGCGCACGCTGCCCCAGATGGCGGACTCGGGCGCGGCCTTGATGAACTCGGTGCTCATCACCCGCGCGAACCACTCCTTCTCCCGCCAGGTGAACTTCTCGAAGCCGGCGGGCGACGCCAGCACCAGCGCGCTCAGCGAATCCGGGTAGCGGATGGCGTAGGAGAGCGACGTCTGCCCGCCCATGGAGTGGCCGGCCAGCACGGGCTTCTCCACGCCCAGGGTGTCCACCAGCTCCAGCACCGCGTCCGCCATGGCCTCCATGGTGTACGGGAAGCCGCCGGGCTTGTCGGACTTGCCGAAGCCGGGCAGGTCCACCGCGATGACGCGGTAGCCCTGCTGCTGGAAGGCGTCGAGCTGCGCCCGCCAGAACTTCAGGTACGAGCCCAGGCCGTGGATGAACACGACCGTCTTGGCGTCCGGGCCGCTGCCGGGCATGTCGACGTAGGCCATCTCCGGAATCACGGCCATGCCGTACTGATTCGCGGTGCGCGGCAGGGGAATCCGGTTCACCGGCCAGGGCTGCTTCGTGCCCTCGGAGGTGTAGTCCAGGTCCTGGAACGAGAGCGCGGGCTGGTGCGCGAACGAGCGCACGCAACCGGCGGAGGAGAGCCCCGCCGCGAGGAGCAGGGCGGTGAATGCGCGGGAGGTGCTCATGGTCAGAACGCGTACCAGGTGAAGGTGGTGAAGGCGGAGAAGGGATTGGTCCGGATGGTGGGCGAGCCGTCGTAGAAGCTGCCCCGGAACAGGTAGCCCGCGTGCAGGCCCACCGTCATCAGGTAGCGGATGTGGTAGCGCAGCTCCGCGTTGACCTCGGTGCCGATGTACCGGCCGCGCTCGACCTCCGGCGTCCAGCGCACGGGCGTCGCGTCGGACGTCGCGGTGCCCACGCCCAGCTTGACGTTGAACTTGTTGGGCACCACGTCCCACGCCGCGGTGGCGATGGCGGCGCGCATGCCGTAGCCCTGGTTGGAGATGTCCGTCACCGCGCCCGTGTAGTTGTTCACCGTGCTGGTGAACGGGAACAGGATGAGCATCTTGTGGTTGAACCACACCGCGCCCGGCAGGCCGTACTGGTTGAGGGTGAAGGCGCCGGTGTAACGGCTGTCGGACAAGTCATCGTCGCCGGTGGTGTACATGCCCTCCAGCGTGAGCATGTCCGCGGGGCCGCGGCCCCACTGGTACATCAGCTCCAGGTTGGCGGAGAGGCCGGAGATGGTGAGCTCGGAGAGGGCGGAGCGCTCCGGGTCGTCACTCACGAACTTGCCGCCGTTGTACATGACGAAGCCGGACGCGCCGAAGCGGCCGTTGCGGAAGTCGATGTTGTGGTTGAAGTTGGCGCCCGCGTAGACGACGTTGCCCGTGGGCCGCGTGATGTCGAAGCGCGCCGTGCCCGTGAAGGTGTTGAGGCCCGTGGAGGATGGACCGCTCTTCACCAGGCCCTCGAAGGCGTAGGCGTCACCCTTCGTCTGGTCGTTGAGCAGCCACAGCGACACGCCCACGTTGGTGTTGGGCCGCACCGGGTACACGTAGTCCGCGGTGAGGAGCCAGATGAACTTCAGGCGCGGGTCGTTGCGCGTGGCCTTGTCCGCCTGCGCGCTGCCCAGCGGCATCAGGCTCAGCTTGGCCAGGCCCTTGTAGCCGCTGAAGATGGAGATACCCGTGGCGTCGCTGCCCACGAAGCTCATCTTGTAGCCGGTGCGGGTGATGTCCGACAGCGGCGTGCGCGTGGGGTCGTAGACGTTGTCGTAGAGGGGCTGCGTGCCCACCAGAATCGTCAGCTCGCGCGGCTTGCGCGTGGGGTACAGCGCGACGTTGACGTTCTTCGTCTGGATGTTGACCTGGTCGGCGTTGAAGCCGCCGCCCTCGTTCTGCTGGAGCGCGTTGGCCGACCGGCCCCACATGTAGTCGATTTCGAACTGCGCCCGGAACGACGCCAGCCCGTCCACGAAGTGGGGGCTGTACTCGATGACGGGAATCCACCGCTGCTCGATGAAGTACGCGGACAGGCCGGGCTCGGCGCGCACCGCGCTTCCGGCGGGCAGGCCAATGGGGCCCAGCGCCACGCCGCGAAGGCCGGCCGGGTCGCCCACCTGGTTCTGCACCGAGAGCCGCGTGAAGAAGTAGTTGATGAGGGTGAACTCGCGCGGCTTCGCGTCCTCGTCGCGGTTCTCCTCGTTGTTCCACTCACCGAAATACAAGCCGGGAACCGGCGTGCTCTGCGCCGCGGCCGGGAGCGACACACCCGCCAGCGCCAACGCCAATACGCCCGCGGAGCGCCGCGCCGTCCTGCGTGCCTCGGACAACCACCACCGTGCCATAAACACCTCGGCCCCACGCCAGGGGGCGCTTCCGGCCGTCACGCCGGACTGCGAACGTCTGCGAGCTCGTTGCTTCCATGGCCCGCGGACTGCCCGCCTCGCGAGGCCGTTTTCCACCCCTGCGCCCGCGCCACACGGAAGTCCCTCCGGGCACGGGCCCCACACGGAAGGGAGGAGGAGCACGCCTCCCTTCCGGAGAGACTCAGGCTAGCTGCCGCTGATGACGTAGCTCTGCACCGCGTTGCCGGTGAACGGCTGCGAGTTGCCGCCGATGACCTGGTTCACCGAGGCCGAGCCGACGCCGCCCGCCGCGCAGTTGGCGCCCGTGGCGCCGCCCTCGAAGAAGAGCTCCAGGTCCAGCTTGCGCTGATCCGCGGAGAACGAGCCGCGGCCCACCTGACGGAAGCCCGGGAAGGTGAACGCGACGTCGAAGCACTCGCCGTCCGCGGACACGTTCTCGATGCTCACCACGGTGGAGGTGAAGGACAGCGGGTTCTGCGCGACCTCCGGGTTGCAGGTTCCCGTCTGGCCCGCGTTCGGCGCGCCTTCGATGGTGCCCGGAACGCTGTCGACGCGGAAGTTGCCGCCCTGCACCGTCATGGTGACGCTCTGGTAGCACTGCGAGCTGGCACCGAAGTTGACGTCTTCGCTGAAGCCGTTCGGATGGCTGGGAATGTCATCCCCGCGCATCGTCAGCGTCTTGCCTTCCAGGAACGTCTGGATGCCCTGCGCCGTGCTCAGGTTGGGGGAGTTGTTGCCGTCGGGGCCAGGGTTGATCGGGTCCGCCTCACCACAACCGACCAGACACAGCGCAGACGTCATCACCGCGGACAGCAGCTTCTTGTTCATGGTTGCTCCTCCTCTTCCGGCGGCATCGCCGGGCTGACGCGACAGTCGACAGGTAGCGAGCCACCGGTGGCGGTGGCCCGTCCATCAAGGTGCGTTCACACTCAATGACGCGGCTTGTCCGTGTCCGAGGCGACCGCCGCCTCGCGAAGCTCGCGCTTGAGAATCTTGCCGGCCGCGGAGATGGGCAGGCGCTCCAGCAGCTCCACGCGCTTGGGCACCTTGAAGCGCGCCACCCGGCCGCGCAGGTGCTCCAACAACGCCTCCGCCGAAACCTTCCCATCCGGTTTCAGCACGACATAGGCCCGGCCCACTTCGCCCCACTTCTCGTCGGGCACGCCGACCACGGCGCATTGCGCCACCTCGGGGTGCTCGTAGAGCGCGGCCTCCAGCTCCAGCGGGTAGATGTTCTCGCCGCCGGAGATGAACATGTCCTTCTTGCGCCCGGCGATGGTGAAGAAGCCGTCCGCGTCCATGCGCGCGAGGTCGCCCGTGTGCAACCAGCCGTCCGGGTCGATGGCCTCGCGCGTGGCCGCCTCGTCCTCGAAGTAGCCGGAGCACATGGAGGGCCCCTTGAGGATGAGCTCGCCCACCTCGCCCGTGGCCACCTCGCGGCCGTCGTCATCCACCAGCTTCGCGGCGATGAAGTAGTTGGGCCGGCCAATGGAGCCCGCCTTCGACACCGCGTACTCCGGCCCCATGCTGAACAGGCCCGGGCCGAACTCCGTCATGCCGAAGCCCTGCTTGAAGGGCACCGGGTGCACCGCCTGCCACGCCTGGATGAGCGGCACCGGCAGCGCCGCGCCGCCGCTGGTCATGAAGCGCACCGAGACGAAGTCCGTCGTCCTGAAGCGCGGCGACTCCATGAGCTGCTGGTACTGCGTGGGCACGGCGAAGAAGAGCGACACCTTCTCACGCGGGATGAGGTCCAGCAGCGCGTCCGGCTCCCACCGCCGCATCAACACCACGGTGCCGCCCACGGTGAGCAGCGGCAGCGTGTACACGAGCAAGCCGCCCGTGTGAAACATGGGCGTGTGCGTCACCGTGACATCACCGGGCCGCACTTCGTGGACGAGCGTGTTGAGCGTGTTCCACGCCACCATGCGGTAGCTGACGCGCGCGCCCTTGGAGCGCCCGGTGGTGCCGCCCGTGAAAATCAGACACAGGATGTCCTCCTCGGACACCGCGTCCTGTGTCACCGGCGACGCCGACACATGCGACAACGTTGTTTCATACACGTCCGCGCCGGGCAGCCCCTGGGGCTCCAGCGCGACCAGGCGAGGGCCGCCGCCCAGGCGCTCGCGGACGTCCGCCACGGTGTCGCGGAACTCGTCGCCGAAGAGGAGGACGCTGGGGCGGATGGAGCGCACCAGGTCCGTCAGCTCGGCGGCGTGCAGCCGCCAGTTGTACGGGACGAAGACGGCGCCAATCTTGGCGCAGGCGAACAGCGCGTCCAGGTACTCCACGCCGTTGTGGGCGACGATGCCCACCCGGTCACCCTTCTTCACGCCGGCCACGTCCCGCAGCCAGCCGCCCAGCGCGGTGGCGCGCGCGTTCATCGCGCGGTAGGTGAAGCGGCCCGCGTCGCCACGGGCCACGTCCACCACCGCGACGTGGTCGGGCCAGTACAGGGCACCACGGCCCATCCAGTCACCGATGAACATGTGAGCGCCCTCCGTCATGGCGTGACTCAGGCCGTCCAGCGGTAGAGGGCGGAGGCCATGGCGAGCCCGCCGCCGCTGGCACACAGGGCCACGAGGTCACCGCGCTGCACCTTGCCCTGCACCACCGCGTCATCCAGCGTCATCGGGATGCAGGCCGAACCGGTGTAGCCCCACTTGTCCATGGTGTAGTGGGCCTTCTCCATCGGCTGGCCCAGGATCTTCATGGTGGCTTCGATGGTGCGCAGGTTGAGCTGCGTGAAGACGAACTGCTTCACGTCGTCCAGCTTCAGGTTCTGCCGCTTGAGGAGCTGGTCCAGCAGCATGGGCCAGCGCTCGGTGTTGAACGTCGCCGGGAACTTGCGGACGAACTGCACCGCGGGCTTGCCGTTGGTCAGCTCCAGCGCCTCGGCCGTGGCCGGGCGGTTGGTGCCGCCGGTGTAGACGCCCAGCGCGTCGTGGTACTCGCCGTTGGCCAGCAGCTTCGCGCCCAGGAAGCCGGGCTTGTCACTGGCGCCCAGCACCACCGCGCCCGCGCCGTCCGCGAACAGGGTGGCGGTCTTCTTGTCCTTCCAGTTGATGTAGCGCGACATGCCGTAGGCGCCCACGACGAGGATGCGCTGGTAGCTGTCATCCGCGGCGATGGTCTTGGAGCCCACGTCCAGCGCCGTCACCCAGCCCGCGCACGCGCAGTTGAGGTCGTAGGTGCCGGCGTTCACCGCGCCCAGCTTCGCCTGCACCACGGAGGCGGTGGCGGGGCTGAGGTAGTCGGGCGTGTCGGTGGCGATGATGATGAGGTCCAGCTCCTCCGGCTTCGTGCCCGAGCGCTCCAGCGCCTGACGGGCCGCGCCCACGCACAGGTCGGAGGTGACCTGGTCATCCGCCATCATGTGGCGCTCGCGGATGCCCACATTCTGCTGGAGCCACTCATCCACCTTCTCACCGAGAATCTTCTCGACGTCGGCGTTGGTGAGGACCTTCTCGGGGACGTAGCGGCCAGTGGAGAGAATCTGGGCGTATCGCATGGGTGTTCGTCAGCTCCGGGCGCCGCGCGCCGGACGGCGGGCGGAACGCAGGGTGTTCTTCTTCGGGGTCTTCGGTTTGGGCTTCGCCTTCGAAGCCGTGGAGGACTTCACGGTGTTGCGGCCCGTGGACGGCGCACGCGGGTCCAGGCCGTGGGAGATGAGCGTCATCGCGGTGTCGAGGACGCGGTCGAGCCCCGGGTCTTCCTCCCAGAGGACCCAGCGCATGCCGAGAAAGTCACTGATGCCCATGAGGCAGTAGGCGAGCGCCTCCGGGTCCATGCGGCGCACCTCACCGGCCTCCATGGCGCGGGTGAGGCCACTCACGTAGCCGCGGGCGAAGCGGTCGTAGTAGCGGCGGTAGCACGCCTCGTCCACGAACTCCGCCTGCCGCACCACGCGATAGAGATTGGGGTGCTGGCGCACGAACTGGAAGAAGGTGCGCAGGCCCTGGCGCTCCACGTCGACACGGTTTTCGCATCCGGCCACCGACTCCGCGATGAGGCGGCGCAGGCGCGTGCCCAGCTCGTCCACCACTTCCACGAAGATGGACTGCTTGTCGGGGAAGTAGACGTAGAACGTTCCGAGCGCCACGCCACCCTTGCGCGTGATGTCCGCGATGGAGGCGCGCTCGTAGCCCTTCTCACCGAAGACCGACTCAGCAGCCTTCAACAGCTTCGCACGCGTCCGCTGGCCTCGCGGCGTGACGGGTCCGGAGCGGTCTGGAGAAGCTGAAGCCCGATTCATGTTTCACCTAGCGGTAGCACCCGGCAAGGAGGGTGTCAAAGCACGGTCGATGGCTCCGCGCGTCAAAGCGCACATACGACGCAGAGCGTCAGCGTTCGTGCGGCGCTGACGGATGCGAAGCCTACCCTGAATGTTCAGTACAGGTGGCCCCGCAAGGGGCGCCGTTCCATGTCTGGCCATGCCGCGCGGCGCGTGGCGGAACGGGCGCGACCGGCGCGTGCGCGAACCGAGGTAGAGTGAAGCTTCGCAGACGCCCCGCCACTGAACGCGGGCTCCGAGGAACGCCGCGCTCTCGCGGCGCCTCGCACGGTGCGTCCTCGTGACGTCCCCGCGCAACGGAAACACCGCCGGTCCATGCACGCCATGAAGTCATCCTCCCTGCTGACCTCCCTGCTCCTCTCGACGTGGCTTGGCCTGGGCTGCGCCTCGACTCCGGCGCCAACGCCCGACGCCGCCGCGCCCACCGACACGGGCCTCGCCTTTCTCTGGGAGGTGACGGACTCGAAGGGCGGGCTCGCCTACCTGGTGGGCTCCGTGCACCTGGGCAAGGAAGGAACCTTGCCGCTGACGCCCTCCATGGAGACCGCGTTCGAGAAGTCCGACGTGCTCGTCGTCGAGGTCGACGTGGGCAAGGTGGACACCGCGGACATGCAGCGGCTGCTGCGTGGGCTGGGCCTGCTGCCCAAGGGTCAGCGACTGACGGACCGACTGGAGCCGGAGACGATGATGCTGCTCGGCAGCACCGCCGAGCGCCTGGGGCTCGAGCTCCGCAATCTGGAGCGCCTGCGCCCCTGGCTCGTGGGACTGACGATTGGCGTGATGGAGTTCCAGCGCGCGGGCTACCAGCAAGGCCACGGCGTGGACCGCGCGTTCCTCGACCGCGCGCGCGGCGTCCAGATGGACATCGTGGAGTTGGAGACCGCGGAGTCCCAGCTTCGCCTGTTGGCCGAGACGCCGGAGCCGCTGCAGGACCTGATGCTCCGGGACCAGCTCCGCCGCGAGCGCCCTGTCGCGGAGGTGCTCGAGCTGCTCATCGGGACTTGGAAGGCCGGTGACGCGGAGCGGCTCGCCCAGTTGCTCCTCGAAGGCGCGGAGGACCCGACGTACCGCCCTGTCTACGAGCGCATCTTCTTCGAGCGCAACCAGCAGATGGCCCGCAGCATGGAAGCGATGCTCGCTGAGCCCCGCACGCACTTCGTCGTCGTGGGCGCGGGCCACGTCGTGGGGCCGGGCGGCATCGTGGACCTGCTCCAGAAGCGCGGCTTCACGGCGCGCCAGCTCCCTCGCGACGTCTCCAGGTAGTACGCGCGGCGCGGCACGCCAGCTAACGCGCGACGTCTCCGGGTAGTGCGCGCGGCGCGGCGCAGCCACCGCCCGCGCGTCGTCTCCAGGTAGTGCGCGGCGAGGCGCTCCAGCCCCCGCGCGTCGTCTCCCAGTAGCACGCGCGGCACGGCGCGCCAGCTAACTCGCGTCGTCTCCAGGTAGCACGCGCGGCACGGCGCGCCAGTGCCCGCGAGATGTTTCCAGGCAGCACGCGCGGCGCGGCACAGCGTTCACCCGCACACGCCACACGGCGTCATCACGCCCTCGGGCAGATGACGCCACGCCCTTGGCGCGACACGTTCCCGCCGTCCAGCCGAGGCCTCGCCCGGCGGCAGCCCCGCACACTCCCAGCTCCCGCCGCCCGCACCGTTTCGCGGGCGACCCTCGGCCACCCCCGGAGTTGCATCCTTGGGGCTTCAAATATAAATTATCTGAGTTCTTGCCGAAGCGCTTATAAAATCAAGGCGATGCGCCCCATGTACCTGGACGAACAAGACCTCCGCATCATCGACCTGTTGCAGCGCGACGCCCGCGCCACGCAATTGGAGATGGCGCGCGCGGTGAAATTGTCCCAGCCAGCGGTGGCGGAACGGATTCGCAAGTTGGAGGAGCGCGGCGTCATCTCGGGCTACTCGGCCCGGGTGGACGCGGCGAAGCTCGGCAAGGACATCACCGCCTTCATCGGGGTGAGCATCGAGCACCCGAAGTACTTCGACGAGTTCCTCAAGAAGGTCTTGTCGCTGCCGGACGTCCTGGAGTGCCACCGCGTGGCGGGCCAGGACTCGTACCTGCTGAAGGTGAAGACGGCGAACACGAGGTCGCTCGACTCGTTGCTGGTGGGGACGTTGCGCACCATCGCGGGGGTCACCCGCACGCAGACCACCATCGTCCTGACGTCCATGAAGGAAGACACGCATGTCCACGTGTCTCCAGAACCCCCGAAAGGAGCGTGAGCCATGAGCGCTGACGCGATGAGCGCCCCCCTCCCCCCGCCGCCCGTCTGGCGGTTGGCCCAACGGATGTCCCGCATCAAGACCTCCGCGGTGCGCGAAATCCTCAAGGTCGCTGAACGGCCGGACATCCTCTCCTTCGCGGGAGGCCTGCCCGCCCCGGAGCTCTTCCCGCTGGAGGCCATCGCGGAAGCTCACGCCGAGGCCCTGGCCACGGAAGGCCGCGCCGCGCTCCAGTACAGCACCACCGAGGGCTTCGCCCCGCTGCGCGAGTGGATTTGCAGCCACCTGCAGAAGCGTGGCCGTCAGTCCAACGCGGACCAGGTGCTGATCACCAACGGCTCGCAGCAGGGCATCGACCTGGTGGCCAAGGTGCTGCTGGACCCCGGTGACCTGGTCATCGTGGAGAACCCCAGCTACCTGGCGGCGCTCCAGACGTTCGGCGCCTACGAGGCGCGCTTCGCCACCGTGGGCAGCGACGACCAGGGCATGCGCACCGACGACCTGGAGCGCCTGCTGGCCACACACAAGCCCAAGCTGGTGTACGTGGTCGCCAACTTCCAGAACCCCAAGGGCACCACGCTCTCCCTGGAGCGGCGGCGCGAGCTGGTGCGGCTGGCGCAGCAGCACCGCTTCCTCATCCTGGAGGACGACCCGTACGGCGAGCTGCGCTTCCGCGGCGAGCACCTGCCGTCCCTGGCCTCCTTCGACGACGAGGGTGTCGTCGTCTCGCTGGGCACCTTCTCCAAGACGCTGGCTCCGGGCATGCGCCTGGGCTGGGCGGTGGGTCCGCGGGACTTCGTGCGCAGCCTGGCCGTCGCCAAGCAGTCCACGGACCTGCACACCGCCACGCTGGCCCAGCGCGCGGTGGTGAAGCTGCTGGCCCGCTTCGACTACGCGGCCCACCTGGAGGCGCTGCGCCCCGTCTACGGCGAGCGCGCCCAAGCCATGCTGGACGCCCTGGAGAAGTACATGCCCGCGGGGACGCGCTGGACGCACCCCGAAGGCGGCATGTTCCTGTGGGTGGAGCTGCCAGGCGGGCTGGACGCGCAGGCCCTGCTGGCCAAGGCGGTGGAGGAGAAGGTGGCCTTCGTGCCCGGCGGCCCCTTCTTCGCCAACAACCCGCGCCCGGAGTTCATGCGCCTCAACTACTCCAACCGCCCGCCTGACCTGATTACCGAGGGCATGCGCCGCCTGGGCGGGGTCATCACCGCCGCGCTGGGGTAGCTCGCGAACGGGGTGTCCTTGCCGCGCCGCGTCGGAGACGACGCGGCGCTTTTCGTTTCCAGGAAGTTGAAGCTTGATTCAGGTTTCAAATCGCTCGCCGCTGGCCAGCGGGGGCGGGGTTTCGTAGCCTGCGCGGCATTTCGTACCACCCCACCTGCCGGAGAGAGACACATGCAGCTCAAGGACCTGAAGATCATCGTGACGGGCGGCGCCCAGGGCATGGGCGCGCACTTCGCGCAGCGCCTGCACGAGGCGGGCGCCCAGGTGGCCGTGGGTGACGTGGCCGAGGAGCGCCTCGCCGCGCTGCCCGCCGGCATCCACCGCCGCAAGCTGGACGTGTCCTCCGAGGAGGACATCGTCTCCTTCGTCAACTGGGCGCAGGGCGAGATGGGCGGCCTCAACGGCCTCATCAACAACGCGGGCATCCTGCGTGACGCGCTGCTGGTGAAGAAGGACCGGAACACCGGCGAGGTGAAGAAGCTGTCCACGGCGGACTGGAACGCCGTCATCGGCGTCAACCTCACGGGCGCCACGCTGATGGTGCGCGAGGTGGTGGCGAAGGTCGCCGAGTCCGGCCAGAAGGGCGGCGTCGTCGTCAACATGTCGTCCATCGCCCGGCACGGTAACCGCGGCCAGTCCAACTACGTCTCCGCGAAGGCGGCGCTGGCGGCCAACACCGTCACCTGGTCGCGCGAGTTCAGCCCCTTCGGCGTGCGCGTGGGCGCGGTGGCCCCGGGTATGATCGAGACGCCGATGACGCAGGGCATGAACCAGAAGGCCCGCGACGCGCTGGTGTCCAACATCCCCGTGGGCCGCATCGGCCTGCCCGAGGACATCTGGCTGGCCGTGAAGTTCATCCTGGAGTGCGACTACTTCAACGGCCGCACCATCGACGTGGACGGCGGCCTCAACTTCTGAGGCCCAGCTCCCGGCGGCGCGGCGACGTGCCGCCGGAGTTCCCGGCGGACGGCGGAGGCGTGAGGCATCCGCCAGCGCACCGTCGACTCGCGACGCACGGCGGAGGCTTGTGGCCTCTGCCGGTGCGCGACGCAAGGCGGAGGCGCGAGGCCTCCGCCGGCACACCGCCGACTCATGGCGCACGGCGGAGACTTGTGCCCTCCGCAGGTGCGTAGCGCGAGACATCCGCCTGCACACAGCCGACGCGTGGCGCACGGCGGAGACCCTCGCCTCCGCCGGTGCCTCACCGCCGGCTGGCGTCACTCAAGCGCAAGTCGCGCAGCACCGCGGGCTCGTCCGCGTAGAGCAGCTTGTAGGCGCTGTAGCTGCCCAGCACCTTCTTCACGTACTCGCGCGTCTCCTCGAAGCCGATGTGCTCCACCCACTCGTCGAGCTCCGCTTCGGGCAGCGCGTGCCGCCAGCGCTCCACCGCACGCGGCCCGGCGTTGTAGGCCGCCACCGCGTAGGCGACGTTGCCTCCGAAGTGCTTGAGCAACTGTCCCAGGTACGCCGCCCCCAGGCGGATGTTCGTCGTCGGCTCGAGCAGCGCGGCCTCCCCCGGCGCCGGCATGTCCAACGCGTCCGCCACCTGCCGCGCCGTGGCCGGCATCAACTGCGCCAGACCCAGCGCACCCGTGGCCGAGCGCGCGCGCGCATTGAACCGGCTCTCCTCGCGAATGAGCCCCTGAAGCAGGTCCGGGTCCACGCGGTGGGCGCGCGAATAACGGGCAATGGACGTGCGGAAGGCCAGCGGCCACGTCGCCTCCCAGACGGGCCGCGACGCGGCGCTCAGCGGGCCGTGCACCTCTTGCTTCAGCGAGGTGCGCGCCACCTGCCTCGCGGCCCGGTTGCGCCCTGTGCGCTTCAGCGTCTGGTACAGCAGCCGCGCCGGCGACTCGGACAAGCCACGCGCATCCACGGCCAGGAACTCCTCCACCGCGCCCGGCAGGCCCAGCCGCATCAACTCCACGCCCGCGAGGAAGCGCGCGTCCCGGGCGAGCGTCCCGGGCGGCAGCGGCCAGATCTCCTCGGACTCCCCCACCTCATCCAGGGCCTCCTCATCCGGCTGCCCCGAACCGCCCGTGCCTTCTTCCAGGGCCTCGGCACTGGCGGGACGGGCATGCAGCCGCGCCACGCGCTCCGGCGACAGCAGCGCGAGCCGTGAACGGGCGAGCATGCCGTACCAGGCCGCGGGCCGCTCGGTGGCGATGTTCGCGTAGCTGTCCATTGCGGCCTGTGCGGTGGGCCCGGTCTCCTGCATCCGCGCGCGCCAGTACCGCGAGCGCCAGAGGGCCTCGTCCGTGCGCGCCGCCTCGGGCAGGTTCTCCACCGCCGTCAGCGCGGCCAGCGCCGCGGGCGCATTCGCCTTGCGCGAGTGCAGCCAGAAGGCACGGAACAGCGACTCCGAGGCGAAGTTCCCCGCCGGATAGCGGCGCGCGGCCTCCTCGTAGCGCACGAGCGCGGTGTCCACGTCCCCGAGCCGCTGGAGAATCCACGCCTCGAAGAAGAGCGCGTCATCCGCGTAGCCGTGCTCCGGGTAGTCCCGCGCCAGCGTGGCATACGTGCCAACGGCCGCCTTCGGGTCCACCACCGACTGGGAGTAGCCCAGGATGTAGAGCGCCTGGGGCCGCAGCTCCGACGCCGTGCACCCCGTCACCATGGGCTCGAGGACATCGATGGCCCGGCGGTGCTTGCGCTCCTTGCGCAAGGCCCGGCCATAGGCGAGGTGCGAGCGGCAGGCCAGCTCGTCCGGCATCTCCACGTGCGGCAGCACCTTGTCCAACAAGGCCACGCCCGCGTAGTTGCGATGCAGCTCCACCAGCGCCTCGGCGCGGCGGACCCGCCACTTGAGCGGCAGGGGCAGACCCTTCAGCCGCTGCTCGGCGCGCTTCGCCTCGCGCGACAACGGACTGGTGGCCCACACCTCCAGCAGCGCGCGGTGCTCCGCGTTGTACTGGCCCTGCGCGCGCGCCAGGTCGCAGATGGCCAGCAGCGCCTTCATCCGCAGCGCGTCCGGGCCGCGCGACTGGCGGCTGTCGATGAGCTCCTGGAGCGCCGTCAGCGCCCCCGGGATGTCCCCTCGGCGCTGGAGCACCCGCGACAGGCTGAAGCGCGCCTCCGGATACAGCGGCGAGCCCGAGCTCACCGCGCGGTAGTGCTCCGCCGCTCGCTCCAGCTTGCGGAGCCGCTCATTCGACTGGGCGGCCCGCAGCAGGGCGTGGTCCTTCAGCGCGGCGTAGTCCTGCGACAGCGCGGAGAACTCCTCGGCCGCGACCGCGGTGTTGCCGCCCTGCAGGGCGCTCTGGGCCATGAGGAAGCGCACCTGCGGCGTGGCCTCCTCCTGGGACAGCAGCGCCCGCGCGCGCGTGTAGCGGCCCCGCCGGAACTCCGCATACGCCTTGGCCAGCGAGCCTTCCGCGAAGTACGGCGTCAGTTGCTCCGGCCCGAAGGCTTCGGTGGACAGCTCCCCGTCGGAGGGTTGCGCCACCGGCGAGTCGAGCAGCGCCTCCAGTTGGTCCTCGGAGAGCACCTCACCGGGCTCTTCCTCCAGGGGCGCCTGTGCCCACGAAGGGGATGCGCCCAGCATGCCCGCGCACGCAAGGAACACCACGGCACCCGTTCGAAGTCCGTCCATGACCGCCCTCATTGTTGAACCAGGGGCGGCAATGCATCGTCACTCGGCGTGCGATTGGGACGGGGACATCACACGACTTTCGCCGCGCGCGTCAGCCAGCGGATACAGCGCGGCCCAGGGCCCGAGCGCGGTTGCTCGAAATCCAACGAGTCGCCGCGGGCGCACGTAGGCACGTCTGCGGGCAGGTGGCCGGAGGCACCACCGCCCCATGGGACGCTGGCGGCGAATCTGGCACCACGGATTCTTTTGCAACACGATTGCACATACGAAACGACCGTGCCATATGCGGTGACGCGCTGAAGTCGCATGAAGGCTTCGCGCCATTCATCCACCCTGTGCCGGAAACCGTGATGCTCCTTCGACCCTTCTCACTGGCCTTCGTGGCCGCGGCGGCGCTTGCCCTGACCGCCTGCGGCGATTCCGATTCTGATACCGACCCCGTCATCGAGTGTGGCGGCTTCGGCCACCTGCACGGCGACCACTGCCACTGTGACGAGGGCTACACCGAGCAGGGCGACACCTGCGTCGTCGCCGAGGAGCCCGTCGAGGAGTGCGGCGGCTTTGGCCACCTGCACGGCGACCACTGCCACTGTGACGAGGGCTACACCGAGCAAGGCGACACCTGCGTGCCCGCGGAGACGCCGGTGCTGGACTGCGGCGAGCACGGACACGCGCACGGCGACCACTGCCACTGTGACGCGGGCTACGTCGAGCAGAACGGCACGTGTGTCGCGGAGGCGCCAGTGCTGGACTGCGGCGAGCACGGACACGCGCACGGCGACCACTGCCACTGTGATGAGGGGTATGCCGAGGAGAACGGCACCTGCGTTCCCGCCGAGTGCGGCGGCCATGGACACCTGCATGGCGACCACTGCCACTGCGACGAGGGTTACGTGGAGCAGGGCGACACCTGCGTGCCCGAGACGCCGGCGCTGGACTGCGGCGAGCACGGACACGCGCACGGCGACCACTGCCACTGCGACACCGGTTACGTCGAACAGAACGGCACGTGTGTCCCGGCGACCACGCCATAGGGACTCGGGCCCGTACGGCTGAAGCCCTCCCGGGCTCGCGCGCCCCGGTGCGCGAGCCCGACTGAAACGACACGGGGCGGGCTCCCTCCCCGGGAAGCCCGCCCCTGCGCGATGCGGCCTCGCCGCCCGTCTCAGCCCTCCAGGTCGTTCACGATGCGGCCCATGGGCGACGGCTCGCCGAGCACCCGCCTCTGCAAGAAGGTGCGGTTGTCGGTGCCCTGGTCGTAGATCTTGAAGCTCTCATCGATGCTGTTGTTGCCAGGGCGGAAGCCCGAGTAGTCCTGCCGCGAGGGCAGCCCGTGCTCCGCGCGAATCGCGTTCTCGCTGGGCGCCCAGCCCGCGGGCGTGTGCGGCGTGGGGCGCAGGCCAATCGTCTCGAACTCCTCACGCAGGCGCAGGCGCTCCTCGACCGTCTCCTTCATGGGCGTGGTGTACTGGGGGTGCTGGTTGAAGACGGGCGCGTTGGCGTGCTTGCTGGCCGCCAGCGGGCTGACCTGGAGGCCGTTGGACGCGCGCCACGCGTGGACCGACTCGTGGCCCAGGCTGTTGAAGCGCTGCGCGCCGCCCTGCTCGTTGTAGTTGATGTTGCTGGGCCGGCCCGCGCCCGGCATGCCGTCGTAGCGATACGCCGGCCGCGTCGAGGCGTACGTGCCGTCGTTCCGGGGCACGTGCGAGTTGGGCATCCCGGCGTTGCGGCCCGAGTAGATGTCCGCCACCGTCAGCGGCTGGCGCTGCGTGCCCGTCACGCCCGGGTTCACCGCCTGCGTGCGGCCGTTGAGCTCCGTCATCATCCGCCGGCCGTTGGGCTGGCTCATCAGCGTGTCCGTGGAGACACGCGTGTCCCGCGTGAAGTCCGCGAAGTCCGCGCCGGACTGGCCGTTGTCGCGGCGCGTGCGGATGCCCTGGAGGTCCGGATGCGTCACGCCGTAGTCCGTGCGGCGCAGGTTGTCCTTGCCCGTCTGCAGCTCGCTGGGCGTCGGGCGCGGGGCGCCGGGCCTCGACGAGGCCTCCGTCTTCGGCGTCTTGCTCGTGTCCACTCGGGAGGGAGCGCTGTTGGCGCGGGGCCGAGAGGAAGAGGAGGACGACGAGGAGGGAGTGGAGAAGGAGGACTTCGGGCGGATCTTCATGGGGAGCCTCGGGAGCAGGAGGACTGCGATGCCCTGCCCTAGAGCAGCTCCCGTGCCTACCGCGTCGCGTCAGACCCCAGCGTCCAATCCCTGTTGTTTCAAGGAGTTACAAAGGCCCATGAGGTCCCCATGGGCCTGGGCGCCGGTGACGCGGCTCACCGGCTGGTGACGGGCGTCACCAGTCACCACCACTGCCGCGCCTGGCGGCGGATGGGCTCCACGCGGCGCCGGACGCTCCGGGGTCGAGGCGTCGCGCAACCACAGCGCCTGCCAGCGGTGCACCGCGTGGCACCGGTGACGTGAGGACCTGGACGAGGCGCCCCCGCCGTCGTGTTGGAGCGAGACACGCGGGGGGCGCGCTTGCGGCGGCGGCAACGGCACGAAATTCCAGGTTTCCAGGTCCTCATCGCGCCACCTCCCGGTGAAGGGGGCTGCACGCACCACGGCGCTCCGCTGCGAAAGGGGGCTTCGACGCCAGTTCCATGGATGGACTCCGGGGGCACACGTCCACATCCAAACGGCCCAGATGAACCGTGAAAGGCAACCTTCATGCCTTTCAACGGACAGACGCAGGCCCCCGGTTTTCCTGGCGACGCCGGGATGAGATTGGGACGAACGGACTGTGCGCGTGTGCAATGGACATCACACCGCGTGGCGCGGGTGACAGCGAGACACTGCGCAAGTCACTGACACGCACCGCGAGACACACGGCGGAACGCACAAACCCATACGCAGACGCCACGCGCCGTCCAACACCCGACGTCGTGATTCGACTCAGGGGTCACTGGCGGTTTCACGGGGTAATCCTGAGATTCAAAGCTATTCAGGAACAAGCCGAGAAGCCGTCGGTTTCCCTGGCGAAATCAGAGGTCCGAACGCATCTTCCAGGAAAGGCGTGAATTAGCGCCGCCTCCAGGTGGCGGGAACGCCACCCGGGCAGCCCTCTTCAAGCAGGGAGGGAGTCCCAGACCAGGGGTGCGCGGCGAGGAGCACCCACCGTTTAGATGAGGTCGAGGGGCATCATCGTGCCCGCCTCGAACTCCGGGGCACGGCGGAGCTGGTCCAGCACGCGCGGCGCGCAACGCAGGTGGAGCATGGGCATGGAGCCCGGCTCGCTCACCGAGCGCACCGCGCCTAGCAGATGGTGTGCCTCCAGCCAGCGCATGAGGCTCTGGTGGAAGCGCGCGCTTTCCGCGAGCCCGGCCTGGTGGATGTCCGTGCGGGAACGCATGGGCGGCCGTGGAGGCGTGCGTCCACGAGATACCGCCGCGGGTTCCTCGCGGGGCATCACCGTCACGTCAATCCAGTCAGGCTGGGTGTCCGAACCCGCGCCGCCCGGCAAGGGGCGTACCCGCGCGGACACACTGGGGACGCCGCCGGCCCGGACGTCCCCCCAATCGCCAGTCTTCCTGCTCATGGCCTCCTCCTCCTCCCCCGGGTCCGGCGCGCGCAATGGCGCCGACCCCGGCATCAACCACCACCGTCACCTGAATACGGCCAGGCCCTTGCCTGTCTTGTGCGTGCCCGACCGAGGGAGCTTCACCGCATTCTCCAGGATCAAATCCCTCACCTCGAGCGCCGTCAAGTCAGGGGCACGGCAACGATACAGCGCTGCAATACCCGCTACATAAGGCGCGGCCATGCTCGTGCCACTCATTCGCTCGTAGAACGCCTGGTTGTTACAACGGCGCTCCGTGCTGGAATAGACATTCACGCCATACCCCATGATGTCCGGCACGACGCGCCTACCCACGGTGCCACTCGCGGAGAATGTGGCCACATTACGCTCGAAGTCGACCGCGCCGACAGCCAGTGATTCTGGAAAGGCGGCTGGATAACCAACCGTGTCGGGGCCACTGTTGCCTGCCGCCACAACCGGGAGGACGTTGCTGTCGAGCAGGCGACGAATCATCGTCTGCAGCGCGCGCAGGTTGAGGTTGTAGTCCGCCTCCGAGATGCCGGGCGGCGGCATCAGCGGGAAGCCGAGCGACAGGTTCACCACCGCGGGCCGGGTGGAGTTCTCCGGGCGGCTGAACTGGTGGAGCAGCCACTCCATGCCCGCGGCCACGCGGCCCAGGCTGGTGCGGATGGTCTCCGATTCGATGACGGACGCGACGTAGAGGTCCACCTCCGGGGCGACGCCGTGGTGCACGCCCGCCGCGATGCCGCACACGTGCGTGCCGTGGCCATCCGGGTCGAAGCCGCGGATGTCCCGCGCCGGGTTGTGCGGCGAGTTGGGGAAGAGCGACACGTAGCGGAACTGGATGACGCGCGCGGCGTGCTCGGGGTGGTCGGCGTCCACGCCGGTGTCGAGGATGCCGAGCATGACGCCCGCGCCGCGGATGCCCTGGGCGTGGGCCAGGGGAACGCCGGACTCGTCGGGCCACTCGCGCTCCGCCAGCGAGGACATGCCCCGGTTGCGCGGCCCGGGTTGTCCCGCCGACACGGGGCCGGGGAAGGACAGCGGGACGACGTCGGGGATGAACTCGAAGTCGCGCTCCAGCTCGCCGCGCGCCTCCTTCTCCGTGTGCTCTTCATAGAAGTGGGCCATCGTGGCGCCGATGAGCGGCATGTACCGGTAGCTGCCCGGCTCCGCGCCCGTCTGCTCGGACACCGTCGCGCCCGGCATGGGCGGGGTGGTGGAGTCCGCGCCCCGCGTGCCGATGCCCTTCGCGGGCTTCGCGCCCTTGCCCTTGCGGCGACGCTCCTCCTGTCCACTGACGGCTGGACGCGGGCCGGGCAGCGTGGCGGACCGCAGCCCGAGCGAGAAGAGCGTGTCCGGTGCCTTGTTCGCCACCGCGAAGCGCAGCGCCGTCGTGCGCGACAGCACACGCTCGCCCTGCTCCGTGCCGCGAGGCCCCACCCGAGCCTGCGTCTCGATGGACTCCTTTGGAACCAACAGGTAGGACTTCATGAGTTGTGTGCTCCTTGAACCACCGTGCAACACCAGACGCATTCAGCGAGGGCGTCCAGCACCAGGTCAGCGCCCATCGCGTGCGGAGCCTCTCGCGTGCGACGGGGGCGATGGGGGCGCGCGCGCGGCCGCGCGCCTTCGACAGGGTTGGCCCGACGGCGCGACGCGCGCACCGCGTGCCTGTGACGGGCACCCACCGGGACCTCCGGGCCGGCGGGTGGAGGTGTTGAATCCCTGGCGGCCTCCCGAGGCTGGGGATGGCGCGGCCACGAACGCGCGCACCCCGGCTTCACGCGCCCATGCGCGACCGGCCTGTGGTGACGTCCTCTGCGCGGCGTCATGCCTGTCCCCCTTCCTCTGGATAGGCCCTGGGCTTCCCGTTCGATTGGACAGGAAGGGCCTGACAAAAAACCACGGATTTCCCGCAGTACACGCACGAATGGGGTAATTCGGTTCTAACTGGCCTTGCTCGAACGTCTGGAAGTGGGAGTGATTCCCTCCCCGGTACGAGCGGGGTGCCCAGAGGCACACAGGAGCGGTGTCCTCCATCCGACCTCGATGGGATGGGGCCGGGAAAGACTCCGTTCCGACAATTGTTCGCTCACATCCCTCCGCCCGGATTAAGGGTGGGGTGTTCGCTTCCCCTGGAGCCGCCTGACGTGATTCCTTACTGGCAAGCCCCCTCCCTGGAGTTGGGGCCTCTCAAAATCGAGCCCTTCGGCATCTTCGTCGCGGCGGGCATCCTGCTGGCCGCTCGCCTGCTTGGCCGTCAGGCCGAGAAAGAGGGACTGAACCCGGAACCGCTCGCCGACTTCGCGCCCTGGGGCGTGGGCGTCGGTGTCGTCGTGGGCCACTGGGTGCACCTGTTCTTCTACCACCCGGAGGAACTGTCCAAGAGCCCGTTCCAGATTCTGAAGGTCTGGGATGGCCTGTCCTCCTTCGGCGGACTGCTCGGCGGCATCCTCGCGGCCGTCGTGTTCTTCAAGGTGAAGAAGCTTCGCTTCTCTGACTACGCGGACGCCTTCGCCCTGGGCGTGGCGCCGGGCTGGGCGGTGGCGCGGCTGGGCTGCTTCGCGGTGCATGACCACCCGGGCGTGCCCACCGACTTCTTCCTCGCGGTGGCCTTCCCCGGCGGCCCCCGGCACGACCTGGGCATGTATGACGCCATGGCGCTCTTCGCCATCAGCGGCGCGCTGTACGCGCTGCGCAACGCGGGGATGCTGAAGGGACGGCTCTTGCCACTGCTGGCGGTGCTCTACGCCATCTGCCGCTTCGGCTTCGACTTCCTGCGGGCCACGGACATGGCCTACGTGGATGCCCGTTACTTCGGGCTGACGCCCGCGCAGTACGGCTGCATCGGGCTGGCGCTCTATGGCCTCTGGGGCCTGCTGCGCCGGCGCGAGGCGGGCTCGGCGTCCTCCCCGCCCTCGGCGCCCAAGAGCCCGGGGACGGTGGGCGCGCGGTAGGGGCGGCCTCCGCCCCACGCAACCTCGGGCGGCCGTGTCATCGGCCCGGAGCTCCGGCGCATGCGCTCGGGCCTCCGGGCCGTTTCGTTTCCTGCAACGAACACGGGGCTCGGACGGCCGTATCATCGGCCCCGGGCTCCGGCGCATCCTCCCGGGCCCCCAGGCCCTCTCGCGGCCTGGAACGCACATGGAGGCTGCTGCATGAAGGCGCTCGCCTATGACGCGGTCATGACGCCCCTGGGCTGGCTGGGCCTCACCGCCGCCCGGCGCAAGCTGGTGCACGGACTGTCCGGCGAGGTGCTGGAGGTGGGCACCGGCACGGGGCTCGCGTTGCCCGGCTACCCGGACACCGTCACCTCCGTCACCGCCATCGACGTGGACGACGAAGCGCTCGCGCGAGCCCGTCAGCGGCGCCCGGACGCCCGGCTGCTGTCCGCGAGCGTCGAGTCCCTGCCCTTCCCCACGGCATCCTTCGATGCCGTGGTGTCCAGCCTGGTGTTCTGCAGCGTGGAGTCCCCGGCCCGCGCGCTGGCGGAAATCTTCCGCGTGCTCCGGCCGGGAGGCGCGCTGCGCATGCTGGAGCACGTGCGCGCGCCGTCGCCCGCGCTGGCCGCCGTGCAGGACCTGCTCACGCCCGCGTGGATGCGCGTGACGGGCGGATGCCGGCTGGACCGGGAGACCTTCTCCCTGGTGGAGCACGCGGGCTTCCAGGTCGAGCGGCGCGTGCAGCGGCTCCAGGGTGTCAGTGAGCTCATCATCGCCCGGCGTCCGCGCGACTGACGCTCATGCGGGAACGGGCATGCGCAGGCCCGCGAGCTTGCGGTCCGTGAGGACGGAATGGACCTGGGTGATGCGCCCGTCCGCGCCCAGGTCCACGCGCATCACCACCCGGGTGCTCAGCATGAGGTCGCGCTTCGGCGGCGGGTAGACGATGACGATGGCCGGCAGGCCGTTGAGCATCCGCGGCTCCACAGCCACGGGTGCACCGCGCATCTCCATCAGCCTCCGGTACATCAGGAGTACGCGGGACAGGCCCACCACGGGGACGTGCGCGGCGCGCACCTGCCCACCGCCGTCCGTCAGCGAGGCCACGTCGCTGGCGAGCACGGCCTCCGCCGCGGCCACGTCGCCCGACAGCAGCGCAGCCAGGAAGCCCTCCAGCGCCTCGCGCGTACGCGCCTGGAGTTCCCGCGTCGGTACGCAGCGGGCGCTGTCATACGCCGCCATGGCCGCCCGCGCGCGGTGGTGCACCACCTTCACGTTGGGCTCGCTCATGTGGAGCGCCTCGGCCACTTCGCGCACCGAGTAGTCGAACACGTCGCGCAGCAGCAGCACCGCGCGCTGCTTGGGCGTCAGTGCCTCCAGCGCCAGCAGGAAGGCGAAGGAGACGCTCTCCAGGAGCGCGTAGCGTCCTTCCGTGGAGCCGCCGCCCGGCAGCCGCGCCTCCACGCCAGGAGGCGGCACTTCGTCGTCACCTGTGTCCAACGGGGAGGGCAGCCATGGCCCCACGTAGACCTCGCGCTTGCGGCGCCGAAGGAAGTCCCGGGCGAGGTTCACCGCCACCCGCGTCAGCCACGGACGCAGGTCCTCATGCCGCGCGGGAGGAGAAGCCAGGGCGCGCGCGTAGGTCTCCTGCACCAGGTCGTCCGCGTCCGCCGAGACGCCCGTCATGCGGTAGCAGAGCCCCCACAGGAAGCGCTCGTGCTCGCGCGCCGCCTCGGCCAGTCCTCCGTGCAGGGGGCCCGCCATGGGTCAGGTCCTCGGCGCCCGGCGCGGCGCTGATGGCGGGTGCGTGAGGAGCACATGCGCAGCGGACGTGTTCAGTCCTCCGTTCACGAACTTCACCATCGAGCGGCCCTCCACCGTGCGATGCGGCGATGAGGCGTGGTGCGCGAGGCCGTGCACCGTCGCATCACCCGACTTCTGCTCAAGAATGTCACCATCGAGCGGCCCTCCACCGTGCGATGCGGCGATGAGGCGTGGTGCGCGAGGCCTTGCACCGCCGCATCGCTCGGCCTTTGCTCCCAAGCATCACCATAAGACAGGCCCTTGTGCGTGGCGCAGTGGTGCTGGCGGGTGCAAGGAGGGCGCGCACGGATTCCGTCGACCCTCGTTCACGAACCGAACCATGGCCTGGGCGACGCTCGCGAGGTCCGTGCACCACCGAGCCCCTCCGTCCTCGATGCGTGAGCCTCACCATGAATCAGCCCCCCGCCGCTCGGCGCGGCGCCGCTTGTTGTCCCACGAGCAGCGCGTGCGCCGCTGCCTCGGCGCTCGCGAAGACGCCATCCGCGAGGATTCCCTCGGGCCCCACCCAGTCCCCCACCCGGTACAGCCCGCGAACATGCGGCACGGCCACCGAGGGGCGCCCGGAGAGTCCCCCCGTCTCCGCCGTCGGCAACCAGTTCGTCACTCGCAACGAAGGCCGGTAACGGCGCGCCACCACGTACTCCCGCCAGCCGGGTTGCAGCGCGTCCATCACGTCCTCCAATCGAGCCTCGCTCGCCTCCGGGCCACGTCCCCCCAGGTATTGCATCACATGCACCATCGCGCCGCCCTCCGGCGCCAGCTTCGCCACCGCGGAGTGCACCGAGGCATACCAGGGCCCATCACTGCCGAGCGCGAACAGCGCGTCCGGCCGAGGCAACCGGGACAATCCCAAATCCAGCGTCGCCGCCATCACCGGCACCGCCCGCGCCGCGTCTCGGGCCAGCGCCGCGTCACCGGGCACCAGCTCCGCGACGTCACCGGGGCCCCCCGTCGCCACCACCGCGTCCACCGCGTGCTCCGTCCCATCCCCGAGCCGCACACCGCGAATCGCGCCCCCGTCCTCCGTCAACACGACGGCGCTCACCTTCGCGGAAAGCTCCAGCCGCGCCCCCGCCTCCCGCGCGCGGGACTCCAACATGGAGACGAGCGTGCTCCAGCCACCATTCAGGTAGAGCACCTTCGGCATCGCCTGGAGCTTGGCGACAGCCACCTCGGCGCTCAGCCGGTCCATGTCCGCGCAGTAGGTGGACACCCGCGTGAACGCCATCAGGAAGTCACGCGCATCCTCGCGCGAGAGTCGCTGCTCCAACCACGCGCGCATCGACGTATGCGCCAACGTCGACGCGTCCACGCCGCCCAGGCTCGCGAGCAGCTTCGCGAGCTCCAGCTTCCCCGAAAGCCCCAGCGCATCCGTGGTCATGATGGAGACCAGTCCGCGCGGCATCGTCTGCAGCCGCCCACCGCGCAGCAGGTATGAACCCGCGCCGGGCGAGCCGCCCTCGGGCTTCACCTCCAGCCGCTCCAGCACGCGCATCGCCGCGCCGCCCTGGTACAGCGCGTGCGCGCCGAGGTTGAAACGGAAGCCCTCCACGTCCGAGGTCTGTCCACGACCGCCAAGCTGCTTCGAGCGTTCGTACAACGTCACCGCGCAACCGCCGCGCGCCAGCAGCGCCGCCGTCGCGAGGCCGCCCAGGCCCCCGCCCATCACCGCCACTCGAGGTGTCCGCATCCGCTGCCCTCCGCCGAAGAGGCCCGGGAAAATCCGGGCGTCTGGCGGCACCACGAATGAGCGCGGCGAAAGGTTACGCGCGCCGATTCAACATGACCGTGACAGCCTCACCACCGTCGCGAGAACCTTCCGTTCACGGTGCGTTTTTCGAGCGGGTTCATGCGGACACCCCCTCTGAAAAACGCACGCGCGACAACCCCGAGAGTCACTTCGGACGAGGCAATGTCAGAGGTAGTCGTAGACTTTCGAATGCACCGGCGGACTTTCCCGCCGGAGCGCCCCGAGGCATTCCCGCATGAGAAAGCTCCTCGCTGCCCTGCTCGCCCTTCCCGTCCTGTCCGCCTGTGGCCCCGCGCCGGAGTCCGACTCGAATGACCTGCCGCAGACAGCGGTGCCCGAAGGCGCCGAGCTGACCTCCACCGAGCAGGAGCTGTTCCTCATCCCGCGCGAGCGCTCCGTGCGGCTGCGCACCGGCGTGACGCTGCGCTACGTGGAGCAGGGACTTCCGCTCGGCACCCCGGTGGTGTTCCTCCATGGCTACACGGACTCGAACCACACGTGGGACTTGAACCTGCGCACCTTCCCGCGAAGCCACCACATCTACGTGTTGGACCAGCGCGGCCACGGTGACTCGACGCGCCCCGCGTGCTGCTACACGCAGCAGGCCTTCGCCGCGGACGTGGCGGCCTTCCTCGACGCGGTGGGCGAGCGGAGCGCCATCCTCGTGGGCCATTCCATGGGCAGCTTCATCGCGCAGCAGGTGGCGCTCGACTTCCCCCGGCGCGTGGAGGGGCTGGTGCTCGTGGGCTCGGCGCCCACCGTCGCTGGCAACCCGGTGGCGCTGGAGGTGAAGTCCATCGTGGACACGTTCGAGGGCACCGTGGACCCGGAGTTCATCCGCGCGTTCCAGGAGAGCACCTTCGTGCGCCCCGTTCCCGCGTCGTACATCAACACGCTCGTCTCCGAGAGCGGCAAGGTCCCCGCGCGCGTGTGGCAGGACGCGATGGACGGCCTGCTCGCGGAGGACCACTCGGCGCGGCTGCACCACATCCGCGTGCCGGTGCTCGTCGTCGGCGGTGACCAGGACGGCTTCTTCCCCGTCGCCGAGCAGCGGGCGCTGGTGGACGCGCTCCCGAACGCGGACTTCGTCCTGTACTCGAACACCGGCCACGCGCCGCACGCGGAGCAGCCGCAGCGCTTCAACCAGGACGTGCAGCGCTTCCTGCGCTCGGTGACGCGCTGGTAGTGGCCCCCGGCCGCGCCCGGAACTAACCGGGCACCGGCCCCGGGGCACCGCCCCCCGCGGGCGGCTCCGGAGAGGCGCGGGGCATGTCGGCCCGCGCCAGCAGCACCGCGGCCCCGAGGATGAGCATCCCGCCCAGCACCTGGCGCGGGGTGAGCCGCTCACTCAGGAAGATGGCGCTCAGCACCACCGCCGTCAGCGGCTCCAGGTTGGACACCAGCGACGTGTTCACCGGGCCGATGCGCTGGATGCCCACGAAGAAGAGCAGCACCGCGGCCACCGTGGACACCAGCGCCAGTCCCACCACCGCGGCCCAGCCGGTAACGGAGGCGGGAAAGGCGGGGCCTCGCACCAGCATCGCCACGCCGAAGGCGCAGCCCGCCGAGCAAAGGATGACGGTGCTGGAGGCCAGCGGCCCCGCGCTGCCGGACACCCGGGCGCTGGCGACGACATAGACGGTGTAGAAGAGCGCGGCCAAGAGGCCCAGCAGCACGCCCGGCAGCGTGGCGCCGCCCTGGGACAGGTCGGCCGTCAGCACCGTGCCGCCCACCGACAGGACCACCGCCAGCCACTTCACCCGGCCCAGGTGCTCGCGGAAGACGATGCGCTGCACCAGCGCCACCAGCGCGGGAAAGGAGTACAGCAGCAGCGACACCAGCCCCGCGGGCGCGTGGTGCAAGGCGGAGAAGTAGGCCGCGGACTGGCTGAAGTATCCAGCGGCCCCCAGCAGCACCAGGCCCAGCAGCACGCCGCCGCGAGGCCACCGCTGGCGGCGCCACGCCATGACGCCGGCGAGCACCCCGCCCGCGAGGGCGAAGCGCAGGAAGAGCAAGGTGGCCACGTCCGTGCCCGCCGCATACGCGAGGCGGGCAAAGAGGCCGAGCGCGCCGAAGCAAACGCCGGACAGCACCACGATGAGGAAGCCAGCCGTGCGGCTCATGCGCCGAAGGGCGAAACCTGCTCCAAGCGGGCGCCGGTGTCACCTGCCCCCGGTGGGCTACCAGTTCCTCACTGATTTGAGGTCAAAGACATCCGGGTAGCCGCTGGTGCGCAGGAGCTGCGCGGCCTGGGCGCTGCGGCCTCCGGCGGCGCAGTACACCACCACGCGTGTGCCGGGCGGGCCCACCTCGCCCAGCCGCCGGGGCAGCTCCTGCACGGGGATGTTCCGGGCGGGCTCGGGGTGCCCTTCCTGGAATTCCTGGGGGGTGCGGACATCCAACAGCACCGCGCCTTCCGCGACGAGCTGCCGGGCCTTCTCCGAAAGTTCCTGAGGCGTCATGCCTCCACTCTATGGCCGGGCGGGGCGCGGGGCGCGGACCGAAAATTGGAGGTGTCCGCCACGGGCGCTACAGTCCTGTACAATCATGCGACTCGACAAGCATGCACTCCTGGGCCAGCTCTCCGAGCGCCTCCAGCAGAGCGACCGGCTGGCCCACCGGGCCGAGGCCGACGCCCGCGAGGCGGCCCGCAGCCTGGCCACGGAGTCCGAGAAGAAGGAAGACGGCCGCGCCGCCCTGGAGTTCGGGAGCCTCGCCACGGGCCAGGCCCACCGCGCCCGGCGCGTTCAGGAGGAAATCCAGGCGCTGACGAAGTTCGGCGAGGGCGCGCTGCCCCGGTTCACCCGGCAGGGGCCGGTGGCCCTGGGCGCCATCGTGGACGTCAGCACCGAGGACGAGGACGGCTTCTCCGAGCGCACCTTCTTCGTGCTGCCCGCGGGCGCCGGTACCGAGCTGACGGGCCCCGGCGGCGACGGCTTCCTGTCCGTCATCACCCCGGCCTCGCCGGTGGGACGGGCCCTCATGGGACGTAAGGCAGGCGACACCGTGGAGGTGATGCTGGCCGGTGAGGTTCGTGAGTGGACGGTGCTCGAGGTCGCGTGATGTCGAGCCATTGACGAAAGCCCGGGGGGCAGTAGTACCGAAGCCGCCCGCCGCGCGTGAATCCGGGAAAGATGTCTTCTTCGCCTTCACCGCAAATCCAGGCGTCGTCCCCGCCCTCCCATCTCCCGCTCACCTGGCCCGCCGCCGTCGTCGGGCTGATGTTCGGGGTGCTGATGACGTATGTCCCGTACGAGTTCCGGGTGGCCTCGTTCCGGCCGCTCTACCCGTACGTGCGCCTGCTGGGCGTCACCTACCTGGCGGGCAGCATCCTCCTCATGGGCGCGCTGTTGTACCCGCGTGCGCCGCGCTGGCTGGACGCCCTGGGGCGCCTGCTGCTCGGCGCGGCCATGGCGCTCTACTGGTGGGTGCTCAACGTGCTGCCCGGCAGCTTCACGGGCATCATCCTCTACCCGGTGCTCTTCGGCGGCGTGGTGCTGGAGGCGTGGCCCGCCATGCGCCAACGGCCCGTGCTGCGCACCTTCTCCGCGCTCACCGGCGCCGCGTTCGGCGTGGCCATGCTGGTGGTGCCCGAGCGCTTCCCGCTGTCCGTCTACGCGCACCTGGCGCCCCTGCGGCCCGGGGTGGGCCTGCTGTTCGCCTTGTGCGGCGTGGGCCTGCTCTTGCCCACGCACTGGCTCCACCGGCGGCTGCCCGCGCTGCTGCTGGGCGGACTCGCGGTGCCCTTCGCGCTGCTGGCGTACGCCCTGGGCCGGGGCTCGTCGTGGCTGGGCGCGTCCGTGTACACGGTCCTCACGCTGGCGTGCCTCGCCCAGGCGCTGAACTGGCGCCCGCGCGCGCCGCGCACAGTGGGCTGGAAGCTCCTGCGCGGGCTCGCCTTCGCGGGGTTGGTGCCGCTGCTCGCGCTGGGGGGCCTGGCCGCCTATCTGGCGCAGAAGGCCATCGAGCAGCAGGTGCGCGACGACACGCAGCGCGCCGCCGCGGGCGAAGCCGACTTCCTGCGCCGCTACCTGGACGACGCGGGCGAGGCGCTGGCGCTGATGCTGGAGTCCCCAGGCTTCCGCGCCGCCTTCGTCTCCGCCGAGCGTGACAAGCTGGAGCCCTACCTCGTCACCCTGGCCGCGCAGGCGCGCGCGTTCGACGCGGCGCTGGCGGTGGACACCCAGGGCACGGTGCTGGCCGCGTCGCCGGGCACGGAGGGCTGGGACCTGGAGCCGCGCGACTTCCTGCCCGCGTCCTTCACCCACGGCGCCGAGGTGTCACCGCCCTTCATCCGCCCGCCGGGTCAGCCGCTGGTCGCGGTGACGCAGCCCTTCCGCGAGGACGGCGTGGTGCGCGGCATGCTGGTGGGCCTGCTGTCGCTGGAGCGGTTGAGCCAGGACACCACGCCGGCCTCGCGCCGCTTCCGCGTGCAGGTGCTGGACCGGCGCGGGCTCAAGGTGCTGCGAGACACCGCGCCGGGCGCGCCGCTCTTGGGCGAGGCCCACCTGCCGGAGGCGCTGAACCTGGAGCTCGTCCGCCCTGGCAACGGCGTGCTGGAGGCCTTCGACGCGGCCGACCGCCGCATGCTCGCCGCCGAGGCGCCGGTGGACGGCACCGAGTGGAGCGTGCTGGTGACGCAGGAGCTGGTGGTGGCCTACGCGGCGATTACGCGCATGAGCGCCGCGGTGGTGGGGCTGGTGGTGCTGGGCGTCCTCCTGGCGCTGGCGCTGTCACAGCTCGTCGCGCGCGACATCATCCGCCGCCTGGACCACCTGCGCACCGCCACCGCCGCGCTCACGGCGGGCGACTGGTCCCAGCGCGTGGACATGGAGGAGGACGACGAGCTGGGCGAGCTGGCCCGCGGCTTCAACGAGATGGCGGCCCGCACCGGCGCCACGCAGACGGAGCTGAAGGAGGCGGTGCGCGCGCGCGAGGAGTTCCTCAGCGTGGCCAGCCACGAGCTGCGCACGCCGCTCACCCCACTCAAGGGCTTCGCCGCGCTCACGCTCCAGCGGCTGGAGAAGAGCGGCGACTTCCCGGAGCGCGAGCGGCTGCTCAAGGCGCTGCGCTCCATGGCCCGCCAGACGGAGCGGCTGACGCGGCTGGTGGATGACCTGCTGGACACCGCCCGCATCCAGGGCGGCCGGCTGGAGCTGGAGCGCAAGCGGCTGGATTTGGTGCCCCTGCTGAGCGAGGTGGTGGAGCGCTTCGAGCTGCGCACCGAGTCCGGCATCACCTTCGAGTTCCAGGCCCCAGGCCACCCGGTGGAAGGCGACTGGGACGCGCTCCGCCTGGAGCAGGTGCTCACCAACCTGGTCAGCAACGCCGTGCGCTACTCCCCTCACGGCGGCGCGGTGCGCCTGTCGCTGGAAGAGGCCGAGGACCACGTCCTGCTGCGCGTGCGCGACGAGGGCATCGGCATTCCCCCGGAGAACGTGGCGGACCTGTTCCGACCCTTCGCCCGCGCGTCCAACGCCCAGGCGCGCCACTTCGGCGGGCTGGGCCTGGGCCTCTTCATCTGCCGCGAAATCGTGGAGCGGCACGGCGGGAGCATCTGGGTGGAGAGCCCCGGGCCCCAGCGCGGCAGCACCTTCCACGTCCGGCTGCCGCGCAACCTCGGGGCGGCCGTCCCAGCGACCGCCGCCTGAGCGCGGCTCAGACGGGCGAGGGCTCCGGGGCGCTGTGCCCCACCAGCCACTCCTCGGGGATGTCACCGCGCGGCAGCTCCAGCACGAAGAGGGAGCCCTGCCCGGGCTCGCTGGTGGCGCGCACCGTGCCTCCGAAGGCCTCCACGATTTGCCGGGTGATGTAGAGCCCCAGGCCCAGGCCGCCGTAGTGCCGGTCGCTCACCGCGCGCTCGAAGCGCTCGAAGATGCGCGGCAGGTCCTCCGCGGAGATGCCGATGCCGCCGTCGCGCACCGTGACGCGGGCGGTGAGCCCCTCGGACTCCACCACCACCCGCACGGGGTGGCCCGCGCCGTACTTCAGCGCGTTGGACAGCAGGTTCGTCACCACCTGCTCCAGCCGCAGCCGGTCCCACCGGCCCATGACGGGCACGGGCGCGTGCAGCTCCAATTCACACTGGAGCTGCGAGGCGGACGGCGCGAAGCGGAAGAGGATGTCCGCCGCCACGCTGGCCAGGTCCAGCTCCTCCACCTCCAGCCTCAGGCGGCCCGCGGTGATGCGCGACACGTCGAGCAGGTTGTCCACCAGCGTCGTCAGCTTGCGCACCTGGCGCTGCACGACATCCAGCGTCTCCGACACGCGCTCGGCGGACACCGGCTGCTGGTGCGCGGCGAGGCCGTCCACCTGCCGTTGCAGCAACTGCACCTTGAGGTGCAGCGGCGTCAGCGGCGTCTTCAGCTCATGGCTGGCGATGCCCAGGAACTCGTCGCGCAGACGCACCGCCTCGCGCGCTTCCTGGAGCAACTGAGCGTTGTCCACCGAGAGCGCGGTGCGACGGGCCACCTCCTCCGCCAGCCGCACCTCCTCCGCGCTGAAGTCCCTCGCCGCGTCACACCGGAACAGGGCCAGCGTGCCGATGACGCGCTCGCGCGCCACCAACGGCACGCCCAGGTAGGTGCACGGCCCCAGGCCCTTCAACAACCGCGCGTGCGTCGCGTCCCGCGCGGCGGCGTCGAGCTGCGCCTCCGTCACGTGCAGCCGCTCCAACTGGCCCAGGCCGAACAGCGGCAACACGCGCTCGGGCGGCAGCAGGTAGTCGCGCAGCACCTCCTCCAACATGGCGTGGCGCTGCGCGTCCGTGTGCAGCGCCGCCACCGGACGCGGCGGCTCGCCGGGCGCGCCCAGGTACAACACCGCGGCCTCGCCCAACGCGGGCACCAGCAACCGGAGCAGTTGGGGCGCCGCGGCCTCGTCGAAGGCGGCGCCGAGCAACGCCCCGGCCTCCGCCAGCAGCCGCGTGGAGTCCACCGCGTCCAACCCGGAGGGCACGGCCTCCTCGCGAGCACGGAGCAGCGCGCCCGCGGCCAGTCCCTCCGGCGTGCCCAGCGGCATCGCCGAAGCCCGCATCACCAACTGCGTGCCATCCGGCCGGCGCACGCGCCAGCGCGACTCCGCGACCCGCTCACCGGTGAGCGCCCGCGCCAGAGGCGGCACCTCCACCGACATGGATGCATCATCCGCACGCATCCATACACAGCCGGGCAGCCAGCCGTGCTCGGCGCGCTCGGGCCGGCTCATGCGGAAGTGAAGCCCGGCCTCTCTGTTGAATGCGAGCACACGCCCGGTGACATCCACCACCACGAGGGCATCGGACGACTGCTCGAGCAGCAACTGGAGCACCCCGTCCTTCACCAGGGTCTCCACTTCTTCGGAGTCCGGATGAGTCATCGAAAGCGGAGCGCTTCCAGAGGCCATGAGGGACGTCCCGCAAGTAGAGGCGGCATGGAGGCAAGTCCGCCACCGCGGAAGAAAGTAAGCCTCCGTGCATCCACACAACAGCAGGAGGGGCACCATCCCCATCCCGAGCCAACCAGGGTCATCGAAGCCCCCCTTGCTTGCCTGCCCGGAAATCCAGATTCTCTGGCCCTTTGTAGCGCAACCGGGTGACCTTGCGTCCACCCGTGCGGCCCACTTTCTCGAGCCCCATCATGCCGAAGCCGCAGACCACGCCTGACTGGGCCTCCAGCGAGCATCGCTACCGCCTGGTCATCGACAGTCTGAAGGAAGTCGTCTTCCAGACGGACCTGGCCGGGACGTGGACCTTCCTCAACCTGACGTGGACGGACATCACGGGCTTCAGCGTCGAGGAGAGCCTGGGCCGCCACTTCATGGACTTCGTCCATCCGGAGGACCGGGAGAAGAACCCGGAGCTGGAGACGCTGCGCAGGCTGTTCGCCGGCGAGGTGGAGTACATGCGCCACGAGGTGCGCTACCTCACGCGCGATGGCGGCTACCGCTGGGTCGAAGTTTTCGCCCGGCTGATGCACGACAGTGACGGCACCATCCTGGGCCTGGCGGGGACGCTCAACGACTTCACCGAGCGCAAGCACGCGGACGGCGCGCTGGCGCGGCGCGAGCGCTACCTCACGGCGCTGGTGGACATGCAGCAGCGGCTCTTGGCCACGCAGGACGGCGGAGACCTCTACGGCCCCGCGCTGGCGCCGCTGGGACAGGCGTCGGGTGCCAGCCGCGTCTATGTCTTCGAGCTGCACCGGGCGCAGGACGGCTCCGTGCTGTGCAGCCAGCGGGCGGAGTGGTGCGCGCCGGGCGTGCGGCCGGAAATCGACAACCCGGACCTGCAGAGCCTGCCCATGGAGCCGGCGCTGCGGCGGTGGATGGAGACGCTGTCGCGCGGCGACGTCATCGAAGGGTTGGTGACGGACTTCCCCGCGTCGGAGCGCGAGCTGCTGGAGCCGCAGGGCATCCTGTCGCTGCTGGCGCTTCCGCTGCGCGTGCGCGGCGTGCTCACGGGCTTCGTGGGCTTCGACAACTGCAACGAGGCGCGGCGGTGGGACCGGCTGGAGGTGGACCTGCTGTCGGCGGCGGCGGGCGCCATGTCCATGGCGTTGGAGCGGCGCGAGTCGGAGCGCGCGCTGCGTGAGCGCGAGCGGCGCTTCCGGCAGTTGGCGGAGAACGCATCGGACGTCCTCTACGTCTACCGGCGCGAGGCCCCGCGCGGCTTCGCGTACGTCAGCCGCGTGGCCCACGCCAAGCTGGGCTACGGGCCGGTGGCGCACTACGCGGACGCGGAGCTCTGGTACCGGCGCGTGCATGAGGAGGACCGCGCGCTGATGGAGCAGCTCCTGGAGGCGCCCGAGCCCTTCCAGGGCGCGCCGGTGGTGGTGCGCTTCCTCCACCCCGACGGCCGCACGCTGTGGCTGGAGCACGTGGTGGCGCCGGTGACGGACGCCTCCGGGCGGATGGTGGCGGTGGAGGGCCTGGCGCGCGACATCACCGAGCGGCGACAGGCGGAGGAGGCGCTGCGCCTGTCCGAGGCCAGCTTCCGCGCGCTGCTGGAGGGCGTGCCGGACGCGGCGGCCATCGAGCGACACGACCACATCGTCTACGCCAACGCGGCCATGGTGGCCACGCTGGGCTTCGAGCGCGCGGACCAACTGGTGGGCCGGCCCCTCACGGAGTTCGTGCGTGACATGCGCAGCCCGGAGGCGGTGAGGGCCGGCGCGCTCACCGGCGAGCGGCGGCTGGTGCGCCGTGACGGGCGCACGCGGGTGGCGGAGGTGGTGTCGCTGCCGCTGCGCTTCGACGGACAGCCCGCGGTGGTGTCCATTGCCCGCGACGTGACGGAGCAGCGCCAGCTCCAGGCCCGGCTGACGCTGGCGGACCGGCTGGCCTCGGTGGGCACGCTGGCGGCGGGCATCGCGCACGAAATCAACAACCCGCTGGCCTTCGTGCTGTCCAACCTGGGCTTCCTCACCGACGAGTTCCACCGCAGCCTGCCGCCCGGGGACGGCGCGGCGGCGCTCCAGGCGCGGCTCAAGGGCGAGCCCGACCTGGGTGAGTGGCAGGAGGTGCTGAACGAGGCGTGCGAGGGCGCCGAGCGCGTCCGCCAGATTGTCCGCCAGCTCAAGACGTTCTCCCGCCCGGACGAGGAGAGCGTGTCGCCGCTGGACGTGCACTCGGTGCTGGAGTCGGTGGCGATGATGGCGGCCAACGAAATCCGCCACCGCGCGCAGCTCCGGCGCGACTACGGCGACATCCCGCCGGTCATGGCGAACGAGGGCAAGCTCAGCCAGGTGTTCCTCAACCTGGTGGTGAACGCGGCGCAGGCCATCCCCGAGGGCGCGGCGCACCGGCACGAAATCCGGCTGGCCACGCGGCTGGACAGCGTGGGCCGCGTGGTGGTGGAGGTGGGCGACACGGGCGTGGGCATTCCGCGCGAGGTCATCGACCGCATCTTCGACCCCTTCTTCACCACCAAGCCCGTGGGCGTGGGCACCGGCCTGGGCCTGTCCATCTGCCACAGCATCATCAACGGGCTGGGGGGCGACATCACCGTGGACAGCGAGCCGGGGCGCGGCACGGTTTTCCGCGTGATGCTCCCCACGCCGCAGACGCTGGCGCGCGCGCACACCGCCGAGGCGCCCGTCCCGCAGGCGCCTCGCGTGCCGCGCGGACGGGTGCTGGTGGTGGACGACGAGCCCGCGGTGGGACGGGTGCTGCAACGCATCCTGCGGGGGCACCAGGTGGACGTGGCGTGCAGCGGCCGGCAGGCGCTGGAGCTGCTGGACCAGGGGCTGGAGCCGGACGCGGTGCTGTGCGACGTGATGATGCCGGACCTGACGGGGCGCGACGTGTACGAAGCCGTGCGCCGCGAGTACACGGGCTTGGAGCGCCGCTTCGTCTTCGTCTCCGGCGGCGCGTTCACCACGGGCGCGCGGGACTTCCTCGCCAGCATCCCCAACCTCCTGTTGGAGAAGCCCTTCGACGAGGCCCGCGTGCGCAGCGTGGTGGAGGACATCGTGCGACAGCGGCAACCCCAACCGCAGGCCTGAGCGATGGGGTCGTGGGGACATCGGACAACGGGCGGACCCTCCTCCCGGTGACCGATGCGCGAAAGACAGGCCCCGGGCGAGTGTGCCGTTCCAACACCCCTGACACCCGCTCCAACCCCGAGGCCCTGAATGAACCGCTCGCTGCTGCTGGTCGCCGCCACCGGAGCGCTCGCCGTCGGCGCACTTCTGCTGGGCAAGCCCCCACCGCCTCCCGCGCCGCCAGCGCCCGTCGTCACCGACACCAGCCACACGGTGCGCAGGCCGGAGGACCCTCCCGCCGTCCACACCCTGCCGCGGGTGTCCGCCGAGCCCGCGGGCGGCGCCGTGACGATGTACGGCAAGCTCTCCGGAGGCTACGTGCAGACGGGGCCGAGCGAGGCCTTCGCGTGGCTGGAGCTGCAGGCGCGCCCGCCCGACGCCCAGCAGCGCGTGCCCGTCAGCCTGGCGCTGGTGCTGGACCGCTCCGGCTCCATGGCGGGCAGGAAGCTGGAGGATGCCCGGCACGCCGCCCGGGAGCTGGTGATGCGACTGACGCCGGAGGACCGGCTCGCCTTCATCGACTACGGCACCGACGTGCGCGTGCACCACAGCCGGAAGATGACGCCCGAGGCGCGTGAGGAGCTGCTCTCCCTCATCGCCTCGCTGAGCGGCGACGGCAGCACCAACATCAGCGGCGCGCTCGAAGCGGCGACCGAGGCCCTGCGGCCCCACATGCACGAGTACCGCGTCAGCCGCGCCATCATGCTGAGCGACGGGCAGCCCACCACCGGCCTCACGAATGACTCGGACCTGTTCCAGCAGGCGCACCGGCTGCGCCGCGACGGCGTCACCATCAGCGCGCTGGGCGTGGGCCGGGACTACCAGGAGCTGCTGATGCGCGGCATCGCGGAGCAGGGCGGCGGCTTCTCCGGCTTCATCGACGACTCGTCGCGGCTCGCGGAGGTCTTCGCCCGGGAGCTGGACCAGGCGACCAGCACCGTGGCCCGGCAGTTGGAGCTGCGGCTGGACGTGCCCCCGGAGGTGCAGCACGTGGACGTCATGGGCATGGCGTCCTACCGCGAGGGCAACGTCCTGAAGGTGCCGCTGTACGACCTGGCCGGCTCTCAGACTGTGCGCGTGGTGACGAAGCTGACGCTGAAGACGGAGCAGACCGCCGGCACGCTGGCGCTGGTGAACGCCCGGCTGCACTACGTGGACGTGGTCCGCGACATGCCCATTGAGACGGGGCTCCAGCTCAGCGCGCAGGTGACGAACGACATGGAGCGCGTGCGCGCCCACCTGGACAAGGAGGTGCGTGTCCATGCCACGCGCGCGTTGGGCACCCAGCAGATGGTGGCCGCCGCGGAGGAGATGAAGCTCGGCAACAAGGCGAAGGCCCGTAGCCTGCTGGACAACGCCCGGACGATTTTCGGAACCTCCGCGGATGCGCTCTCCGGGGAGCTTGCGGACGTGCACTCCTCCCAGGCAGCCTTGCAGGGTGCCGCCAACGCGGAGCAGGAGCAGGCCGAGTCCCGCAACCTGCTCAAGAAATCCATCCGGAACTTTGGCCAGAACAACACGTACTAGCCGCGCAGGACGGTGAACCCCATGGCCCTCTCCCTGCAGTTCTTCCACCGCGAAGAGTTCGAGTCCCGCACGCTTCGCGCGCTGGGAGGCGCCGCCTGCATGGGCCTGGTCGCGGGCGCCGCCGAGCGGCTGCACGTGAACCTGGGGCCGGGGTACCTCGCCGTCGCCGCCGCCGCGCTGGCCTGCGCGAAGCCCACGGGCGTCCACCCCATGGCGCTCCGGCTGGCGCTGGCGGTGGTGCCCGCCCTGCCCTACTTCTTCGAGGCGCCCGACCCGGTGCCGCAGAGCATCGGCGGCGCGCTGGCCGCGGCGCTGGTGGGCTGGGTGGGCCTGGGGCGTGAGCATCCAGGCAAGCCCGCCACCGTGGCCGCGAGCGCCGCCGCCGCGGGCGTGCTCGTGCCCCTGGGGCTGTACGTCCAGCAGGTGCTGGAGGCGCGCTTCCTGGGCAGCACCGGCATGCTGTCCGCGCTGGTGAGCTTCCTCGTCGTGGGCCTCTTCTGGGGCATTGGCACGCTGCCGGCCAACGTCACCGTGGAGCTGGACGCGGTGGAGGCGCGGGGTGGGCGGCTGGAGGGCGGCCTCCAGGGCGAGGCCCGGGATTTGTCCGCGCGGGCGCTGTCGCTCTACCGACAGTGCAAGGCGTCGGTGCTGAAGCTGCCCGCGAGCCCCGAGCGCTCGGAGCTGCTCGGCGTGGTGGAGAAGCTGGCCGGCGAATGCTTCTCGCTGGCGGAGGCCCACCACGGGCTGGCGGCGCAGCTCGGCTCCGTGGTGGCCAACGACGTGGACGCACAGGTGCGCGAGCTGCGCCAGCGCGCCGCCGCCACCCAGGACGCGGTGGCCCGGCGGCAGTTGGAGCTGGCCGCGTCCTCATTGGGCGAGGAGCTCAACCACCTGGACGTGCTGGCCCGCCGCAGCGAGCGGCTGCTGGCCCAGCTCCACGCGCAGGTGGCGCTGATGGAGCGTGCCCGCGTGTCCTTCATTGGCGTGCAGGGCAGCGAGCTGGGAGCCAAGGGCGCTCAGGCCGCGGACCTGGCGCGCAAGCTGAAGCAGTTGGGCGAGGCGCCCTCGAGCGCGCCCGCCGAGGAAGCCGCGCCGTTGGTGCCGCCGCAGTCCACGCGCCTCACGCCCTGAGACGCGGGGCCTACTTGCCGCGCGAGGCCGTCCGGCTCGCGCGCTTGCGGCGCGCGGGCGGCGGCTTGGGACTCACCGGCGGCGCGTGGAGTTGATCCGCGATGCGCTGCTCGATGGCCTCTCGCGTGCCACGGGCCACGACGAGCGCCGCCTCGATTTCCTCGCGCACGCGCGCGGCCTGCTCCTCCGCCGTCACGCGGTACTCCGACGCCGTGCGCCGCAGCGCGATGCTGCCCCGCTCCGGCGGCGTCTTTCGTTCACCAGTGCTCACAGCCCTGGAAACGCTCCTCCGCCTGCGCCCTTGCGTCCTGGGTGTCTGCTGTCCTTCGTGCTCCGCCATCCGCGCCTCCCGGCAAGTCATCCTCGCTTCCAGGAAAGTGGGCTGCTATCCGACGCGAAGGAAGCCCGTGCCTGGGCCGGCCTCTCCCCAGGCAGGCGACATGCCGTCTGTTCACTCAGCAGGGTTGCTTCTTGGGTGAACCAGAAAAACGCTACAGGGCGCCCATCTGGATGCAGCATTTTCGAACGCGCTGGGTACTGACAGCACCGCAGCGATTCTTTGCGAGGATACCGTGGCCGTCAGCGCACCCTTTTCGTTCCTGAAGAATCGGAAGCACAACCTGGACCGGATGACGCTGGGCGACCTGGTCTACTCGTTCTTCACCTACTACGCCGTGGTGGCCTACATCACCGTGGGCGTCATCAGCCTGGCCCTGGCGGTGAAGTGGTTCGAGAACCCGCTGCGCATGCTGCTGGCCATGCTGGCCGCCAGCGTCGTGTTCCCGTTCGGCTGGTACCTGGTCCACAAGCACATCCTGCACAGCCGCTTCCTCTACAAGTCGCCCCTCACCGCGTCGACGTGGAAGCGCATCCACTTCGACCACCACCAGGACCCGCACGACCTGCGCGTGCTCTTCGGCGCGCTGGCCAACGTGCTCCCCACCGTGGCCGGCGTCATCGCGCCCATCGGCTACCTCATCGGGGGCAAGGCGGGCGCCGCCGCCGCGCTGGGCTGGGCCATGGTGATTACGTGCTTCTACGAGTTCTGCCACTGCATCCAGCACCTGAACTACACGCCCAAGTCCCGGTTCCTGAAGGACATCAAGCGGCTGCACCTGTCGCACCACTTCCACAACGAGCAGGGCAACTACGGCATCACCAACTACTTCTGGGACCGGCTCTTCGGGACGCTCTACGAGAAGTCCGGTGACAGGCCCAAGAGCCCCACCGTCTTCAACCTGGGCTACACGGCCGAGGAGGCGCAGCGCTACCCCTGGGTGGACCGCCTCTCCGGTGGCACCCGCGGTGACGGCCACCCGCGCCGCTTCTGGGACAACGCGGGCACGCCGGGCTCGACCCCGCAGGCCCCAGCCGAGCCCGTGACGCGCCAGGAAGGCTGAGCACCCGGCGGTCCCCTCGCCCCCTCCCTCACCCAGAGGCAGGGGGCTTTGACGGACCGTATCTACGAAGGGCTTCGTTGACATCTACGAACCGATTCGTAATATGGCTTCAGGCAATCGAGTCGCAGAGGGAAACGTCATGAGCGAGACGAAGCTGCCGCGACCCACGGATGGGGAGCTGGCCATCCTGCGGGTACTCTGGGAGCGCGGCGACAGCACGGTGCGTGAGGTGCATGAGGCGCTGACCCGGAACGACCCGGAGGGCACCGGGTACACGACGGTGCTGAAGCTGATGCAGATCATGACGGAGAAGGGCCTGGTGGAGCGCGACGAGTCCCAGCGCGCGCACGTGTACCGCGCCCACGCCACGGAGCAGCGGACGCAGCGGCAGTTGGTGACGGACCTGGTGGATCGCGCCTTCGGGGGTTCCCCGGCGCGGCTGGCGATGCAGGCGCTGTCGTCGAAGCGGACGCGCCCCGAGGAACTGGCGGAGCTGCGCCGCCTGCTCGATACCCTGGAAGGAGACGAGGAATGAGCCGGCTGCTGATGGAGTCCATGGGCTGGGCGCTGCTGCATTCGCTCTGGCAGGGAACGCTGGTGGCGCTGATGCTGGCGGTGGCGCTCATCGCCGCGGGCCGTCGCGCGGCGCATGCGCGGTATGCGCTGGCGTGCGGTGCGCTGGTGCTGGCGCTCGCGCTGCCGGTGGCCTCGGGGTGGAGGCACTTCCACGGCGCGCCCGCGCCAATGGACGCGGCGGCCACGGTGGAGACGCCGGCGCCTCGCACGGTCGTGACGGTGGGCCTGCCCATGGACGCCGCCGTCCTGCCCACGCCCGAGTCGTGGGCCCGGACGGTGATGGCGCACGAGGCCGCGACGGAGGAGTGGATTGACGCGGACATGGCCGAGGACGGCCCGGCCTTCGGCGTCGAGAGCACCTTGCTGGCGCGCATGGGGCCGCTGCTGGTCGTGGGCGGCTTGCTGCTGCAGCGCGCGCTGTCCGGCGTGGAGGCGCATCTTCAATGGCTGGTGCTGGCCTGGGTCGCGGGCGTGGGCCTGTCCTCGGGGCGGATGGCGGCGGAGTGGATGAAGCTGCGCCGGCTGACCGACCGGGCCGTGCCGGCGCCGGAGCCGTGGCAGGAGCGGATGGACGCGTTGGCCCGGAAGCTGGGGCTGCGCCGCGCGGTGCGGCTGCTCCAGACCTACGACGTGGACGTGCCGTCCGCGGTGGGCTGGCTGTCGCCGGTGGTGCTGCTGCCGGTGTCCACCCTGTCCGGCCTGCCCGCCCGGCAGTTGGAGATGGTGCTGGCGCACGAGCTGGCCCACATCCGCCGCCACGACTTCGCGGTGAACCTGGCGCAGGTGATGGTGGAGACGCTGCTCTTCTTCCACCCGGCGGTGCGGTGGATTTCCAGCGTCATCCGCGTCGAGCGCGAGAACTGCTGTGATGACGTCGCGGTGGCCGCCAGCGGCAACTCCGTCTCCTATGCCCGCGCGCTGACGGCGCTGGAGGCGCTGCGCATCCTGCCGGAGACGCCGAGCCCCGCGATGTCCGCGCTGGGCGGCTCGCTGCCGGAGCGCGTGCGCCGGCTCATCACCCTGCCCACGTCGCGCTGCGCGTCACGCTGGGCGGCGGGCGCGTCCGTGCTCACGCTCATCAGCAGCCTCGCGGTGGCCGCTCCGCTGACCTCGCTGGTGCTGGGACAGTTGGGTGTGGGGACGGATGCGGACCTGGAAGACCGCGCGGAGACCGCGGGCGCTCAGGCGACGGACGCGAGCCTCCCCGGCACGGCGACCCTGCACCGGGCGCCACGCGCGGTGCACGCCCCTGAGATGCACGGCGCGCCCGTGGGCGTCGCGGCCTTCGCCTCGCCAGTGGTCGCCGCCACGCCGGGCGCCCTGCCCGCGGGCATCGCGACGCCGGCCCTGGCTCCCGCGCCAGTCGCCGTGCCCGCCGCCATCGCGGCCCCCGCCGCGCCGCCGGCGCCTCCCGCTCCGCCCGCGCCCCTGGCGCCGCCCGAGCTGGACAGCCTGTCCTCCTTCTCCACGAGCATCGCGCTCACGGCGCTCACCGCGGCCGAGGTCGCCCTGGGCAACCTCGCCCAGTTGGACGCGGAGACGCCGCGAACGCCGCGTGAGCGCTCCCGCCGGAGCGTGGACACCCAGACGCAGGTCGGCGCGGGCCAGCAGCTCTCCGTGAATCAACTGGTCGAACTGAAGGTCGCGGGTGTCACGCCGGAGCACGTGCAGCAACTGACGGACCTGGGCTACGCGCCCACCGTCGCCAACCTGGTGGGCATGAGCCATGCGGGCGTCACGCCGGACTACGCGAAGTCGATGAACGCGCGCTTCGGCCGGAAGATGGAGGCGCGCGAGCTGACCCAACTGCGCCACATGGGCGTCACGCCCGCGTACATCGAGTCGCTCCAGTCCGCGGGCTTCTCCGTCGACGACCCGAAGGCCCTGGTCCACGCGCGCGCCGTGGGCGTGGACGAGGCCTATGTCCGCGAGCTCAAGGCCACCGGCTACACGAACCTGTCCCTGCACGAGCTCGCCCAGCTTCGCGCCGTGGGCGTGGACCCGGCCTTCATCGACGCCATGAGCAAGAACGGCTTGTCCAAGCTGAGCCCCAAGGAGCTGATGCAGCTTCGCGCCATGGGCATCTCGTCCGACTGGCTCGCGGAGATACGCAAGGCGGGCGTGGAGACGAAGGACGCGAAGACGCTGCAGCGGCTGCGCGCCACCGGCGTGGACGCCGGCTTCATCCGCGAGCTCGCGGACGCGGGCATGAAGGACCTCTCCGTCGACGAGCTGGTGCGGCTGCGCAACGGCGGCGTGGACGCGGAGTTCATCCGGAAGATGCGCGGCAACGGTTCGAAGTAGCCGCATTCCCCCACCTCACTGACCTGCCCCACCCCGCTCGGCGCGCATCCCTCCGGATGCGCGCCGCACGGGAGGGGTCTACCCGAAGCGAAGGAGCCCGCCATGCATCGCCTGTCGTCCCCTCTGTCCCTCGTGGCCGCGCTGCTGGTGGCCACCGCCGCGTCCGCCGAGTCCGCGGCCTTCGAGCCCCGTGGCACCTGGACGGGCTCGCCCAGCCGCCGCCAGGACAACGCACTCCAACTCCAGCTCCACCAGTCGCCGGGCCACAACATGGGCTTCAGCGAGCCCCTGGCCTCCTTCAAGGGCCTGTCCACCACCGGTGGCGCCACCACCTTCACCCTGCCGCGCGAAGCAGGCACCTTCCACTTCGAGGGCCAGTTCCGGGACGGCCAGGGCGCGGGCCACTTCCGCTTCGACGCCAGCGCCGCCTTCGCCAAGACGATGGCCTCGCTGGGCTACAAGGACCTCACGCCCAAGGCCCAGTTCCAGCTCGCCAGCACCAATGTGACGACCCAGCGCATCCAGGGCCTGGCGGCGCTGGGCTACAAGGACCTCAGCCTGGACGCGCTCATCCAGGCGGGCATCTTCGACGTGACGCCGGAGTACGCGCGCGCCCTGGCCGACGCCGGATACCCCAAGCTGACCTTCGACCAGCTCGTGCAGGGGCGCATCCACAAGGTCACCCCGGAGCGCGTGAAGGAATTCACCGCCGCGGGCCTCAAGCCGGGCAACTGGGACGAGCTGACCTCCATGACGATTCACGGCGTCACGCCCGACTACGCGCGGGAGATGCGGAGCATCGGCTTCAAGGACCTGAGCAACGAAGACCTCGTGGCCTTCCGCATCCACAAGGTCACCCCCGAGTTCGTGAAGCAGATGGGCGAGCTGGGCTTCAAGAGCACGGACTCGGACGACATCGTCGCCCTCCGCATCCACAAGGTCACGCCCGAGTTCATGAAGCAGATGCACGAGCTGGGCTTCAAGGACCTCACGCGGGACCAGGCGCTGGCCTTCCGCATCCACAAGGTCACGCCCGAGTTCGTGAAGCAGATGCGCGAGGCCGGCTACACGAACATCACCGCGGATGAACTGGTGAACCTGCGCATCCACGGCATCGACAAGGTCTTCATCCGGTCCATGTCGGAGAAGCCGAAGAAGTGACGAAAGGGCCGGCCAACGTCCGGCGCTGAACGCCACTGGCCCCGCAGGCGTGCACGATGCGCTACCCGAACACATCTTCCCCACGGGACGGTGGTGGTGGGGAGGGTCGGAATGTCGCGACTGTGGGCAGCTTGCGCCGGGATGCTCTTCCTGGCGGCGTGTGCATCATCCAACAAGGCGGTGGTTCCGGAGCCGCGCGCTTCGGCCTCCACGTCGCCGCGGGTCGAGGTGGTGGAGTACGGCTTCCACCCCCAGGACCCCATCCGCGTCGGCTGGGGTGACCGGGGCCTGATGGCCTTCCTCGAGCTGCTGCGCGGTCCACGCGGCGAGCGCATCGCCTGGAAGCGCGTGGGCCCCTGCTGCGGCACCGGCATGCCCACCGAGTTGGAGGTGTTCGAGGTGTCGTACGACGGGCTCACCACGCCGGTGAGCCTCTACCTCGACCCGAACACCGCGGGCGCCGTGCACCCGCCCAACGGCTTCAGCCTCCAGGGGCTCGCCAGCAGGACGCATCCCGCGCCGGAGGAAGCCCCTCGGGTCATCGAGCTGTAGCCGCTCCGCTCACTCCAGCGACGGTGACGTGTCGCCCGGCAGGAAGACCTCCCGCGCGAGCGACACGGGCAGCCCGAGCTGGAGGAGCCGGTCGTGGAAATCCTTCAGCACCCACTTCTTGCCGCGCGACTCGAGATGGCGGCGGTAGTCGTCGCGCAGCTTGAAAATCTGCATGCGCCCCACGGCGTAATACAGGTACGTGGGGTTGAGCGTGCCACGCTCCACCTCGCGCAGCGCGGGGAAGGGCTCGAAGTACGCAATCTCCGCGTAGCGCTTCGCCACCGCCTCGATGGGCTCGTCGTACACGTGCAGCGCCAGCGCCGCGTACCAGCGCGCATGCCGCTGGAGCGCGCGCCGGAGCTGGCCCAGCCGCACGGCCGGGTCGCCGTCGCCCAGGCCCTCGTCGACCATCATCTGCTCGCTGTAATGCGCCCAGCCTTCCACCAGCGACGCGGGGGTGAAGACCTTGCGCACGTCCGTGGGAATGCGCGCGCCGTAGAGCAGTTGCACGAAGTGTCCCGGCATCGCCTCGTGGACGGTGATGCCCAACAGGCCCGCGCGGTTGAAGTACGTCAGGTGCTGCGCCTTCTGTTCGGGCGTCCAGCCGGGCTCCACGTTGGTGATGTTGTAGAAGGCCTCGGTGTCCTTCGTCTCGAAGGGACCGGGCGAGTCCATGGACGCGAAGCCCAGGCGCGCATACGGCGGCGTCTCCCGCACCACCGGCAGCCGGTCCGACGGCAACGTGAGGATGTTCCGCTCGCGCACGAAGCGCTGGAGCTCCGACAACTGCGCCCGCGCCGAGGCCACCAGCTCCTCCGCCTTCGGGTGGTCCTTCACCAGGTCCGCCATCACCTGCGCGGGTGTCTTGGAAGGGTCCACCCGGGCGGCCTCACGCGCCACCCAGGCCTGGTACTCGCGGATGGCGCGCTCGTTGATGTCGCGCAGCTCATCCGCGCTCAGCGTCACGTGCTCCTCCAGCGCCAGCTTCCGCTCGAAGCGCTCGCGGCCCAGGCGGAAGTCGCCGTCCGCCTTGGGCAGCAGCTCGCGCTCCAGCCACACGGCGAAGGCGTCCAACTGCCGCGCCGTCTCCTCGCGCGCGGCGGTGAAGGCGGCGCGCTCGCTCAGCGGCACCTTCGCGAAGCCCTGCGCGCTCAAGGCCCGGGGCAGGTCCATGCGCAGCCACGCCACGGTGCCATGCGTGTCGCGGATGGCGTACTCGACCCACAGCTTCGGCACGCCGCCCAGGTTGAACTGCGCCGCGTCGAGCACGCCCGGGATGCGCGTCATCCGGGAGCGCATGGCGCGCAGGCGCTCGGGCAGCGGCGCGAATTCGCGGGACGACAGGCTGCTGAGCCCGGTGGAGATGACCCCCACGTAGTACCCCGGGTCGCGCTCCCAGGGCCGCTCCTCCTCCAGCACCAGCAGCTCGGCGCGAATGGCGTTCTCCAGCACGCGCACGTCCACGGCGGCCTCTTCCGACAGCCCGCCGCGCTCCACCTGCTCCAAGCGCGTCAGCCAGCCACGCAGCGCCTCTGACTTGCGCCCCAGCGCGTCGGAGGAGAGGTCCGGCAGGTGGGCGTCATGCATGTGGTAGCCGAGCTGCGTGGCCCGGGTGGGGTTCGCCGCCGCGTACCAATCCAGGTACTCGCGGGCGAGCAGGATGTAGTTGGCATCCGCCCGCGACGGCGCGGCCTTGGACAGGGCCTGGGATTCCTCCGGCCCGGCGGCCGGGCGTGAAGCGCAAGCGGAGACACAGGACAACAGGACGAGAGCGGAGCGGATGCGCATGACGGCCCGAGTCTCGTTACGAACGCGCGGTTCGGAAAGCGGGAAGCGCGTCCGGGACGTTTCTGTCGCGAACACCTGTCCTCGCGGATGTCCGCTGAGCGGCCCCGGCCTCGTACGCGGAGGCGCCCGGTGAGACAGCGTTTCAAAGGACTGTCACGCAATGACAGACCTGGACCGACTCGCGGACGGGTTGGGTTTCGTCAAATCTCAGCCAGATTGCGCGACCGCGGCACCCCACCGCAAGCCAGCCACCGCCACATGGAGCGTGTATGCGTCTTCGCGCAAAGAGCCTTCCTTTGCTGTTGTCCGCCGTCTCAGGCATCGCCGTCACCGGATGCGGCATCGAAGCCCCCCACCCGGTCCGCCTGACGCACGTGGAGGCCGAAGTCCGCGGCGACGACACCACGCCCATGGCGGAGCCCTCCAGCAGTTGGGACCTGTGTGACATCAACGCCCGCCTGGTGCGGGACATCATCCCGGGCGCCGGTGACTCGGACCCGCGCCACCTCCACCACGGCAACGACGTGCTGCACTTCTCCGCCACGGATGGCGTCTGGGGCCGCGAGCCGTGGATCAGCTCGGGCGTGGCCTCGGGCACGCGCCCGCTGCTGGACGTCCACTCCGGCGGCCGGGGTTCGGACGCGGGGCCCTTCGTCCAGGCGGGGACGACCACCTTCTTCGCGGCGACGAACAGCGTGCTGGGCCGCGAGCTCTGGAAGACGGATGGCACGCCGGGCGGCACGGAGCTGGTGCGAGACATTTCGCCGGGCATCGCGAGCTCCAACCCGGAGCACCTGACCGTCTTCAACGGCATCCTGTACTTCACGGCGAACAACGGCACCAACGGCCGCGAGCTGTGGCGCAGCGACGGCACGGAGATGGGCACCTATCTGCTGCGCGACTTCAGCACGGTGGGGGACCAGGTCACCAACCACTTCGAGCTGGTGGCGGGTTCGAACGCGCTCTTCGTCAAGGTGAGTGTCTTCTCCTCGTCGAGCAGCGCGCTGAGCCGGGTCCAGCTCTTCCGCACCAACGGCACCAGCTTCGTGCGGTTGGCGGACGCGCCGGAGGACAACACCATCAGGCACCTGACGACGGTGGGGGACAAGCTGTACTTCACCTGGAACTTCGACGCGCCGGAGACGCATCTCTACGTCACCAGCGGCACGTCGAGCTTCGCGCGCTTCGTCTACACGTTCACCGGCACGCCGTCCGGGATGGCCGCGTTCAAGGACAAGCTCTTCCTGGGCGCGACCACGGACTCCATGGGCATGGACTTCGAGCTGTGGCGCAGCGACGGAACGACGTCGGGCACCATGCGGGTCCGGGACATCTACCCCGGCCCGGTGCCGTCGCAGCCGGAGAAGCTGACGGTGGTGAAGAACCGGCTCTTCTTCACCGCGGATGACGGCGTGCATGGCCGCGAGCTGTGGAGCAGTGACGGGACGACCAACGGCACCCGGCTGCACGCGGACATCCTGCCGGGCGCCATGAGCTCGTCACCGTCGGAGCTGACCGCGGTGGAGGAGTACCTCTTCTTCAGCGCCCACACGGACGAGGGCGGCCGCGAGGTCTGGGTGAGCGACACCCGCGAGCAAGGGGCCTTCGAGCTGATGGGCATCGCGCCGGGCATGATGAACGCCGACCCGAAGAACTTCGTGCGCTCGGGTGGGACCTCTACTTCACCGCGACGGATGCCACCGACTACGGCCGTGAGCTGCGCGCCCTGCGCATCCGGCCGCAGGGGATGTGTGGCTCGGTTGGCGGGCGCTGAACGGTAGGTAGGCGTTACGCTCGACATGCCGGAGGAGCGGAGCGGCGCCCGGGCAACCCGGGGGAACCCGCCTGCTCCCCCCAGGAGCACCCGCCATGGGAGGCCGGCCGGGACGGCGGTGGCCCCCTTCCCTTCCTGGCGCCAGGTGCGCACCTGGAAATGTGTCGAGTGGCAGGGGGCGCCAGGAGCCGGCTGGCGCCCCCGTTGTTTTCGCTCCCGGAGCAGCCAGACGCCCTCTGAAATGTACGCCTCCGTGCATTTCCCCCCGCCTCCCCCGTCCTCTCGGGCAGAACTGACATGCTGCTGTCCCGAGGCGGGCCAGCGCGCCGGAGGCGTGCGGACGAGCCAGGGCTGGGCTAAGCGTCTGCTTATCCCGCCGGGTACCGCACACCAGGCCGGCCCCTGCGGCCCGCTCGCTGGAGGAGGTTTCAAGCGATGTCCGACACCGTGGTGAAGAAGAAGCGCCGTTGGCCGTACGTGCTCGGAGGAGTCTTCGCGCTCCTCGTCATCATCGTGGCCGTGGCCCTCTGGCGCCTGGACGCCATCCTGCTCAAGACGGCCCGAGACCAGGCCGCCACCTATTCCACACTGCTGGGCCGCCCCATCGAAATCGGGGACATCTCCACCAAGCTCTTCCCCACCATCGGCGCCCAGGTGGAGAACGTCACCGTCGGCCCCGCCGAGGGCGAGGACCTGCCCCTGGCCCAGCTCGCCCTCATCGACGTGCGCGTCGCCGCGGGCCCGCTCCTGTCCTCCAGCGGCAAGGACATCCAGGTGAAGAACGCCGAGGTCACCGGCCTCACCGTCAACCTGGTCCGCTTCCCCGACGGCACCACCAACGTGCAGCGGCTGCTCCAGCGGTTGGAGGAGCAACAGCCCAAGGAGGAGGCCCCGCCCGAGGAGGCGTCGCAGCCCATGGACCTCTCCGGCGTCCACGTGGAGCGCGCGGCCCTCACCGACGGCGCCATCCGCTTCGTGGACCGCGGCGCCGGGCAGCAGGCGCGCGAGCTGGGCGTGAAGGACCTGGACATCGAGGTGAAGGACCTGCGCGCCGGCAAGCCGCTGGTGGTGAACCTGTCCGCCGCGGTGCTCGCGGACACGCAGAACCTCCAGGTGTCGCTGCACGCCGCGCCGCTGCCCCCCACCCTGATGCCCACGCCCGAGCGCGTGACGCTGAAGGCGCAGAAAATCGACCTCGCCCCGCTGGGGCCCTTCCTGCCGCCGGACATCGGCCTGCGGGCGGGCACGCTGGACGCGGATTGGCAGGCGGACCTGGGCGGCGCCGTCCCCGGCGGCCAGGGCCCCACGAAGCTGGTGGGCATCATCAAGGCCCTGGGCCTGAGCTTCACGGGCTCCGAGGGTGGCAAGGCGCTGGACGTCGTCATGGACACCGACGTCGCGGGCGACATCACCACCGGTGACCTGGCGCTCAACAAGCTGAAGGTGGACCTGGGCCCCGCGAGCCTCAGCGGCAAGGGCAGCGTGAAGGGCCTGCTCACCGACAAGCCCACGGTGGAGGGCTTCGAGCTGACGGGCCGCAACCTGGACCCGGCCGTGCTCGCCGAGTACTACCCGCCGCTGCGCAAGCAGCTCAACGGGATGATTGCCGGCCCCATTGGCCTGGACGTGCGCGGCAGCGGCACGCAGGACACGCAGGCGCTCGACGTCAACGTGGACCTGACACCGGTGCGGCTGCGCGTGCCCGCCCAGCTCACGAAGGACGCGGGCGGGGTGATGAAGCTCTCCGCGCGAGTCTCCGGCGCGGCGGCCTCGGGCGGCGCCCTGCGCTTCGACGCGAAGGCGGACCTGGGCGGCATCAACCTGCGGCCCGGCCTGCTGGTGGACAAGGCCCCGGGACAGCGGATGGACCTGGCCGCCGCGGGCACCTACGCGCCCGGCAAGGGCTCCGGCATGAAGGTGGACATCCCCAAGATGACCGCGAACGTGCTCGCGGACACGATGACGGGCAGCGCGTCCTTCGCGCTCGCGGGTCAGGGGAAGAAGCAGACCACCACCTTCGCCGCGGACCTCAAGAGCGCGAAGCTGGACACGGACGCGCTGATGATGAGCGAGGAGGAGGTCCAGGCGCGCGGTGGCCCGCCGCCGGAGGCCCCGCCCTCGGAAGACCCCGCGCGCTTCAATGGCTACCGGGGCGACATCCGCTTCACGGTGGGCACGCTGCGCTACATGGCCATGGACATGACGAACGTGACGGGCGTGGTGAAGATGACCGACGACCTCATCACGGTGGAGAAGTTCTCCACGGGCGTCTTCGGCGGGAGGATTGCCGCCGACGGCACCACCATGCGCCTGGGGCCCCTGCCCGCGCAGCGTCCCTTCGAGGCGAAGGTGAAGGTGGAGAACCTCGCGGTGGAGCAGGCCCTGCTGCAGGTCTCGCCCAAGAAGGCGGTGACGGGCAAGTTCAACGGCAACGTGGACGTGAAGGGCGTGGGCTACACGCCGGACCAGCTCCAGCAGACGCTGCTGGGCGGCATCAGCGGTGACCTGCTGGATGGTGAGCTGCTGGGCAAGGACCTGATTTCGGCGGTGTCCGAGCCGCTCGCGAAGGCGCTGCCCTTCGCGGCCAAGGGCCTCAAGAACGAGCAGGTGACGAAGCTGGGCGGCGATTTGCCCTTCAGCGTGCAAATCAAGAACGGCGTGGCGCAACTCTCCAAGCCGCTGACGTGGACGCGGCCGGAGGCGGCGATGAGCTTCGACGGTGGCATCCGGCTGGACGGCACGCTGGACCTGACGGGCTCCGTGTCGTTGACGCCTTCCACCGTGAAGACGCTCACGCTGGGCAAGGTGACGCCGCCGTCCGCCATCCCCGTGGGCCTGAAGCTGACCGGCCCCGCGTGGAAGCCGGACGTCTCCAGCCTGGACGTGAAGCCGGCGGTGACGCTCATCGCGAAGCTGGCGGCCTCGTCGCTGGCGGGCAGCCTGATTGGCGGCGAGCGCGGCCAGCAGGTGCAGGGCCTCATCGAAGGCGGCGAGGACAAGATTCGCGCCGAGGCCGAGGCCAGGCGCAAGGAGCTGGAGGCCAAGGCCGCCGAGGAGAAGGCGCGCCTGGAGGCCGAGGCCAAGAAGCGCGCCGAAGACGAGGCGAAGAAGCGCCTGCGCGGGCTCCTCGGGAAGTAGTCGCGCCGCATCGCACCGCGCGCGAGGGCCCGGACTTCACGGTCCGGGCCCTTTTTCGTGCCCGGAGCGCCGCGCCTGGGCGCCCTGCTGAAACACGCTGAAACGCCAGGGAAACACCCTGTTCACCGCGCCACCCAGGGGACGTACCCGGGGCCGAGTGTGGCCCGCGCGCCGCTGGGGCTTCCTACGTGTTTCTCGTTACACGCGGGAGCGAGCGACATGCAGACGCGCGAGGACTTGGGCCGAAAGGATTCGGTGACGCCGTCCAGCCCCGTGGTGATGCCCGTGCGCGAACACCACCGGGTCCTCATCATCGGCGGAGGCACCGCGGGCATCGCGGTGGCCGCGCGGCTGGCGCGGGCGGGCCAGAAGGGCATCGCCGTGCTCGAGCCCTCGCAGCACCATTACTACCAGCCGCTGTGGACGCTGGTGGGCGCCGGCGAGGCTCGCATCGAGGACACCGTGCGCAACCAGTCCCGCCTCATCCCACGCGGGGTGCGGTGGGTGCGCGACGCCGCCACGGACGTGGACCCGGAGGCCCGCGAGGTCCGCACCCGAGGCGGCCTGCGCCTGGGCTACGACTTCCTCGTCGTCGCCCCGGGCATCCAGCTCGACTGGGACAAGGTCGCCGGCCTGCGCGAGGCCCTGAAGACGCCGCACGTCAGCAGCAACTACGACGTGCAGTTCGCCCCGAAGACGTGGCGGCTCATCCAGGGCTTCAAGGGCGGCACCGCGCTCTTCACCCAGCCCTCCACGCCCGTGAAGTGCGCCGGGGCGCCGCAGAAAATCATGTACCTGGCCGCGGACCACTTCCGCCGCGTGGGCGTGCTGGAGCGCACCAGCGTCGTCTTCGGCTCGGGCGCGAAGGCCATCTTCGGCGTGAAGCCCTTCGCCTCCGTGCTGGAGGGCGTGGTGCACCGCTACGGCATCACCCCGCGCTTCCAGCACAACCTCGTCTCCGTGGACGGGGACAAGCGCGAGGCCACCTTCGAGTTCACACGCGACGGGCGGACCGAGCGCCTCACGCTCACCTACGACATGATGCACGTCACCCCGCCGCAGAGCGCGCCGGACTTCATCAAGCGCAGTCCCCTGGCGTGGCAGGAGGGCCCGAACACCGGCTGGGTGAAGGCGGACAAGTACACGCTCCAGCACCCGGACCATCCGAACGTCTTCGCGCTGGGAGACGCGTCCGACCTGCCCACCAGCCGCACGGGGGCCGCCGTGCGCAAGCAGGCGCCGGTGCTGGTGCAGAACCTCCTCGCCTGCATGAGGGACCGGCCCCTGCCCTCGCGCTACAACGGCTATGCGTCCTGTCCCCTCACCACCGGGTACGGGCGCCTGCTGCTCGCCGAGTTCGACTACGACGGGCAGCCCGCTCCCACCCTCCCCTTCATCGACACCTTCAAGGAGCGGAGCGACCTGTGGTTGCTGAAGAAGTACGGCCTGCCCTTCTTCTATTGGGCGTTCATGATGCGGGGCCTTGCCTGAGCCGCCTGGGGCCGGGCTATGCAACAGCATCCCGGCCCCGACGATGCCCTCCTCCCGCGCCCACCCCACCTCCCGCCTCGTGCTCCCCGCTCTGGATGCACTCGCGGGCCCCGTGCTCCTCGTGGACGAGGCCCGGAAGGTGGCCGCGCTCTCGCCCGCGCTCGAAGCCGCGCTGGGGGGAACGCTCCGCGTCGGCACGCCGCTGGCGCGGGTGTTGGTGCCCGGTGACGGCGTGGAGCCGCTGGAGGCGCTGCTGACGGAGGGGCGTGAGGCGTCCGCGCACCTGCGGGTGGGAGGTCGCTCCAAGGCGGTGCGGGTGCGAGCCCTGTCGCTCGCGCAGGGACCTCGGGCCGCGGGCTGGGTGCTGCTCGTCGCGCCGGAGCCCACGGCAGGGCCTTCTCGCCGCGCCGAGCTGTTCCACGGCCTGTGGACCCAGTCCCCGGAGTTGCAGCGCGTCTTCCGCATCGTCGAGAAGGTGGCCCGCACCGAGTCCAGCGTGCTGGTGCGCGGCGAGTCCGGCACCGGCAAGGAGCACATCGCCCACGCGCTGCATGCGCTGTCCACGCGGACCCGAGGTCCCTTCCGCGCCATCAACTGCGCCGCGCTGCCGCCCAACCTGCTGGAGAGCGAGCTGTTCGGTCACGTGCGCGGCGCCTTCACCGGCGCGGTGCGAGACAGCCCGGGACACTTCCGGCTCGCGGACAAGGGCTCGCTCTTCCTCGACGAGGTGGCGGAGATGCCGCTGGACCTCCAGGCGAAGATGTTGCGCGTGCTGGAGACCCGCAGCGTCATCCCCGTGGGCGGCCGGCAGCCCGTGCCCGTGGACGTGCGCATCCTCGCCGCCACCCACCGGCCGCTCCGCCGCGAGGTGGAGGCGGGCCGCTTCCGCGCGGACCTGATGTACCGCCTGCGCGTGGTGCCCCTCTTCCTGCCCGCGCTGCGCGAGCGCCGGGGCGACATCCTTCCGCTGGCCCTGCGCTTCCTGGAGGAGCTGCATCAGCGCGGCACCCGGCGCGTGGAGCGCTTCTCCCCGGGCGCACGCAAGCTCCTGGAAGAGCATCCCTGGCCCGGCAACGTGCGCGAGCTGCGCAACGTCATGGAGTACGCCTTCGTCATTGGCGAGGGACCGGTGGTCCGCGAGGCCGACCTGCCGCCGGAGTTCTCCGAGCCTCGCGCCCCCGTTCCAGCGACACCGCCCGCGTCGAGGGACGTCTCGCTGGAGCCCGGACGCGTCCAGGCCGCGCTCGCACAGACAGGTGGCAACCGCTCCGAGGCCGCGCGCCTGCTGGGCGTCAGCCGCGTCACCCTGTGGCGCCGCCTGCGCGACCTGAACATGGCCGTGAAACGCTGAGCACCGTTTCACGGCGGCGTCCGTGCAACGCAGGGCGAGGCGCGCGGGGCCGCGTCACGGAAGCCTGGCGCGGGCTGGCGTTTCGCAGGCCGCTCACTGTTTCACGAAGCGTTTCACGACTGTTTCTCGCGGCACGCCCCCTCCGCGAGACCTACACCGGCAGGGAGGCCCCTTCCCTCTGGGAGCCTCGTGCCGGAAGGGCTGGCACGGCCCTGGCAATTCATCGCGGTCGGCCCCCGACATTCGTGAGGCAGACCATGCTCTTCCGGCAGCTCTTCGACGCGGACTCGTCGACGTATACGTACATCCTGGCGGACCGGAGCACGCGTGCCGCCGCGTTCATCGACCCAGTGTTGGAGCAGGTGGAGCGAGACCTGCGGCTCCTCGAGGAGCTGGGCCTGAAGCTGACGGTGGTGCTGGAGACGCATGTCCATGCCGACCACGTCACCAGCGCGGGCATTCTCCGCGAGCGCACGGGCGCCACGGTGGTGGCGTCACGTCGTGGCGCGCCCTGTGTGGACCGGCCCGTGGCCCACGGCGACGTGGTTCGCGTGGGCAACCTGGAGGTGCTCGTGCTGGAGACGCCAGGCCATACCGATGACAGCCTCAGCTTCCTGTGCGAGCACCGGCTCTTCACCGGTGACGCACTGCTCATCCGGGGAACTGGCCGCACCGACTTCCAGAATGGCGACCCGGGTCAGCTCTACGACGCCATCACGGGCCACCTCTTCACGCTGCCCGAGGAGACGGAGGTGTACCCGGGCCACGACTACGCCGGGCACACCCAGTCCACCGTGGGCGAGGAGAAGCGGCACAACCCTCGCCTCGCGGGACGGACGCGCGAGGGCTTCATCACCCTGATGAAGGAGCGGAACCTGCCTCCGCCCCGGAAGCTGGACGTCGCTGTTCCTGCCAACCGCGCATGTGGCCGCGCGCCTTCCCCGGTGCAGGCCTGAGGTCCATCGCCATGTCTTCACTCTTCGACACCGCCACGCCCCATCCCGCGGGCTATCGCGAAGTGGAAGTGCGCCCGTTGTTCGATGCGCCTCGGGATGACCTCGCGCTGGTCGACGTGCGCGAGCCCGCCGAGCTCGACGGCCTCCTTGGGCACATCGCCGGCGTCCAGCGCGCGCCGCTCTCGACGGTGCCGGAGGTCGTCCGAGACTGGCCACGGCAGGCGCCCGTCGTCCTGGTGTGCCGCTCCGGCGCGCGCTCGGCGAGGGCGGCGGTTCAACTCGTGGGGCTTGGGTTCACGCGGGTGATGAACATGCGCGGTGGCATGCTCGCGTGGAACACGGCGCAACTGCCCGTGGTGCGCGCCGACCCCGCGCCCCTTCCCAGCGTGGAGGCGGTGCGGGATGCCTTGTTCCAGGGCCTCCATCAGCTCCTGGCCCATGCCGTGTTGCCTGCGCGAGAAGCCACGGACGCGCATGAGCATCGAGATTCCTCCAACGCTGCGACTCGCGACGCCCATTCCCCCTCGACCGCCGCCCCGCTCTCGCGACTGGCGCTCGCCGCGGTCCTCGACGCGCTCCAGGCGGCGCGACCCCCGGACATCCGAGACGCCGCGGCCTTCGACCTGCTGCTGCGCGATCTCAAGGACCAGCTCGCCGTAGCGCGAGCGCGGCCCGAAGGCCTCACCTGATGTTGTACGCGGGCATCGCGGGTTCGTTGCTCGTCGGCATCCTGCTGGGCCTGCTGGGAGGCGGCGGCTCCATCCTCACGGTGCCTCTGCTCGTCTACGTCCTGGACGTGGAGCCCCGGACGGCCATCGCCATGTCGCTCGTCGTCGTGGGCATCACCAGCGCCAGCGGCGCCGTCCTCCATGCCCGAGCCGGACGCGTGCGGTGGCGCACCGGGCTCGTCTTCGGCGCGGGTGGGATGACGGGAGCCTTCCTCGGCGGAAGACTCAATCCCCACCTCTCGCCCGACACGCTGCTCGTCCTCTTCGCGGGCGTCATGGTCGCCGCCGCCGTGGCCATGCTGCGGCGCAAGGACGCCGCGCCGTCCCTGCCCGCGCCAACCCCTCCGCCCTCCACGCCACGCGTCCTGGCGCAAGGCGCCGCCGTGGGCGCGCTGTCAGGGCTCGTGGGCGCGGGCGGCGGCTTCCTCATCGTGCCCGCCCTGATGCTCATCGGGCTCTCCGCGCCCACGGCCACCGCCACCTCGCTGGTGGTCATCGCGCTCCAATGCACCGCGGGCTTCATCGGCCACCTGGGCCACGTCGAGCTTCCGTGGGTGCTCACCTGCGAGGTGCTGCTGGCGGCGATGACCGGCACCCTGCTGGGCGGAAGGCTCGCGGGACGCATCCCCCCGGCGCACCTGCGCAAGGGCTTCGCCGTCTTCGTCCTCGCCACCGCGACCTTCCTCCTCAGCGCACAGGCCCCCGCCCCCCTGCGCGAGCAACTGACACACGCGGGCGCGTGGCCCTGGGTCGTGGCCTCCCTGGCCTTGGGCCTGCCCATGACCTGGTGGCGCCTGCGGTCGGCCCGGCAGCGCGCGCCGTGAGCATCACCGCGCCAGCGGCACCGTGAAATGAAAGGTGGCGCCCTGGCCCAGCTCGCTCTCCACCCACAGCCGGCCCCCGTGTCGTTCGACGATGTCACGGCAGATGTAGAGCCCCAGCCCCAATCCGCCGAAGCCGGAGATGGGCGCGTTGCTCGCTCGGAAGAACCGCTCGAACAGGTGCGCCTGCTGGTCCTGGGGAATGCCAATGCCCTCGTCCTGCACGGAGACGCGGACGTGGCCGTCGTCCCGCAGCACTCGCACACGAACCGTCCCGCCACTGGGGCTGTACTTGATGGCGTTCTCCATCAGGTTGACCAGCACCTGCGCGAGCCGGTCCCCGTCCCCCAGGACCATCAACGGCTCGCTGGACGCATCGAGCTCCACGGCGTGGTGCGCGCTGGACAGGCGCAGCTCCGAGGCGACCTCTCCGGCCAGCTCCTGGAGCTGGATGGGCCCGTGCTTCAGCGTCAGCCGGCCTGCCTGGATGCGCGAGGTGTCCAGCAAGTCATTCACCAGCCCCGTCAACCGGGCCACCTGCATGAGCGACTTGTCCACATGACGCGCATGCGACACACCGCCCGTCGCCCCTTCCTGACGCATCCGCTGCAGATGCAGCTTCAGCGGCGTGAGCGGCGTCTTCAGCTCGTGCGCGGCGATGGAGAGGAAGTCATCCCGCACGCGGATGGCCTCCTGGGCCTCGCCCAACAACCGCTCGCGTTCGGCCTCGGCATGCCGCTCCGCGGTGACCTCCCGGTAGCTCCAGACGCGGCCGATGATGGCTTCACCCAAGCGCTGCGGCAGCGACTTGCGCTCCAGGATGCGCCCATCCAGCAGCTCCACGGTATCGACGTCTTCCTGCGCGGAGGGCTCGAACCGCTGCCGGATGCGGGAGGTGAACCACTCCGGGTTCTTCACACTCCGCGCCGCGCGCACCAGCACCGGCTCCGCGTCACGCTCCTCCATCATCTCCTCGGTGAGCCCCCAGATATCGAGGAACCGCTTGTTGAAGGCGGTGACGCGCTTGTTCAGGTCCACCACGATGACGCCTTCCGCGATGGAGTCGAACGTGGCGCGCAGCACCGAGTTCATGTGCTCCAGGCTCTCGGGCGCGGGCGACGGTCCGTCCGCCGCCGCACCGCGCGCGGCCTCGTCCGTCACGGGCTCCGGGAGTTGAAGGCGCGCACAGGCGCCCAGCAACGAGCCCTCGTCACTGAAGAGGGGGAGCACGAAGGCCTTCAGCCGCTGCCCCTCACCGTGCCCCTCGTGGACACCGGCCTTGCCCTCGAGCGCCGTCGCGAGCGCTCCGGTCAACCAGGGCAGCCCCTCCAACGCCTCCTCCATGGGACGGCCTTCCCGTGTTCCCTTCCGCCCTCCCGTCGCATGGACCAGCGCATCGTCCATGAAGACGACGCGGCCGCTGGCGTCGACGACGAGCGCGGCTTGGAGGTGGGTCCCCATCTGGAGCAGCACCGGCGACACGGAAGGCGTGCCCGGGCGCAGGACGTCCGCTCGCGTGGCCGCCCCCCATCCGCTTGGGGTTCCGTCGTGGATGTGGGCCTTCGTCATGGACACTCCTCGGCGGCGGACTTGCCCCATCCGGGAAACATGCGGCCCTCGATGAACCCATCAAAGTGTCCGCGAGCACGCCTTGCCTGCCCGCCGTGGGAAGCAAGGCTCCGACCCTGGGACCGAGTCCTGTCCGAAAGCGCTAGGCTGCCGGCGCATGAAGACCTCGCGACTCGCGTTGCACCTCCTCGCGCCCGCCCTGATGGTGGGGTGCGCCTCGTCCACCGCCAGCACCCGGCCCACCGAGCCCACGCCCACCACCGAGGTCGCGGCCACGCCCGCCGCGCCTTCCGGCTACGGCTATAGCGAGGACGAGCCCATCCACGTGGGCGGCGGCGTCGACGGTGAGATGGAGTACCTGGAGCACCTGCGCGGCCCACAGGGCCAGAAGGTCCGCTACGAGCGGCGCGGGAGCTGCTGCTTCTTCGAGTCGAAGGAGTCCCCCTTCGGCAGCGGCATGCTCGACGTGTACGACGTCTCCTACGACGGCCTGGCCCAGCCGGTGACGCTGTACCTCAACATGTATGAGCTCAAGGAACCTCGCGCTCCCGAGGGCTTCACCCTGGACTGACGTGACGCGCGTCAGCCGCAGTCGTGGACGAGCGGACCCGCGACGAGCGGGCCCTGCATCCACTCTTCGGAGGGCGCCTCCACACGTCCCTCGGGCTCGAGGGTCAGCTCGTGGAAGTAGGCCGCGCCCTGGTTGAAGTAGGACTCGCGCACCTTCAGCTTCCAGGTGCGTGCCTTCTCCCCCGCCGCCACCGGGGTGAGCTCCACGTCCGTCCCCACGCGGCGCCATTTGGCCGGGGCATGCGGCGTCATGCCCATGCGCGACGCGACGACGCGCTGGTCCGCCGCCATGTCCACCGACTGGACGACACGCCCCGGCGGCGCGTACGCCCACTCCGACTTGGAGCCGAGCACCGCGTCCACCGCGCCCTTCTCCTCCGCCAGCACGGCCACCGCCCGGCGCCACTTCTTGTATTCCTCGCGCGCCTTGAGCACCTTCAAGCCCTGCTGGTCCTCGTCGATTTTCGGGAGGAGGGCCTCGCGGTTCAGCTCCACGGCCTTCGACAGGTCCGCCAGCGCCAGGTACAGCCAGTTCTTGGCGAAGTCGCAGTAGTCGAAGTCATCCCCGTCCTCCATCTTGTGCTGGAGCAGGGTGCGGGTCCGCGCCCGGTTCAGCCGCGCGTAGGGATTGGCGGGGTCCTTCTTCAGCGCCTTCTCGAAGAGCGCGTGGGCCTTCTTGTAGTCCCCCTTTTCATACGCCTTGAAGCCCTGGACGTTGGCGTCGGGCGCGGCGGCCAGCACCGGGCCCGCACCGAGACAGAGCAACAGGCACCACGAAGCACGCATGGAATCCCCCATGAACCCGGTTTCTAACATGCTTCACTCCGGGTGTTGCCCTCACCGAAGAGCGCGAGGAGAGTCCCGGCATGAAGCTGCGAGCCATGAGCGAAGTGGGCGCCGAGTTGGGGCTGGCGCCCGAGGACGTGCTGCCGTGGGGAACCCACCGCGCCAAGGTGTCATTGGACGCGCTCGGCAAGCGGAGCGGAAAGCAGGGCCGCCTGGTGCTGGTGTCCGCCATCAATCCCACGCCGCCGGGTGAAGGCAAGACGACCATGTCGGTGGCGCTGGCCATGGGCCTGCGCAAGCGGGGACGCCGCGCGGTGGCGGCCCTGCGGGAGCCGTCGCTCGGTCCTGTCTTCGGCGTGAAGGGCGGTGGCACCGGTGGCGGTCAGGCCAGCCTGGAGCCCGCGGCCGACATCAACCTGCACTTCACCGGCGATTTGCACGCCATCACCAGCGCCAACAACCTGCTCGCCGCGCTGGTGGACAACGCCGTGTTCTACGGCCAGCCAGTGGCGCTGGACGCCACGCGCGTGCGGTGGCGGCGCGCGCTGGACATGAACGACCGCTTCCTGCGCAACGTCATCGTCGGCCTGGGCGGCAAGGCGCAGGGCGTGCCCCGCGAGGACCACTTCGACATCACCGCCGCCAGCGAGGTGATGGCCATCCTCGCGCTCGCGGAGGGACTGAAGGACCTGGAGGCGCGCCTGGGCCGCGTCATCATCGGCCACAGCCGGGACGGCCAGCCGGTGCGCGCGCAGGACGTGAACGCGGCGGCGGCCATGGTGGCGCTGCTCAAGGACGCGCTGATGCCCAACCTCGCCCAGACGCGCGAGGGCGGCCCGGCCCTGGTGCACGCGGGGCCCTTCGCCAACATCGCCCACGGGTGCAGCTCCGTGCTGGGCACCCGCATGGGCCTGGCCTACGCGGACGAGGTCATCACCGAGGCGGGCTTCGGCTTCGACCTGGGCGCGGAGAAGTTCCTCGACATCAAGTGCCGTGGCGCCGGCATCTGGCCCCGGGGCGTGGTGCTGGTGGTGACGCTGCGGGCGCTGAAGCACCACGGCGGCGCGGCGCCCTCCCGCGTGGCCGAGCCGGACCGCGAGGCCCTGGTCCGCGGCTTCGCCCACCTGGAGAAGCACCTGGAGTCGGTGGCCGCTTTCGGCCTGCCCGCGGTGCTGTGTGTGAATCGCTTCCCCCAGGACCTGGACTCCGAGCTGGAGGAGCTGCGCGCCTTCGGCAAGGCCCGCGGCGTGGAGACGGCGGTGTGTGACGGCTTCTCGCGGGGCGGCGACGGCGCGCTGGAGATCGCGGACCGCGTGCTGGAGATGCTGGACGCCACGGACGCCGCGCCGCCCCAGCCGCGCTTCCTCTACGACGTGACGCAGACGCCCGAGGAGAAGGTGGCCGCCATCGCCCGCACCGTCTACGGCGCGGACGACGTCGCCTTCACCGCGAACGCGAAGAAGGACTTGGAGGCGGTGCGCGAGCTGGGCGGCGCGCAGCTCCCGGTGTGCATGGCGAAGACGCACCTGTCGCTGTCGGACGACCCCACGAAGCTGGGGCGGCCGCGCGGCTTCACCCTCACCGTGCGCGAGGTGCGCCTGTCCGCGGGCGCGGGCTTCCTGGTGGCGCTCACCGGCGACATCCTCACCATGCCCGGGCTGCCGCGTGAGCCAGCGGCCCGCCGCGTCACCGTGCACGACGACGGCCGCGTCACGGGACTGATGCAGGGGGAGTGACGCGCACGCCGGACCGCGGGTGCCACCCAGGACGGTGGCACCCACGCGGGGTCAGGCGCGGAAGCGGGTGGACAGCTCCTGGAGCTGCCCCAACGACGCGTTGATGCGGGTCACCGCCTCCTCGGCGGTCATCGTGGCCGTCACCACGTCCGCCATCATGGAGGACAGCGTCGTCATCACGTCGGTCATCTGCGCGATGCCCGCGTTCTGCTGGGTGACGGAGGCGACAATCTGGCGCGCGGCCTGGCTGCTCTCCTGCACCACGGTGGTGATTTCCTTCAGCGTGTTGGCGGACGCGAGCACCTGCTCGATGCCCTCCTCCATCTTCTCGCTGTCCCCCTCCGCGATGCCCACCGTCTGGCGGATGGCCTGGTTGATTTCGAGGAGAATCTTGCCGATGCGCTGCGTGCTCTGCAGCGACTGGCCGCTGAGCGACCGCATCTCCCGCGCCACCACCGCGAAGCCCCGGCCCTGCTCGCCCGCGCGCGCCGCCTCGATGGCCGCGTTGAGCGCGAGCACGTTGGACTGGTCCGCCAGGTCCTTCACGCTGCCGATGATTTCACCCGCGTGCACGGCCTGGTCGCTCAGGTGCGCGATGCTGCCCACCAACGTGCCCACCCGCTCACGAATCTGCGTGAGGCCCTCGGCGCTCTTCTCGATGGACTCCTGACCCGACACGCCGAACGCATCCGCCTGTCCGGCGACGCGGAGCACCATCTCCGCGCGGCTGGCGGCCATGCTGGACGTCTGCGCGATTTCAGCGATGGTGGTGCTCGCCTCCGTGAGGCTGCGCGACTGGTTGGTGAGGAAGTCCACCTGCTCCTTGCTCGCCTGCGTCAACGTCTGCGCCGCGGCCGTCAGGTCGTCCACCACCTGCTGGATGGTGGTGGGCACCTCGCGCAGCCGGGTCACCATCACCTGGAAGCCGCGCGCCAGCTCGCCCACCTCGTCCTGAGCGCTCACGTCCAGGTCCTGCCGCAGGTCGCCCTTCTCCGCGATGCGCGTGGCCACGTGGGTCAGCTTCGCCAACGGCAGCGTCACCTCCCGGTGCAGCCAGATGGCGAGCCCCACCGTCAGACCGATGCACAGCAGCACCAGCACGCTCACCGTCCACGAGGTGGCGCTGTGCAGGCCGGCGAGCGACGCGTACGAATCCACGATGGCCTGGCCGTCCTCGGCCGCGGCCTGCTCCAGGGCTTCACGCAGCGAAGCCGCCTGGGCGTCCAGCGCCGTCCGCGCCACCTGCGCGTCGCCCGCCACGGCGGCGGCGAGGGCCTGCTCGGCGGCGGCCCAGTACGCGGTGAGCGACGCCTTGAGCGCATCCACCCGCTCCACGTTCGCGCCGGGCACGTCCCGCGCGAGGTCGAGCTTCGCCTGCAACCCGCTCACCTCCGCGCGCAGGGGCTCGAGCCCCCCGGCCACCTTCCCCGCCACCGCGGCCGTCACCCCCAGGTGCAACCCCGGGTAGCGGTGCATCACCTCGCGGCTCAACTCGACCGTGGGAACCTGCGAGTCGCTGATACGCGCGTAGACACCACCGGAACGCGAGCCCAGGGCCATGAACGCGATGAAGATGGCCACCAGGAACACCGCGACGACCGCGGGCAACACCATCATCTTCTGCTTCAGCTTCAAACGCACCGGGCGACCTCCCCACTACCGTGAGCGCACTCCCACCGCCGTTGATTCGTGCCGTGCGTCATCCCGCGGGCGCCTCGAATCCGTGCGGACGGAGTTCACGCCGCGCGAGACGCAGGATAGCCAACTGTGCGCGGACAGGTAACTCTCACGGTCCGTGTCACCACTGTCGACACAGGGAGCCCCGCAATCCGGGTGGGTTCGGGCCCCACCCAGAGCGTGAAACACCCGGTGTTTTCTGTATCGCGAGCTCACCGGGCGGGCGGCCAGGGCCCCAGCGCCCCGGCAGCAGCCCACGCGGCGTCAGCGCACGGCGCGCTGGAGCGCGGGGGCAATCTCCTGCCGGCAGGGTTCGTCACACTCCGTGAAACGGGTGAGGAACTCCGCCATCTGCGCGCAGCGCTTGGGGAAGCGGCTGGTGCCCGCATCACCCGTGCACATCTCGCGGTAGGACTCGCGCGTCTCCTGGAAGAGCGAGGCGCGCTGCACCGGCGACAACGCGTTCAAAGCCCGGTTCTCACCGCCTTGCAGGTACAGCCACACGCCGCCGACGAGCAGCAGCACCAGCCCTATCAGCAGGACCTTGCGCGTCCGCCGCTCCGACGCCGAGGGGCCTCGGGCCCGGGAGAAGACATTCTCCTCCTCGCCATCCTCCGGGGGCGGACCGCCAGCCATCATCCCAATCAAGCGCATACCCCCCTGTTCCATCCCAATCCGGAGGGTAAGGCCAGCACGGTGTGCAGCGGGTGTGCGGCAACCGCCAACAGGGCGGCACGCCTGGGCCGGGTCATCTTCGACATTGCGTGTGCTCCCGCACGCTGGGCGGAAGTCCGGCCGCGGAGCCACGCGGGTCCGTTGCCCCTAGGATGGAAGCCATGGACATTCGGGAGCGCCCCATGCGGGTGCTGGTGGTGGACGACGAACGGAACATCCGCCACACCTTGCGGGTGTGCCTGGAGGGGTTCGGCTGCGAGGTGCGCGAGGCCGCCACGCCGGACGCCGCGCTGGCCGCGCTGGCGCAGGGCCCCGTCGACCTGGCCTTCGTCGACCTGCGGCTGGGCACGGCCAGCGGCCTGGAGCTGCTGCCGAAGCTGCTGGCCGAGTCCCCGCACCTGGACGTCGTGCTCATCACCGCCTACGCCACCTTCGACACCGCCGTGGAGGCCATGCGGCGCGGCGCTCGGGACTACCTGCCCAAGCCCTTCACGCCCGCGCAGATTCGCCACGTGGTGGACCGGGCCCGGCGGCACCGGGAGCTGGCGTCCCAGTTGGAGGATTTGGAGGGGCAGCTCTCGCAGGCGGTGCCGGAGGCCACGCTGGAGACGGCCTCCCCCGCGATGCATGCGGCCATCGGCTTGTTGACGCGCGCGGCGACGTCCGACGCGGCGGTGCTGCTGCGCGGGGAGAGCGGCACGGGCAAGGGCGTGCTCGCCCGGGCGCTGCACTCGATGAGCGCGCGGCGGCGCAGGCCCTTCGTCACGGTCAACTGTCCCACGCTGTCGGAGCAGTTGCTGGCGAGCGAGCTGTTTGGCCACGTGCGCGGCGCCTTCACGGGGGCGGTGAAGGACCAGCCCGGCCGGGTGGAGGCGGCGGAGGGCGGCACGCTGTTCCTGGACGAAATCGCGGAGATGAGCCCGGGGCTTCAAGCGCAACTGTTGCGCTTCCTCCAGGAGAAGCAGTTCGAACGGCTGGGCGAGGGTCGCACGCGCAAGTCGGACGTGCGCGTGGTGGCGGCGACGAACCGCGACCTGGAGAAGGACGTGGCGGAGGGGCGCTTCCGCGAGGACCTGCTGTACCGGCTCAACGTCATCGAGGTGAAGCTGCCGTCCCTGCGCGAGCGGCCGGAGGACCTGCTGGCGCTGGCGCTGCGGTTCGTTGCGTTCTTCTCGCGCGCGGCGCAGCGACCGCCGCCGGAGCTGTCTCCTGCGACGGAGAAGATGCTGCTCGCCTATGGCTGGCCGGGCAACGTGCGAGAGCTGCGCAACGCGATGGAGCGAGCGCTCATCGTCTGGCCCGCCGCGGTGCTGGAGCCGCAGGCGTTCCCAGACCGCATCGCCGCGGCCGGCGGCCCGGGGATGGCGCTGGGTGGGCCGCATTCGCTGGAGGACATCGAGCGCGAGCACGTGCTGCGCGTCATGGCCTCGGCCCCTACCTTGGACGAAGCGGCGAGGGTGCTGGGTATCGATGCGTCCACGCTGTGGCGGAAGCGGAAGAAGTACGAGTCGGGCGAGGGCTGACCGCGACGGCGAGGGGTGGGAACCGGGCGGGGCCCCGCGTGCCTGGAGTGGTGATTGCGAGGCCTTGGAGACGTGCGGACCGTTGCGGGACACGGGAACCGATTCCAAGGAGCGCAAACGTGGACGTGATTGACCTGTTGATGCAGCAGCACCGCGAGGTCGAGGCGCTGTTCGACGCGTGTCGCGCGGCGAAGGACGACGCGAGCAAGAAGGAACTCTGTGTCCAGCTCGCGGAGGCGCTCACGTTGCACTCCACCATCGAGGAGCGCTGGGTGTACCCCGCGGCCCGCCGGGTGGTGGGCAACGCGCTGATTCAAGACTCCATCGAGGAGCACGGGGAGATGACGCAGCTCATCGCCCAGATGATTCGAGCCCGCAACGACGTGAAGAAGCTGACGTCACTGGTGGGCGAGCTGGAGAAGGTGGTGAAGGACCACGTGACGATGGAGGAGCGGGACGTGCTGCCCAAGCTCGGCCAGAAGGTCACCGAGGAGGACCTGGGCATGTCGTGCAAGGACATCGTCCGCACCGCGTCCGAGGTCCGCCGCGAGGAGATGCGGAAACTGGAGGGGCAGGCGAGCGTCTGAGGCCCAGGCGTCACCTCGCACATCGAAGGTGCGGCGAGCGGCCCCGGGAGGGATTCGCTCGCCGCAGCCGCACTCCTCAGTTGGCCGTGACAGTCAGCATGCCGCTGCTGTCGGGGCGCCACGCGGACTTCTCCGCGAAGATGCGAACAGGCGCGGCCGTCCGCTTCGCGGAGACGTCATCGAACGACTTCACGGTGTAGTTCCGTTCGTGAAGCTCCAACATCACCATCAGCCGAAGAAGCAGTTCGAAATGCCAACTGAACTCCTCGGCGCCGGTCTCCCAGCGGGAAACCGCCTCGGGCCGTACGTTGATGCGCTTGGCGAAGTCCGCCTGCGAAAACCCCAGGTGCTTGCGCAAGAACCTCACTTCGGATGGCGTCAGCAGGCTGTTCTTCGCAGCCAGGGCCTTCGCAATCGTCCGGTGCAGCTCCTTCAACTTCGGAAGCACGACCTCGCGTTCGTGGCACTTCTCGCACCGGCGCTCCGTCACCCCCACGAGAACCACATCCTCCAGCCCACTCTCGTCGAAGTGGTAGCTGTCGAGCCGTGTCTCCAAGACCTCCCCGCCGCAGCTTTCACACTTCATGACTTCCTCCACACCGACACGATGACCAATTCGTGCGCCTCGCCAGCTTCGTCACAGCGAAAAGCCACCGCGAGCCCCATGCGTGGGGTTTCGATGACGTAGGTCCACCGCCCATCCCTTTGCTCGCCCTCGCTGTTGATGAATCCGCCTTCGATGATGTTCTCGATGTCCGTCGTCGCGAGGCGCCGCTCCTTCATCCGGTCCTTCGCGTGTTGCTTGAGAACCACCGAGCCCTCGTCCAAGAGACGACGCGCGAACTTGAGCGCATCGGAACGCTTGAAGGGTTCCTTGCTCAACGCCCTGCCCCCTCGACCACGGCGACCCAAGACTTGCGGTCACCGCAAGTCCAATTAACAATACCCACCCTGACCACGCAAGGGCGCTACTCCACCGACCGTGGCCATTGAAGTCTCGCCCTACCGTTCGCGGCTATAGCAGGGCGGTCCCACGCGCCAGGTTCCCTGGGAACGCCAACACGTCCTACCTGCAGTCCCTCACGTCGTCACAGGTGCAGGCTCTTCTCGCCGGGGCACGGTGAACCAGAACGTGCTGCCCTGACCGGGCGCGCTCACTACGCCGATGTCGCCGCCGTGCGCCTGGACGATGTCCTTCGCAATCGACAATCCCAGCCCCGCGCCGCCCGATGGCGCGCCCGGCGCCCTGTAGAACTTCTCGAAGATGCGCGCCTGTTGCTCCGGCGCGATTCCCTCCCCGGTATCCCGCACCTCGAAGCGCACACCTCGCGCCTCCCGTGACACGCGGACCTCCACCTCCCCGCCCGGGGGCGTGTACTTCACCCCGTTGCCCACCAGGTTCCCCAACACCAACCCCAAGCGCTCCGGGTCCACGTCCACCGGCTCCACATCCAGCGCCACCTGCTTCGTCAGCCGAACCCCGCGCTCGGCCGCCGCTGACCGCTGTGCATCCAACGCCGCGTCCACCAGCTCCTCCGCCGGCACCCGGCGAATCTCCAACTGAAGCTGCCCCGCCTGGATGCGCGACAAATCCAGCAGGTCATCCACGATGCCCTGCAACCGCTCACAATCCTCGCGCGCCGCGAACAGCAGGTCCGCCTGCTTCTCCGTCACCGGTCCCACCACGCCCTCCGTCACCAGGTGCAAGGCCATGCGCAACGACGTGAGCGGCGTGCGGAACTCGTGCGCCACCGTGGCCACCAGGTCGTTCTTCAACTCGTCGAAGCGCCGCAGCCGCGTCACGTCCTGGAGAATCACCGTGGCCCCCACCACCTCGCCCGACTCCCCGTACACCGGACTGCCGCGCGCCAGCAGCCACCGGTCGCCGTCCGGCAGCGGCGCCCGCACCGCCTCCTCGTAGCCGCGCGGCTGGTAGGCGCCCTTCCCCGACAGCACATGCTCGCGCACCCGCTCCAGCACCCCACGAGCCTCGGGCACCACGCGCCCCAACATGTCCCCGCCCGACTCCAGCGACACCCTCAGCACGTCCTCCGCCGAGCGGTTCACGTTGAGCAAGCCCCCATCCGCGCCGAACACCACCACCGGGTCCGGAAGGCTGTCGATGGCCGCCTGCGACGCGGCCTGCGCCTGGAGCAGCTCGCCCAGGCTGCTGCGCCGGTACTGCTGGAGCGCCTCCGCCATGGCGTTGAAGTCCTTGCCCACCTGCGCGATTTCGTCCTTCCCCTCCACCACCGCGCGCGCCGCGTAGTCGCCTTCGCCCAGGCGCCGCACCGCCTGCGACAACACCGACACCGGCCGCAACGCTCGGTGCGTCAGCGACTGCGACGCGAGCAACCCCACCACGAAGGCCACCAGCACCGCCGTCACCATGACCGTGTTCACCCGCGCGCTCTGGATGCGCAGCGCCTCGCTCTTGCGCACCATGGCGTCCTGGTTCAGGTCCAGGATGGCCCGCGCCGCGCCCGTCACCTCTTCATACGCGGGCTCCAGCTCGCGGAAGTACAGCTCCCTCGAGGCCTCCAACGTCGACTGTGACAGGAACACATCGTAGACCGCCTGGTAGCTCCGCCAGCCCTCGCGCAGCCGCGCCGTCGCCGCATCTTCATCGGGCTCGGTGACGTTGCCCTCCTGAACTCGAAGCTGAGCCTCCACGCGCCCGCGCTGCGCTGTCTGCTGCGCCAGTCCCCGCTCCCGCTCCCCCGCGAGGATGAAGAGCGCCGCGCTGTCCATGCGCTCCAACTGCGCCATCAGCTCCTGCGCGGCCAGGACACTGCGGTAGTTCTCCTGCAACACCCGCGGCCCCGCCTGCCCCAACCGGGACAACGTCACCACCGCCACCACGCCCACCAGCAACAGCGCCACGGCCAGCGGGGCTTGTGCCAGCATCAACCGTCCGCGCAGCGTCATGGCCGACGTCCTTCCTGCGGGGACTCGAAGGCGACGACGTGGATGTCGAAGCCTCGGCCCTCACGCACCAGGCGCACGTCCACCGCGCGTCCCAGCCGCTGCTTCCACCAGGGTTGGTGCGAACGCCCGACGATGATGTGCCCCACCCCGTGCGAGCGCGCGAAGTCGAGGATGCCCTCCACCGGGTCCGTGGCCCGCAGGCGAACCACCTCCGCGCCCAGCTCCTTCGCCTTCTCGATGTTCGCCAGCAGGTGCCGCTGCGCCTCCGCGTCGATGAGGTGCGGCGCCTCGCGCGGCGTCTCCACGTACACCACGAACCAATCCGTGTTCAGCCGGCCCGCCATCCGCGAACCCCGACGCAAGAGCGTCGCCGCGTGCCGGGGGTAGCTCGACAGCGCCACCAGCACCCGGCCCCAGGCCGCGCCTCGCTGTGAGCCTTCGTCACCCGCTCCCTGCTGCGGTCGCGAGGTGGCGCGCTCCAGGCTCTCCGCCACCTCGCGCAGAGCCAGCTCGCGCAACGTCGCAAGGTTCTCATCCCGGAAGAACCGCTCCAACGCCTGCGGCACCTTTTCCTTCGCGTAGATTTTCCCCGCCCGCAGCCGCTCGTGCAGGTCCTCCACCGCCAGGTCCAAATTCACCACCTGGTCGGCGGATTTGAGGAAGCTGTCCGGCAGCGTCTCGCGCACGGTGACGCCGGTGGCGCGCTCCACCAAATCGTTGAGGCTCTCCAGGTGCTGGACGTTGAAGGCGCCAATGACGTTGATGCCGGCGTCCAGCAGCGCCTGCACGTCCTGGTAGCGCTTGCGGTGGCGGCACACCGGCAGGTTGGTGTGGGCCAGCTCGTCCACCACCGCCACCTGGGGCTTGCGCGCGAGCACCGCGTCCAGGTCCATCTCCTCCACGGTGACGTCGCGGTACGTGTACTGCTTGCGAGGCACCACCTCCAGGCCCTCGACCAAAGCCTGCGTCTCCGCGCGCTCATGGGGCTCCACGAAGCCGAGCACCACGTCCACGCCTCGGCGCTTCAGCGCGTGCGCCTCCTCCAGCATCCGGTAGGTCTTCCCCACGCCGGCCGCGAAGCCGATGTAGAGCTTGAGCCGGCCCCGGCGGCCGCGCTCCACCAGCTCCAGGAAGTCTTCCGCCCGCGTGCGCCGCGTTGTCGTCATTCCCTACCCATCCGGTGAGACGCCGGGCGGAGGATGCCCTCGCGCCCGGCGAAGCTCATGTGGTGACTGCGGGTGCCCCCGCAAGGCTCAAGGTGCGTCCTGGAGCGGAGGCGCTCCTCCACCCACGCCTGGCGCCTCGTCCGAAAGCGGCCCGAAGCGACGGTCCAACGCCAGGTTCAACAGCAGGACGTTGACTCGCGGTTCACCCAGCACGCCGAAGGTGCGCCCCTCCACGAGCGCATCCACCACGGCCGTCACCCGCGCGGGCGCCACACCTCGCGCGCGCGCCACCCGGGGCACCTGCCAGCGCACCGCGTCCGGGGACAGGTGCGGATCCAGCCCCGACGCGGACGTCGTCACCAGCTCGGCCGGCACGGCCCCGGGGGCATCCGGGTTCTCCCAGCGCAGGCGCGCCACGGTCGCCGTCACGCGGTCCTTCAGCTTCTGGGACGTGGGGCCCAGGTTGCTGCCCGAAGACGCCGCGCCGTCGTAGCCGGAGCCCGCGGCGGAGGGACGAGAGGCGAAGTACCCCGCCCGCGTGAAGCCCTGGCCAATGAGCGCGCTGCCCACCACGCGGCCCCGCTCGTCCTTCACGAGCGAACCATTGGCTTCAGTGGGAAAGAGAAGCTGGGCCAATCCAGTGACGGCCAGCGGATACAGCAGGCCCGTGAGCACCAGCGTGACGAGGCAGGTGCGCAGGCCGGTGAGCAGTGTGGAGAACATGAGGATGACGCCTTTCAAGCCAGGCCCACGGTGCCGAGCAGCACGTCGATGACCTTGATACCCACGAAGGGAACGATGACGCCACCCACGCCGTAGAGGAGCAGGCTGCGCCGCAGCAATGCCTCGGCGCCCAGGGGGCGGTAGCGCACGCCCTTCAGCGCCAGGGGGATGAGCAGGATGATGATGAGTGCGTTGAAGATAACCGCCGACAGCACCGCGCTGAACGGCGAGGCCAGCCCCATCACGTTGAGTGGCGCGATTTCGGGAAACACGCCCATGAAGAGCGCCGGGAGGATGGCGAAGTATTTCGCCACGTCATTGGCGATGGAGAAGGTGGTAAGCGTGCCCCGCGTCATCAGGAGTTGCTTGCCCACCTCCACCACCTCCAACAGCTTGGTGGGGTTGGAGTCCAGGTCCACCATGTTCCCGGCTTCCTTCGCCGCCTGGGTGCCGGTGTTCATCGCCACGCCCACGTCGGCCTGGGCTAGCGCGGGCGCGTCGTTGGTGCCGTCGCCCGTCATGGCGACGAGCTTGCCCTTGTTCTGCTCCGCGCGGATGAGCGCCAGCTTCGCTTCGGGGGTGGCTTCCGCGAGGAAGTCGTCCACGCCCGCCTCGCGGGCGATGGCCGCGGCGGTGCGCGGGTTGTCGCCCGTAATCATCACGGTGCGGATGCCCATGGCGCGGAAGCGCTCGAAGCGCTCCTTGATGCCGCCCTTCACCACGTCCTTCAGGTGGATGATGCCGAGCAGCCGCGAGCCATCCGCCACTGCCAGCGGCGTGCCGCCCGCGTCACCGATGCGGCCAGCCGCCTGCGCCAACTCGTCCGGCACGGCGCCACCCTGGGACTTCACGTGCACGACGATGGCGTCCACCGCACCCTTGCGGATGCTGCGCGGCAGTGGGTCCACCAGGTCGCACCCGCTCATGCGCGTCTGCGCGGTGAAGGGCACGAAGGTGGCGTGGTGCGCCTGGAGCTCGCGCGGGCGCATCTTGTAGGTGTCCTTCACCAGCGTGACGACGGAGCGGCCCTCAGGCGTCTCGTCCGCGAGGCTGGCGAGCTGCGCGGCCTCGGCGAGCTCCTCCATCCGTACGCCCGGCATGGGCAGCAGCTCCGTCGCCATGCGGTTGCCCAACGTAATCGTTCCTGTCTTGTCCAGGAGGAGCGTGTCCACGTCTCCCGCCGCCTCCACCGCGCGCCCGCTCATGGCCAGCACGTTCTTGCGCAAGAGCCGGTCCATGCCCGCGATGCCAATGGCGCTCAGCAGGCCGCCAATCGTCGTGGGGATGAGGCACACCAGCAGCGCCACCACCGCCGTACCCGACAGCGGTACGCCCGAGTAGAGCGCCAGCGGCACCAGCGTTACGCATGCCAGCAGGAAGATGAGGGTGAGGCCCACCAGCAGGATGTGGAGCGCCACCTCGTTGGGTGTCTTCTGCCGCGCCGCGCCCTCCACCAAGCCAATCATCCGGTCCAGGAAGGACTCGCCCGGGTTGGCGGAGATGCGCACGCGGATGCGGTCGGAGAGCACCTTGGTCCCGCCCGTCACCGCCGAGCGGTCACCGCCCGACTCACGAATGACGGGGGCGGACTCACCTGTAATCGCGGACTCGTCCACGCTGGCGATGCCCTCCACCACCTCGCCGTCACCCGGGATGAGGTCCCCGGCCTCGCAAATCACTTCGTCGCCCTTGCGCAGGTCGGGAGCGGGCACGTGCTCCTCGCGGCCGTCCTTCCAGCGTCGCGCGGTGGTGTCCTTGCGCATCTTCCGCAGCGCGCCGGCCTGGGCCTTGCCACGGCCCTCCGCTACGGCCTCCGCGAAGTTGGCGAAGAGCACGGTGAACCACAGCCACAGCATCACCTGCACGGTGAAGCCTGGCGGCGCGGCATCCGCGCGCGGCGACACCACGTCCTTCACCACCAGCACCGTGGTCAGCAGGCTCCCGGCCCACACCACGAACATGACGGGGTTTCGCGCCACGTCGCGCGGGTGGAGCTTGCGCAAGCTGTCCAGCAGCGCGGGTTTGAGCAGCGACGCGTCCAACAGCGACGCCGGTTTCGAGGCAGGCGAGGACATCTCAGTAGACCTTTCCAACCCCGGCGAGGAAGTGCTCGACGATGGGGCCCAGGGAGAGGACAGGGAAGAACGTGAGCGCGCCGACGATGACAATCACGCTCGCCAGCAAGCCGGTGAAGAGCACGCCATTGGTGGGGAAGGTGCCCGGGCCCGCCGGCACCACCTTCTTGCCCACCATGGAGCCGGCGATGGCCAGCGCGGGCACCATCATCAGGAAGCGCCCGGCGAGCATCGCCACGCCCAGGGTGATGTTCCAGAAGGGCGTGTTGGCGTTGAGGCCCGCGAAGGCGCTGCCGTTGTTGGCCGTGCCGCTGGTGTACGCGTAGAGGATTTCCGACAGGCCGTGCGGTCCCGCGTTGTTGAGCGAGGACACGCCCTGCGGCAGCGCCGCCGCAATCCCGGCGAAACCCAGGACGAAGAGCGGGAAGATGAGCACGTACAACATGGCGAGCTTCATCTCGCGGGCTTCGATTTTCTTGCCCATGTACTCGGGCGTGCGGCCCACCATGAGCCCGGCGATGAAGACGCTGAGCACCACCATGACGAGGATGCCGTAGAGACCCGCGCCCACGCCGCCGAAGACGACCTCACCCAACTGCATGTTGACCAGGGGCACCAGGCCACCCAGCGGCGTGAAGCTGTCGTGCATCGCAATCACCGCGCCGCACGAGGCCGCGGTGGTGATGGCGGCGAAGAGCGCGGAGGCGGTGATGCCGAAGCGCGCCTCCTTGCCCTCCATGTTCCCCATCTGCGCCACCTGACCGGCGGCCGCGACTGCGGGGTTGCCCTGGGACTCAGCCGCGTACACCGCCGCCACGCCCGCGAGGAAGAGCACGGACATGGCCGCGAGCAGGGCCCAGCCCTGCCGCGTATCCCCCGCCATCTTCCCGTACGTGTACGTGAGCGCGGCGGGGATGGCGAAGATGGACAGCATCTGCACCAGGTTGGTGAGGGGCGTGGGGTTCTCGAAGGGGTGGGCGCTGTTGGCATTGAAGAAGCCACCGCCGTTGGTGCCCAGCATCTTGATGGCCTCCTGCGAGGCCACCGGTCCCTGGGCCAGCGCCTGGCTGGTGCCCTCCAACGTGACGAGCTGGGTGTAGGGCGCGAAGTTCTGGAGCACGCCCTGCGACACCAGGAAGAGCGCGTAGACGACGCAGAAAGGCAGCAGCACGTAGAGGGTGGCGTTCATCAGGTCCACCCAGAAGTTGCCCAGCGTCTTCTGGCCTTCCGGCCCGTGCCGGCGCGTGAAGCCGCGCCCCAGCGCCAGAGCCACGCCGATGCCCGCGGCGGCGGAGACGAAGTTCTGCCACGCCAGGCCCGCCATCTGCGTGAAGTAGCTGAGCGAGGACTCTCCTCCGTAGGCTTGCCAGTTGGTGTTGGTGGTGAAGCTGACGGCGGTGTTGAAAGCCAGCTCCGCCGGCACCGCGGCCATTCCCTGCGGGTTGAGCGGCAGCACGTGCTGTGCGCGCTGGATGACATAGACGATGAGGACGCTGAAGAGGCTGAACGCCAACAGCGAGCCGGCGTAGTCAACCCACGACTGCTCGCGCCGGTCCGCGGCGCCGCACAGGCGCAGCAGCACGCGCTCCACGGGGCCCAGCACCCGAGACAGCGGGCGGGTGTCTCCTTCAAAGACACGGAAGAGATAGGCGCCCAGCGGCTTCGTCACCGCCAGCACCAGGGCGAAGAACAACAGGATTTGGGACAAACCGATGAGGGACATGGCAGGGGCCTAGAAGCGCTCCGGGCGGAGCAGCGCATAGATGAGGTAGGCGCCGAGCAGCACGGCCAGTACGGCGCCCGCGGCGTATTCGAAGGTCATGGTGAGTGCCTCACAGGCGCTCGCAGCCGTGGACGTAGGCCCAGGCGAGCGCGAAGAAACCGGTGACGGAAAGGACAAGCACGACGTCCATGGGGCTCAACTCCCGTTCAGAAGTAGGCGACGGCACCGAGCACGATGAGCGTCTCGGAGTCCTTGAAGGTGGGCACGCCCTCCACGCCAGTGGCGCGGGCGGTGAAGACTTCTGCGGTGGAGGTGTCGTGCCGCGCCTCCAGCTTCAGGACGAGGTGTTCGGCGGGCTTCATCTCCAGGGTGAGCGTGCCGCTCGCCAACGTCTGCGCGGTGCCAGAGATGACGCCGTCCCGGTCGCGATACGCCTCCACGCGGGCCGCCAGGGCCACGGGCTCCGTGAGCTGCACGCGTGCGTTGAAGCCCGCCGCGTACCAAAGGGCCGCCTCCTGTCCGGAGCGCGCCTGCCGGCCCACGTCGGCCGTGGCCGCCAGGGAAAATGCCCGCGTCACCTTCCAGGTGGCGACGACGTCCGCGAAGAGGCGCAGCCCTCCATCACCCTCCTCGCCCACGAAGGTGTTGAAGGCCGCGGACAGCCTCGGCCCCGAGTAGGCCACCTGGGTGCCCAGCGCCTTGCCGCGGTTGTTCTCGCCAATCGTCTGCCAACCGTTGAGCAGGTGAAGCTGCGCGCTCCACGCGTCATCGAAGGCCCAGGTGCCCTTGAGGCCTGACTGGTAGTAGGGCGACATTTCGCCCATCCACGAGCGCGTGTAGTTCCAGTTGAGCTGCGATTGGAAGGACTCCAGGCCGATGTGGCTGGGATAGACGCCCGCCTCCAGCGTCAAGGGACCCGTCGCGTATGAGACGGTGGCTTGCTGGAGATGGCGCCACACGTCGGGGCCGATGGCAACGCCTTCGGGTTCGGCCTGGTGCAGCACCTCGATGCCCGTGCCGAAGCCCAGCAGCACCTTGAAGCCCACGGGCGCGGGCGCCAACGACACGCCCAGTGAGGCGAGGTTGATGGAGACTTCGTTGTCCCGCTTCGCGGTGGTGCCGGCTCCCGCGATGAAGTTGCCACCATCGGAGGGGCGGTTGAGGTTGCGCGCGTAATACACATCCACCCCGCCCTCCACCTTCAGGCGGGACAGCACACCTGGGGGTTCAGTGACGGGAGCGGGCTCGGGTGAAGGAGCCTGGGACAGGAGGACCGCGGACAGCAGGGGGGACAAGGATGTTGGGAGCATGGGTCGTGCCCCTGCCTTGAGCATCCGCCGTGCCTCCCCCGAGCACGGGTCCCCTGTCACATTTCAAGGGCTTGCGGGCCCACGTGCGCAGCGCGGATTGCAATCTGCACGAACTGGGTCGTCGGGCTCGTGCGGACTGAAAGCCCGCCCGGCCGCGCGCGAAGGCGGCCGGGCTTGCCGCAGACCTAGCGGTGCGCCGCCTTCCGCGGCGCGTGCTCACGCAGCCACGAGACGGTCTCCACCAGCGTCTGGCGCGGCGGACGCACCGTGTGGCCCAGCTCGCGCTCACTCCACAGCGATGACAGGCCCCAGTAGCAGGTGCTCATCTCCAGGACGACGGGGTCCGGGAGCCAGCGCGGCGAGGAGCTCCGAGCGACCCGGGCCACGCCCTCCAGCAACCAGTTGGGCACCTGCCGCTCGGTGACGGAGGTGTACGACACCTCGCTCACCATCCGGAAGAAGGCCCCGAGCGTCGAGGCCGTCCCGGGCAGGTGGTAGATGGAGCGTGGCTGCTCCAGCTCCGTCAGCCGCGTGAGCGACGCCGCCACGTCCCGCACGTCCGTGAAGTGCATGCCGCCCCGAGGCACCACGGGCAGCCGGTGCTCCAGCACACGCAGCACATGCCCCGTCGAGCGAAAGCGGTGGTCGCCCGGCCCCAGCAACACGGGGGGCCGCACGATGACCAGCTCGACGCCCAGCTTGTCCGCCAGCCGCCGAGCCTCCTTCTCCGCGCGAATCTTCGACGCGTAGTACGGCCAGCGGCCCGCCAGCGCCTCCGCGTGAGGCGCGTGCTCGTCCGCGACGACGTCCGGGAAGCGGAAGCAGCCCACCGTGCCGGAGCTCGAAACGTAGACGAGCCGCGCCCCCAGCGCGCTCGCCACGCGCACCATGTGGAGCGTGCCCTCGACGTTGAGCGTCTCCATCTCCTCCGGCGCCACGCGCGAGTGCTTCACCTGCGCCGCCAGATGGAACACCGTCTTCACGTCCGCGAGCGCCGGGTCCCGCATCCACGCATCTGGCGCCAACGGCCCGCCCTCGACGACGTGGACGGGCCCCGCTTCGGAGACCCAGTCCTGCCGCACCCATTCGTCCGGACGCCGTACCAAGACGGCGGCGGGGACGTTCCGCGCGCGCAGGGCCCCCAGCAGATGCCGTCCGAGAAAGCCCGTCGCTCCAGTCACCAACACGCGAGGCGTACTCATGATGCCACCCTCCGCTGCGCCAACTCATCCGCCGCCGCGCCCTTGAGCACGCAGCCGTCCAGGAAGTCTTTCAAGGCCTCCGCCCGCGGACCCCACGCGTGGGCACCCGACTCCATCCGGACCAGGATCTCCCGCTCCACCAGCGCCTGGAAGGCGTCCTCCAGGTGCGGCAGATGGGCGGAGGGATACGTCTCCAACACCGCCCGCGCGGTGGTGTGCGCGGGTGCCGCGGCGTCCGGCGAACCCAGGCCCCGCGCGACGAGCGCGTAGTCGAACGCCACCGGCGCGAAGAGCGCCTCCACCACCCGCTGCAACCGGACGTCCTCCGTGGGCGTCTCGGCGGCGGGCGGCATCCAGCCCTGGCGCTCCACGTGCAACCGCAGCGCGAGCGAGTCCGGGAAGAGCGCGAGCGCATCCCCATGGAACCAGTGCATCCACTGGTTGCGCAGCGACTGGTGGAACGCGGCCGACGTGTCCTCGGGGACCGGCAGCGCGCTGTCGAGCACCCGCCCACCCCGGGCCCGGATGGCCGCCGAGAGCCACGCCACGTCGACCCCTTCCAACTGCGTCTGCGCGAGGAAGGCGCGAAGGTGGAAGGCCGTGGTGGTGATGCACCGCTGCTGCTCGGCCACGAGCTTGCGGCTCAGCGCGCCCACGTCCGCCGACGGCGCCAGCAGCAAGGGCTCACCACAGGCCAGGTGGATGCGGCCCAGGCGCACCTGCCCCCGCGCGAGCTGCGCCAGCCACTTGAGGATGGCCGGCAGCGACATGCGCGAGCGCGCGCCACCGCCCAGCTCACGCTCGAACGCGGCCTCCTCCGGCACACGGTCGTAGGAGATGGCGATGGGCAGCACCGTGAAGGCACCGCCCGTGTCCTGAAGCCCGCGAAGCAGGCCGCGCCGGGGCGCCAGGACGCGACGCGCACGGCTGCGCTCCCCTTCCACGAAGAACATCAGCGAGGCCCTCGCGCCGACGAGCCGCCGCAGCTCCTCGCCCACCGCCGGGTCCGCCTTGCCCACGCCCCGGCGGATGTAGAAGGCCCGCGCCTCGCGGAGCAGGTTACCCACGACGGGGATGCGGGAGAACTCCTCCGCCGCGGCGATGTGCGGCACCGCGATGCCCAGCTCGGGGTGCTGGAAGCAGAGGTAGCTCATCAACAGGAAGTCGAAGTAGCTGCGGTGCGTGGGCGCCAACACGAACAGCGTGTCGGGCGGCGCCGCCGCCACCGCGCGCTCGAACGACGGCCGGTCGAAGGTGACGGTGGCCGTGCATTGGCGCAGCGTCTTGCGCAGCGCGATACCCAGCGAGCGGATGGCCCACGGCGCGGCCGGCTTGGTGCGCAGCCACTCCACGTCACCCAGCGTGTCGTCGTGCGCCTTGCCCGCCAGCGGCATCTGCGTCTCGTCCAGGCGCAGCAGGTGCTGGTAGAGGCTGCGGTTGACGATGTCCAGGTACGCCTGGGGGGTGTAGCCCTCCAGCGCCGCGGGGATGGACGGGCGGAAGTCGAAGGTGTGGTGCGTGAAGTACTCGAACGCCGCGTTCATGTACCGCACGCGCTCGTCCACCTTCTCCAGCTTGCGCCGCTGCTGGTTCTTCTTCGTCGCCGTCAGCAGCGCGCTCATCGCGGCCATCGGCAGGCCTCGCCGCAGCAGGTCCTCGCGCGAGAAGCCGTGCTCCTGGCGGCCCACGAACATGCCCGGCCACGCCTTGGCGCCCGGACGCTCGCGGAAGAAGCGCGTCGTCGTGTCCACGGACAGGTCCACGCGCAGCGCCTTCTCCACGCCCATCACCGCGTAACGGATGGGCACGGGCTCACCCGGCGCGGGCATCCTCCCTTGGAAGGCCGCTTCCACGATGCGGTTCGACACCACGTCCACCGGCACCACGTCCAGCCGCACGCCCGGGTCCGCCACCCACGCCTTCACGATGCCCAGGCCGGCGTACAGCAGGCAGCCCGCGAAGGCCGCCGCGCTGTCCAACCAGCCCGGGAACGGCGCGCGCCAGGACGCGGAGATGATGCTCGGCCGGACGATGGTGAGCGGCACGTCGCCACGGCGCTCGCACAGCAGGTGCTCGGCCAGGCACTTCGTGTACGTATAGGTGTTGGGGTGCCCCGTCTCGGCCTTGAGCTCCTGCTCGGAGCGCGAGCCGTCCAGGATGGCCTGGTACAGCGCCTCCGCGGGACGCGGCAGGTGCGCCAGCGTCTCCGGGATGGGGCCCGGCCGCCACGCCGTCACGTACGCGGTGGACACGTCCACCATGCCCACGAGCGAGCGACAGGCCCGCGCCAGCTCCAGCACGTTGAGCGCGCTGGTGATGTTCGACGCCGCCGCGACCTTCACCGGCAGGTCGAAGTCCACGCTGGCCGCGCAGTGGATGACGTGGGTGGTGCGCGCCGTCACCGCGGCGAAGTCCGCCTCGGAGAGGCCGCAGCGCGGCTCCTCCAAATCGCCTCCCACCACCGACACCCACTGCTCCCAGCCGGTGGGCAGTCCGCGGAACACCTCGGCCTTCCGCACCCGCTTCTGGAAGCGCGTCTCCGGGGTCGTGACACGTCCCGCCTGCCCCTTCTCCGGGCGGATGAGGACGCTCACCGCGCCCAGCCCCAGCTCCTCCCGGCGGCGCAGCAACTCCTCCAGGACGACCTTGCCCACGAAGCCCGTCACGCCCGTCAGGAGGACGTGGGCCTTGTTCGTTGTATCAACCATGGTGTGCAGCCCTTGTCTCAGGATTCCGAGCCCGGCTCGCGCTCGAGCTCCACCTGCCCGAGCACGCCGTGGTTGGACGCGCCGAAGAGGTTGTCGGGGTCCACCGCCTTCTTCACTTCGCGGGTGAAGGTGCGCGCGCCCTCGGAATAGATGTCCTTCATGAAGCGCTGACGGAGCTTGCCCACGCCGTGGTGGTGGGACAGCGAGCCGCCCGCGGCGAGCATCTCCTCGCGCGCCGCGTGCTCCATCTCCGTGTACTCGCGCACCGGGTCCTCGACGCCCTTCGCGTAGAAGCCCATGTAGAAGTAGATGCAGACCCCCGTCGGGTAGACCTGGGTGATGCGGCCGGTGAAGAACGGCTTGCCCGGCAGCTTGCGGCGCTCGTGCTCGCGGGACACGCGCTCACGGACGCGCTCGTAGAGCTCCATGGCGCGGCTCCACGGCACGCTCGTCTCGAAGCTCTCCGCGATGGCCCAGTGCTCGAAGGTGAGGTCGCGGATGTACGCGATGCCGAAGGTGAGCTGGTAGCCGCGCTCGCCATTCGCGCCGCCCGCCTTCATGCCGCCGTGGCGCTCCGCGATGGGGTAGAGGATCCGCTCCTGGAACTCGACCTCCGCCTCGGTGCCCTCGAACACCAGCGTCGCCACCGCGAGCGTGTCCGGGTCGTACCCCTTCACCTGGGTGACGAAGAACTTCTCCACGTCACTCTTCAGCTTGTCACCCAGGCCGTCCTTCTTCGGCTTGAGCGCCTGACCGAAGTGGAACTGGGTGTTGTCCATGACGCGCACGCTGGCGGGGACGGCGCCCGCGCTCTGCAGGTCGTAGAGGAACGCCAGGCCCGCGGCCAGGTCCGGGAACAGGACGCTGCCGTAGCGCTGCACCTCGGGCAACGGGAAGAGCTTCACCACGGCGCTGGTCACGATGCCGTAGTTGCCCTCGCTGCCGAACATGAAGTTCTTCGGGTTGGGGCCAATGCTCTCCCGGGGCCCCACGCGCGGACGCTCGACGACCCCGTGCGCGGTGACGACCTTCATGTCGAGCACCAGGTCCTCGATGTTGCCGTAGCGGTTCTTCTTCATCCCGCTCGCGTTGGTCGCAATCCAACCGCCGAGCGTGGAGAACTCCACGCTGTCCGGCTCATGGCCCATGGTGAAGCCGTGCTTCGCCAGCTCCGCCACCAGGTGCCGGCCCGTCGCGCCCGCCTCGATACAGGCCATGCGGTTGACGGGGTCGATCCACAGGATGTGATTCATCCGCCGCATGTCCACGGCGATGACGAAGCGCTGCTCGTCCACCGACAGGCGCAGCGCGTCCGTGACGTTCGTCCCGCCGCCGAAGGGGATGAGACAGGCGCCGTGCTGCTTCGCCGCGTCGGTGAGCTGGACGACCTGCTCGTGCGACGCGGGAAACACCACCAGGTCCGGCACGCGCTCCAGGCGCTCGTAGCGGATGGCCCAGATTTCCGCGCCCGTGTGGCCGTGCCCGCGGCGCAGTCGCACCAAGGGGTCACTGGAGAGCTGGTCCTCGGCCAGGAACTCGCGCAGCGCGGTCAGCAGGGCCGGAGCCTGCTTCGGCTCGGGGACGACGGGAGGGTAGTGCGGCTCGTTGCGGTTGTCGTAGCCCAGCGGCGACGCGAGCATCTTCGAGAACCAGGGCATCAGCGACGGCAGCTCGACGTTGCTGATGTTGTAGCGCGAGCCCGTCAGCACCACGTTGCCGTCCGGCTTCACGACGAAGCGCGTGTCCTTGAACCCCCAGCCGTCCAGGGACTCCTCGTCGCTCGTCACCTGGGACGGCGGTGGAACGAAGCGCGTCTCGCCTGTGCCGACATCGCGCCGCTCCGGCTTGAAGCCCGCGAGCACGTCGCGCGCCTCCTTCGCCAACGACGCGCTCGCCTGTCCAAGCTTCTGCGCCAGGGTCTTCTCCGACATTCCGGCCTCCATTGCCGTCGAGAGGGCCCTGCACCGCGGTGGCCGTCCCGAATCTGTCCGCGACGTACGCGGGGTGAAATCAGGCCCGAATCGGGACAGCGCCACGAATCGCGGCGGCTCCGTCATCCAGGCGGTTGAAACAAGCGCGGCCCCTCGGCGCGGCACCTGGGCTGGCGACACGGCCATCCCTGGCGGACCCTGTCCGGCGCAGGTGCCGGCGGGCGCCCTGCACGAGGGGCGACGCGAGAGAGGATGAATCGAGGAAGCCGTCAGTCATGCCCGTGAATCCAGCGGCTGAGATTCACCCACGACCGCCGAGACAACCCGCCAACGCGGGCGGCTCGCGGTGGGCACCCAGCCCGCCGCCATCGCACCGCCGAGTGGCAGGGTCCGGTTGCTAACACGATTCCTGAAACGGGAGCTACTTTTCGGGACCTCGGCCCCTGCCCCACGGGCCCGTATCGCGTCCTTCCGGCGACGTGCCAGCGCGCATCACGTGGACACAGTGATGGCTGCCCACCACCGGGGCCTCGCCACCCTCACGCCGCGTGACATCGGGTGCTTTCTTCCGGCCGCGTGCGCGCCCCCGAACAACGCAGACCCCAGCCGTGGCCCATCCGCGTGAGCCACTGGCTCAACGTGCCGCTGCTGCTCATCATGGCGGCCAGCGGCCTGCAGATTCTCGTCGCCTATCCACTGCTCGGGCCACGCGGCAGGCCCTATGGCTGGTACCCGTTCCAGGGCGTCTCACCACCCGAATGGACACGGCTGGGAGACTGGCTCGCGGGCGCGAGACATTGGCACTTCGCCTTCGCCTGGTTCCTCACGCTCAACGGCGTGGCGTATGTGCTGTATCTCGCGCTCAGCGGGGAATGGCGCCGCCGCCTCTTCCTGCCCCGGCGCGATACGCGCAATGCCCTGGCCACGCTCGCCTTCTATCTGCGCGTGCGGAGGCAGGCGCCCACGCAGGGCCTCTACAATGGACTCCAGCGACTGGCGTACACCGGCACGCTGGCGCTGGGACTGCTCGCCGTGCTCTCCGGGCTCGTCCTCTACAAGCCCGTGCAGCTCGGCGCGCTTACCGCGCTGATGGGTGGCTACGACGCCGCTCGCGCCGTGCATCTCATCGTGCTCGCGCTGCTCGCACTCTTCACCGTGGGCCACATCGTGATGGTGCTGCTCCACCCGCGAAGCCTGGGCGAGATGGTGACGGGCGGAAGGAAGCCGGATGCCTAGGCATCGTCTCCTCACACGGCGCACGGCCTTGCTCGGCGCCACCGTGCTCACTTCGAGCGCATGCGATAGCAAACGCCCCCGCGAAGGGTTCCTCGGCGCCATGGAGCGCTTCAACGCCCGCGTCCAGGCGGCGCTGTTCGACCCGGACCAACTGGCACCGGAACTGAGCCCCGAGGAGACGACGCCGCCCGGGAAGTTCCCCGAGTACTTCGTCTCCGACACGGTCCCGCTGGCGCCCGAGGGTTGGGCGCTGCGCGTGGGCGGGCTGGTGGCGCGTCCGTCGGTGCTGACACTGGAGGCGCTCCAGCGAATGCCACGCACCGACCTGCGCATCCGCCACCACTGCGTCGAAGGCTGGAGCGCGGTGGCATCGTGGCACGGCGTGCGCCTGAGCGAACTCGCCAGACACGTGGGCGCGGACACGCGCGCGGGCTACGTGGAGCTGCGCTCCTTCGACGCGGGCTACCACTCATCCTGGGACAGACCCAGCGCCTTCCATCCCCAGACGATTCTGGCCTACGGGATGAATGGACAGCCGCTGACACCGGGACACGGCGCGCCGCTGCGCCTCTATTCCGGCGTGAAGCTGGGCTACAAGATGGTGAAGTACCTCACCGAGGTGAACTTCCTCCCAGAGCCCACTGGCGGCTACTGGGAAGACCGCGGCTACGAGTGGTTCGCTGGCGTGTGAAGCGAACCACCCGAGGACCTCAGGCCTTGCTGCCCACGAAGCCGCCGCCGAACGGCGAGAAGCCCCGCTTGCGCAACGCCTCGCGCTCCGCGGTGAGGGCGGCCAGCGCCTCGTCCCGCGTGTTGTAGTGATTCACGGCCGCGCCGTTGATGGCGCCGCTGGTGAGCACGAACATGCGCGTCATCTCGTCGCCGCCGAAGCGGTACGAGCGATGCGTGTAACGCTCCAGCACCTCGCGCCGCTCCTTCCCGAAGACACGGCCCGCGGTGAACTTCACCACCAACCCATCCAGGTTGATGAGCAGGTCCACCCGGGAGGGGTACTTGGAGAGGTGCGCCTCCACTTCCGTCCTCCAACGGAGGACGTCCGCCTCATTGACCAGGACGCAGTCAGTGAAGTTCGCGGTGACGACGTCGTTCTGCACGTCGTAATCGAAGGACATGCTCCAGGCCATCTGAAGTCTCCTCAGGCCGTGGCGGAGCCGGCGAGGAAGGCGGACACCAGGGCCGCCGTCTCCTCGGGACGCTCCACCTGCGGGTAGTGGCCGGGGCCAGGGAGGTACGTCAGCCGCGCGCGGCGGATGGGCGCCACCACCGCCTGACGCAGGAACGCGGGCGGCAGGAAGGCGTCATCCGTGGCCACCACCAGCGTGGGCGCGGCAATCGCAGCCAGCTTCTCGGCGAAGCCACCCGTCGTCCAGGCGTCGTAGACCTGCTCGATGCACTCCGGGCTGACGTCCATCGAGTCCTTCAGCAGCGACTCCAGCGACTCCGGCGAGAGCTGCTTGCACGCGAGCCCAAGGATGGTCTGCTTCTGCTCGCGGCTCGAACCCGAGGTGCGGAACAACCCCGCCGCGTCCGGCGGCAGCGGCAGGCCCGTGGCCGGCACGGTGTTGAGCGCCACCACCCCGTCCACCCGGTCCGGCACCTCCGACGCCACCCACTGCACGAGCTGGCCGCCCATGCTGTGCCCCACCAGCGTGAAGCGATGCGCGCCCGAGGCGTCCACCACCGCCAGCACGTCCGAAGCCAGCGTCTCCAGGCCATAGCCCGTCTTCGGCCGGTCCGACTTGCCCGTGCCGCGCATGTCCGGAATCACCAGCCGCAGCCCGGTCAGGTCCAGGCGCTCCACCAGCGAATCCCACACGGCGCCGGACACCATCCAACCGTGGACCAGCACCACCGTCCGGGGACCGTCACCCACGACCCGGTAGTGGAGCGAAGTTCCGTCTTTCGCTGATGTCGAGGGCATGTGGGTATTCTCCGGAGAAAAGTTGATAAAGCAGGATTGTAGAAATCCGAGGAAGCACTAGCAAGCCACGGTTTCGAAGTGTTGGCTACCGCCTACGCGGAGAGTGTGGCCAGCAGTCGGCGGGCCTGCGCCGCGACGTCCACATCGTCCGACCGCGTCGCCTGCTGGGCGTGGGCCCTCGCCGCAGCTACGTCCGTGTCAGCCAGGGCCAGGGCCAGGTTGAGGTGGGCCGGGGTGCACTGGGGGTGCGCGGTCAGCACCCGCTGCAACAGCGGGACGGCGCGGCGCTTCCCTTCCACGCCCTGCTGGCAGAGCAGGACGGCGCAGTCATTCACCGGATCAGGCTCCGTGGGCCGCAGGGCCACCGCCTCTTCCAGCAACGCGAGCGCGCGCGCGGGTTCCCCCAGGGCGCCATGCACCTGGGCCAACGCGCGGCGCACCTCCACGGAGTCCGGAGCCCGGGCCAGCGCGTCGCCCAGCGCGGCGAGGGCCTCCTCCACCTGCCCGTCCGCCAGCGCCGCGATGCCGTGCCGGTAGGCGAAGTCCGCGCTGTGCGGCGCCAGGCGGCGCAGCTCGGCGGACGCGAACAGGGCGCTGCGCGGTGAGCCCGCGAGCATGCACAGCCGGTACATCTCCTCCCAGAGGGAGAGGTCCTCCGGCTCCAGGCCCAGGGCCTCCTTGAGCACGTGCACGGCGCGGCCCACCTCCCCCTTCTCCAGGTGGGCGTGGGACTGTTGGAGGAGCCTGCGGGCGGCGGCCTTCATGCGCGCGAGTGTACTCCCGCTCTGGCAGACTCCGCGCCTCATGGTGGACGAACGGGACGGCGACACGGGCGCGGCGCGGCGGGAACCCCAGCGCACGGTGGACTGCGAGGACGCACTGGCGTGGTTGGAGGCGCGCCCCGTGTTGGAGGGCAGCTCGGCCATCGCCTCCCTGCCTGACTGGTCGGAGTTCCCGACCCTCTCCCTGGCGGACTGGAAGGCGTGGTTCATCCGCGCGGCGGCGCTCATCCTCGCGCGCGTGCCGCCGGAGGGCGTGGCCATCTTCTACCAGACGGACGTCAAGGAAGAGGGCACCTGGGTGGACAAGGGCTACCTGGTGTCACGCGCCGCGGAAGAGGTGGGCGTGGACCTGCTCTGGCACAAGGTGGTGTGCCGGCGGCCTCCCGGGACGGTGACGTTCGGACGGCCCGCGTACTCCCACATGCTGTGCTTCTCGCGAGGCGTGCGCGTGGACATGGGGAAGTCCACGCCGGACGTCCTGCCCGAAGCCGGTGAGGTGACGTGGACGCGCGGCATGGGCGTGGAGGCCTGTCTCATCGCGTGCCGCTTCATCCTGGAGCACACCCGGACGCGCACGGTGGTGGACCCCTTCTGCGGCCACGGCACCGTGCTGGCCGTGGCCAACGCCCTGGGCCTGGACGCGGTGGGCGTGGAGCTCAGCCGCAAGCGGGCCCGCAAGGCGCGCAACCTCCGCGCGGAGCTGAGGGAAGGCACGCTGGTGCTCTCGGGCGCGTTCGGGACGGGCGCGCCCGCCGAGGAGGGAGAGTCGCTGTAGGCCCGCCCCGGGTTACTCGCCGGCCCGAGCGGTCTCCGCGTCCACCGGCGCCGGAACGAAGGCCGCCTGGGCCCCCAGCTCGCGCGCCACGGTGGCTTCCAGCTCGCCGATGAAGGCCGTGAAGAGCCGCTCCTCCAGCGCCAGCGCGTCCTCCAGCGAGGCGCCCACGGCGGTGAGCCGCGCGACGCACGCGTCCTCGATGGTGCGCCGGTGGCTCTGCTCCTCGGTGACGACGCGCCCCAGCTCCTCGCGCACGCCCGGGTGGCGCGAAGCCGCCTTGTAGAGCGGGTAGAGCACCATGGCGCGCCGCTCGATGGCGGTGGTGGTGAGCAGGTAGTGCAGGTACACGTCCGGCCCGCCGGTGAAGCCCGTGGCCCAGGTGGCCAGCTCGTGGTCCAGCGCCTGGAAGTAGCGGCCCGCCGCCTCCGGGCAGAGGAACGTGGTGATTTCCGCGCCGGCGACCTCGGCCGACAGGCGCTTGAAGGCGAACGCGTGGCGCGTCTCGTCGGCGAGGTGATTCAAGACCTCCAGCGACGGGTGCCGGTCCGCCACGGTGCGCGAAATCTTCCGCGCGCCGATGAACTCCATCAGGGAAATGGTGTGCAGCCAGCGCGCCTCCATGTCGGGCGTCTGGGCCAACTGGCGGAGCACGGACAGGATTCGGTCACGCATGCGCCGACCTCTAGCGCGCCGCCGCGTCCCTTGCGAGCACGAAGACGGGCCCGCCCGGTGCCTCCTCGCTATCCGGCGGAGGACATCCCCCCGCGCCGTCAGGCCGGAGCGGCCTTCTCCTCCGCCGCCTTGCGCGACGTCGCGGAGCTGCCCACCGAGGCCAGGATGATGCAACCGATGGCCGCCCACTGCCTCAAGGATAGGCGCTCGTCGAGCAGCAGCAGGCCCGACAGGGCCGCCAGCGCCGGCTCCACGCTCATCAGGATGCCGAACGTGCGCGTGGGCAGCGCCTTGAGCGCGTACATCTCCAGGGAGTACGGCAGCGCGCTCGACAGCACCGCCACGCCCAGGATGATGGGCAGTAACGTCACGTCCAGGAGCTTCGTGCCCGCGTGCGCGATGCCGAAGGGCATCACCAGCAGCGCCGCGGTCACCATGCCCAGCGACGCCGCCGTGCCGCCGTGGACGGAGCCGCCCGCGCGCTGGCCGAAGAGGATGTAGAGCGCCCAGCAGGTGGCGGCCACCAGCGCCCAGAAGACCCCCATCCAGTCCAGCGCGCGCGAGGTCTCCGACAGCGGAAGAATCAGCAGGATGCCGGCCACGGCCAACAGCGCCCACACGAAGTCGAGCGCCCGCCGCGTGGAGAAGATGGCCAGCGCCAGCGGCCCGGTGAACTCGATGGCGACGGCGATGCCCAGGGGGATGCGCTCCAGCGCCAGGTAGAAGGTCAGGTTCATCCCGCCGAGCGCCGCGCCGTAGATCGCCACGGACAGCAGGTCCTTGCGCGTCAGCCGCTGCCGCCACGGCCGGAACACCGCCGCCAGGATGAGCGCCGCGAAGAACACCCGGAGCGCCGTCGCGCCCGACGCGCCCACGACGGGAAAGACTCGCTTGGCCAGCGATGCCCCCGTCTGGATGGAAAGCATCGCCACCAACAACGTCAGGACGGCCACCGTCACGGGGCCGGGCCTCGTCAACCTTCGAGACATGCCGCGAACCTCTTCCGCCACGCCCACTGTCCACCCCGTACCACCGTCCCGCCCCGCAGGGTGAGGAGAACACGCTGGACAACACTCGCCGGGCCAGGAGTTTGACGAGACGGACGACGCTTCGCTTTGCTCGGGGGTGAAACGACTGTGCCAGGCCCCGGGGGGGAGCCAGCATGACGACGCCCAGAGTCCGAGAAATACGGTTTCATCCGCTTCGCACGCGACGAGAATGTCCTCCACGCTGGGACGCCCGCACGGGTGCGCCCACGCCCGCGCGGCCCCGGAGCCGCGCCAACACAGTCGAGGCGGACACGCCGAGGAAGCGGCCCATCTCCGCCAACGCGCTGGTGGACTACCTGGCGCGCAGCCATGCGCTCGGCGCGACGGAAGGCCCGGTGGGAGCTCGCGCGCTCAACCCCGCGCTCCGGCCACTCATGGAGGCGCTCCACCACGTGCTCGCGGGCGGCGAGGTGGCGGTCCACATCGTCCGGCCCGGAAACGCGGACCTCGTCGACGAACTGAACCACCGCGCCGAGCGCGCCACCGAAGCGTCCACCACCCTTGGCATGGCGGCGGGTGACACCCTCTCCGCCACCGTATGAGTGTGCGCTCCGCCGGACGGCAGGCCGTGCGGGCCTCGTTCCGGCGGTGGACACGCGCCCAGAACGCCCCGGAGGTGATGGCCGCCGCGGCCCTGGGCCCGTGGCTGGCGCTGTGCGCCCTGGTGCCCTGCATGCTCGCCATGGCCGCCTGGGCGCCGGGCGCGCGGAGCTTCTTCGGTCTCCACTTCGGGAAGGCGCTCCTGTGCGCCGCCCCGATGCTGCTCAGCGGCGTCATCTTCTCGCTGGTGCACCGGAAGCGGCGCCGCATCGAACCCTGGGGGTGGGCGTGGCTCGCCGTGGGCGTGGCCGCCATGCACTTCTTCGTGGCCGCGCTGATGGCGATGTCGGCGCTGCCCGGAGCGGCCGTCATTGCCTCGCTGTTCCTCTTCACCACCGCGTTCCACGGCCGGCTGCACCGGGTGACGCCGCACCAACCCTTCCTCGCGCTGGGCACCGCGCTGGCCCTGGGCCTCGCCCTGCCCCTGCGCGGCAGCGACGACCACCTGGCCCTCTTCGGCGTCATCGGCCCCGTGGCCCTCACGGCCGAGCTGTACCTGGGCACCTTCGCCGTGCAGCATGACCTGGCCCGCGCGGACGCCGAGCGCCTGCGCGCCGCCGTGCACGCGCAGCTCCTGGAGCAGCAGGAGCGCGACGTGGGCCGGCTGTCCCAGGCGCTGGCGGAAATCCTCGGCTACCACCACGACATCGACAACGCGCTCATGGCCGCGGGCAGCGCGGCGGACATGCTGGCCGTGCTGGGCGCGCCCCGCCTGCCGCCGGGCCGCTCCGAGTTCGAGGAGCTGCTGCGGCGGCTCAACGACAGCCTGACGCAGATTCGGGACATGGTGACGGACGCCCGCACCAAGGGCCGCCGCCACGCGGGCACGGAGCCCGAGCCGGTGGACCTGTCGCCAGTGCTGGACTCGGTGCAGGCCAGCGTGGGCCTGCGCTTCCCGGACGTGGACATCCAGGTGGAGGTGGAGCAGCCCCCGTCGCCCTTGCGCGCGCTCATGCGCGGCGGCGCGCCCACGCTGCGCCGCGTGGTGGAGAACCTGGTGCTCAACGCCTGCGAGGGCGACGGCGAGGAGGGCGCGGCCCGCGTCCACATCCTCGCGCGCGTGGAGCCGCTCAGCGGCCGCCTGGAAGTCACCATCACCGACGACGGACCGGGCTTCCCGCCGGGACAGCTCGGACGTCCCGCCGAGGCGCTCTACACCAGCAAGGCCCACGCGACGGGCCTGGGCCTCTACACCAGCGAGTGCCTGCTGCGCGCCAGCGGCGGGATGCTGCACCGGCAGAACGCGTCCGAAGGCGGGGCCGTGCTGCGCATGGTCCTCCCCAGGGAGTACCCATGAGCGGCGGCGCCCTGTATCAGGAGTCGCTGCGCGCGCTCCGCCGGCTCTCGCTGCCGGACGTGTCCGAACGGGACGTGCTGGCCGCGTTGGAGGCGGGGCAGCCGGGCCCGCTCGCCCTCTTCTATGAAGCGGGCGCGGAGGCCGGCCTGCAGCGCGACGCCCTGATGGCGCGTGGCGCCGGGCTCTTCCTCAGCTTCTGCGCGGGCAACCTCGCCGACGACCTCATCGACGGCGAATGCACGTACCACGACCCGCCGATGCGCGTGGGGCCGTGCGTGCAGTTCATCCTCCAGAACCTCGCCTTCGCCACGCTGTGTGGCGCGCAGGCGCAGCTTCCGGGCCCGGTGCTGGCGGAAGCCGTCCGCACCCTGGCGGTGGCCGCCGGGCCCCAGGCGCTGGAGGTGCGCGCGCGGACGTGGACGGCGCCGCTGTTCCGCCAGGTGGCGGAGGGCATCGCCGGCCAGCAGTGGGCCGCGTACCTGCAGGTGTTGTGGGCGGGCACCGTGCTGGAGACGCGGGCCGCCCTGGCGGGCCGGGCGCTGGGCGTGGCCGCGCACGTGGCGGAGGACATCCGCTCGCGCGACGTGCGCTTCACCAGCATGCCCGAGGCGGACCGCTACGAAATCGTGGATTGGGCGCGCGCCGCCGCGCAGTCGCTGCGCCGCTTGGACCTGCGCTGTCTGGACGCGGCGCTGCGCCGCATCGAGCCGGTGTTGCCAGAGGGGGAATCATGAGGGCCGAAGCCGTGGAACCCGAGTGGGTGCGCGACGAGGTGAGCGCGTACTACGAGGCGAAGACGGAGCGGCTGCTCCAACGGTACGGGCCCGGGCCCCGGGTGCACTACCACTCCGGGCTGGTGGATGTGGTGCCGCCCCCCGGCGCGTCACCCGCGACGCTGCGGGCGACCGTCCACGGCGCGCAGGAGGCAATGCTGGCGGAGCTGACGCGCGCCGTGGGCCGCTTCCCGGACGGCGGCGAGGTGCTCGACATCGGCTGCGGCCTGGGCGGCGGCTCGCTGTACTGGGCCATGGAGCACCGCGCCCATGTGACGGCGGTGACGAACGTGCCCTCGCATGTGGCGCTGGTGCGGGGCTTCGCGGAGGTCGCGGGCGTGGGAGCACGCGTGCGCCCGATTCTCTGCGACGCCCTGTCGGTGCCGGGCCGTGCCAGCTATGACGCCGTCGTGGCGGTGGAGAGCGCCTGCTACCTGCCTCGCGCCGAATGGTTCCGCCGCACGCGCGCGCTGCTGAAGCCAGGCGGCCTGGTGGCCATCGCCGACTGCTTCCTCGGCCGCGCCGAGCTGGCCGCGCCCTTCGACCGGTACTGGCGCACGCGCATCGGCTCACTGGACGAGTACCTCTCCGCCGCGCACGCCGCGGGGCTGGAGCTGGAGGTGCGCGACGACGTGTCCTCGCGCGTCGTGGGCTTCTGGTCGCTCACGCTGGAGCTGCTCGTCCATGAGCGGGCCCTGGCCTCCCCCACCCAGCACCCGCTGCGCGCCCTGGCCCGGGCGGGCCGCGGCGAATCCAGCCGCGAGCACCTGCGCCTGCAACAAGCGCTGATGGACGGTGGCCTGGAGTACGCGCTGCTCGTGCTCCGCCGGCCCGACTGAGGACACGCGATGCATCCCCCCGAGGCGAGCGCCTGCCCGGTTGGCAGGTGCCTGGACGGTCATGCGCAACGGTCGAGGGGACGGGGTGCGCCTGGGGGAGACAGCCTCCAGCCTTGGGCGAGTCGCTACTCAGGGAGGAATCGCGATGCAGGCATTCAAACGGTGGATGGTGGTGGGTGCAGTGGCCGCGATGGTGGGCGTCACGGGGTGCAGGGAGCAAAACCGCGACCATCGGGGGACGACGACCACGCCGGGCATGGAGGGCACGGGCGGCAGCGGCCAGGGCACGACGCCGCACCCGAGCGACACCATGGGCGGCACCGGCGGCACGGGCCAGGAAATCCAAGGTACCGACGCGGGCACCGGTGGCTCCGGCATGATGGACAACGGCTACGACGCGGGCACCGGCGGCTCCGGCATGATGAACGAGGGCCACGACACCATGGACCGGGGCACGCACAGTCCCGACGGCCAGCAGTAGGCCACACGGCAGGCCATGGCGGGCACGCCTCGGGGTCCGGGAACTTCCCGGACCCCATGCCGTTTCAAATCCCGCGAGGACGAGACACGACCTGGCCGGTGAGGTGCGCCGCGCTCGCGGTGAGACCCGGCGCGAAATGGGCTCTGTCCTACCCCCCACACCTGGTCTGGCGGCGAGTCGACGCATCCCGGGAACAAAGGGCGGGTCGCTGTCGGCCAGCGTTCGTGCGCCCGGACTGGAAAGTCGGGTCGTCTGGCCGCATCGGGTACGTTGGGCGGCGCGCCATGCCCTTCAAGTACGTTCATGCCGCCGACCTGCACCTGGACACGCCCTTCCGAGGTGTCGCGACCCAGGGGCCGCTTCTCGGACGCTTCCAGGACGCCACGTTCCGCGCCCTCACCCGCATCACCGACCTGTGCCTGCGCGAACGCGTGGCCTTCCTGCTGCTCGCCGGAGACCTGTTCGACATGAAGGACCGCTCCGTGCGCGCGCGGCTGGCGCTGCGGCGTGAGCTGGGCCGGCTGGACGCCGCGGGCATCTCCACCTTCATCGTCCACGGCAACCATGACCCGCTCAGCGGCGACACCGGCGCGCTGGGGCTGCCCGCGTCCGTGAAGGTGTTCGGCCCGGACTGGGAAGAGGTGGAGGTGAAGCGCGAGGGCCGGCGCCTGTGCCGCGTACAGGGCATCTCCTATCCGGACGTGGAGGTGCGTGACGACCTCTCCGCGCGCTTCCGCCGCACCGGCGACGGCTTCACGGTGGGCCTGCTGCACGCCAACCTGGGCGGCGTGGAGGGCCACGCCAACTACGCGCCCTGCACCACCGCGGGCCTGGGCGCGCGCGGGCTGGACTACTGGGCTTTGGGCCATGTCCACACGCGCGCCGAACACCTGCTGCCGGGCGGTGGCGTGGCGGTGTACCCGGGCAACCCGCAGGGCCGACACGCGAACGAGACCGGGCCGCGCGGGTGCATGTTGGTGGAAGTGGAGGACGGCGGCATGCGGCGCCGCTTCGTGCCCGTGGACGGCGTGCGCTGGCACAAGCTGGAGGTTCCGCTGTCCGGCGTCGGCACCCTGGATGGGTTGATGAGCACCGCGCTGGAAGGGGTGGAGTCCTGCTGCGCTCCGGAGCTGGACGGCCACGCGGTGCGGCTCACGCTCACCGGACGGGGCCCCCTGCACCGCGAGCTGTCCCGGCCCGGCGCGCTGGCCCAGTGGGAGAGCGACCTGCGCGACCAGCTCGCGCGCGGCCATCCCCCGGTGCTGCTGGAGTCGCTGCGGGACAGCAGCCGTCCGGAGGTGGACCTGGAGGCGGTGTGCGCGGCGGGCGGCTTCGCGCGCACGCTGCTGGATGAGGTGGGCCACCTCGCGGAGCACCCGGAGGACCTGGCGCGGCTCTGGGAAGAGGAAGCGCTGGGCACGCTGGGCCAGCGGCTGAAGCGACTGGGCGTGGACGCGCTGGAAGCACCGCGGGCGGAGTGGATGGTCCAGGCGGGACTGCACGGCGTGGAATCCCTGCACGAGGAGGAGTCCTCATGAAACCGGGGCTGCGCATCGACGCGCTGCGAGTGCTGGGCTTCGGCCGCTTCTCCGGCCTCACGCGGGAGCTGGGCCCGGGCCTCCATCTGCTGTACGGCCCCAACGAGGCGGGGAAGAGCACCCTGCTGGCCTTCCTGCGCAGCATGCTGTTCGGCTTCGAGAAGCGCGGGCAGCCGGAACGGTATGAGCCGGCCCACGGCGGCGCCTTCGGCGGCGAGCTGACGCTGGCCACCAGCGCGGGCTCGCTGCTGGTGCGCCGCATCGCGAGCCGGCGCACGTCCGAGGGCGAGCTGTCGGTGCGCGACGCGGACGGGCAGGAGCTCTCCAAGGAGTCGCTGGAGAGCGCGCTGGCGCACGTGTCGCGTGAGCTGTTCTTCGACGTGTTCGCCTTCCGGTTGGATGAGCTGGCCGGCTTCGAGCGGCTCACCGAGGAGCGTGGCGCCTCCGAGGCCCTGGTCGCCGCCAGCATGCGCGGCGCGCGGCGACTCCCGGAGGTGATGGACCAGCTCCGCAAGAGCACCGAGCTCATCTACAAACCCAACGGCGTGAAGTCGTCCCTCAACGTGACGATGAAGGCGCTCGAGGACGTGCAGGCACGGCTGCGGCTGGAAGGGGACCGGCCCGCGCGTTACTTCTCGGAGAAGGCGCGGCTGGGCGCCCTCGTCGAGGAGCAGCGGGTGCTGGAAGCCGACCTGCTGGAGCTGGTCGCCCGACTGGAGCGGCTGACGCGGTTGGAAGCGGCGCTGGGCGACACGGGAGCGCTGGCGCAAGCACGGGCCGAACTGGAGACGCTGCCCGCGCTGGAGTCCTTCCCCGAGGCGGGTGAATCGCGGCTGGAGGACGGGCTGCACCGGCGACGGAACTGTCGCGCCGAAGGGGCCCGGCTGGCGCTGCGGTTGGCGACGGCGGACGCGGACCTGGAGCGCCTGTCCGCGCCCTCCGGGGTGCGGGGACGTGAGGAGGCGCTCGGGCTGGCGTTGGCGGCCTACACCGAGCGCGCGGTGCTGCTGCGCGCCCTGCCCTCCCGCCGCGCCGCGTTGGCGGAGAAGCAGCGGCAGGTGGAGCTGGCGCTGCGGGAGCTGGGCCTTCCGGTGGATGGGCCGGGCCTGCTCGCGCTGGACTTGAGCGCCAGCGTCCGCGTGGCGCTGGAGGAGCTGGCGTCGCGACTGTCGGCGGCAGAGGCCACGCACCGCGAGGCGGAGGGCACGCGGGCTCGGGCCGTGTCGGAACGGGAGCGGCTGGACGGCGCGCTGCGACGGGTCGACGCGGAGCTGTTGGCGCTGCCCCAGGAACGGACGTCGCAGCTCCGTCAGCAACAGGCGGGCCTGGGACGGCTGCGCACAGTGCGCGGGGACCTGGAGCGCCTGTCGGAGCAGCGCGCCGAGCTGCACCGGCAATTCGAAAGCGTCCGCACCCAGGGCGAGCCCCACCTCACGACGGCGGTCCTCCCTCTCTGGTGGGTGCCCGCCGTGGCGGTGGTCGCGGTGGCCCTCGCGGTGACGGCGTGGTTGCTCGCGGGCAACCTCGTGGGCGCGCTGTGCCTGGGCGTCGGGCTGTTGCTCACGGGGGTGTTGGAGCTGGCACGGCGGCGCGTGGAGGCGGCGCGCGACGCGGACGTGGCGGCGCAGGGGGCGCGTCAGCGTTGGCGGCAGCAGGAGGAGGAGCGCCTGCGCTCGGCGCTCATGGCGCTGTCGGCTCGAGAGGAAGTCTTGCACCGGGAGCTGCTGTCCGCCGCCACCGAAGCCGGTCTGAATCTGGTGGCGACGGCCGCGGACATGGCGGCGCGAGAGGCCACGCTCGCGGATGCGCTGGAGCGGGCGGGCCGGCGCGAATTGCTGCAACGCGAGCAGGAGAAGCTCCACGCCGAGCACACCGCCGCCCTGCGCGAGGAGCACCGCGCGAGCGAGGCGGTGGGCGAAGTGGAGGCACGGCGAGGGAACCTGGAGGCGGAGCTGGCGGAACATCTGTCCGCGCGGTGCTTCCCGCCCACGCTGGCCGCGTCCGCGGCGCTGACGCTGTGGCGAGACGCCGCGGCGCTGCGGCAGCGGCTGCTGGACGTGGGCGCGGAGGCGGCGGCGCTCTCCGTGGATGCCCAGGCGTGCGCGCAGGTGACGGCGCGGTTGTGGGCGGAGGCCGTGGCGGCGGAGCTCGTCCCGGGCTCCGCGAAGGCGCACGGGCTGGACTCGGGGGCGATGGAGCCCATCGCCACGCGGGTGGCCTCGGCGCTGGAGCAGGAGCGCGCCCGCCGTCTGGAGCTTCGGACGGTGGAGGCGAGCCACCACGAGCTGCTCGCGGAGAAGGCGCGCCTGGATGGGCTGTCCCATGACGAAGAGGCGGCCCTGGCGGCGCTGCTGGCCGAGGGCGGCAGCGCTGACGAGGAGACGTTCCGCCGCCGGGCCGCGCAGTCGCGCCGCTACGTGGAACTCACGGGCCGGACGCGCGAGCTGTCACACCGCATCGAGGCACGCACGGGCTTGTCGGAGACGTCGGCCCGGCAGGCGCTCATCGACGTGGGCGGAGAGCAGGGCCTGCGCGCGGAGCTGGAGTCCTTGCGCGAGAAGCACGCCGAGGCCCAGGAGCGACAGAAGGCCGTGCTCACGGAGTGCGGCGCGCTCCGCCACCAACTGGAGCAGTGGGAGAACGACGACGCACTGGCGCAGCTTCGCATCGTCGAGGAGTCCCTGCGGGCCAAGGCCGCCGAGCTGGCGCGGCAGTACGCGGCGGACCGGCTGACGCTCGCGCTGCTGTCCCGGGCCCGCCGCCGCTTCGAGGAGGAGCAACAGCCGCGCGTGGTGCAGCTCGCCTCCGAGCACTTCGCCGCGCTCACCCAGGGCCGCTACCCGCGCGTCTTCATCCCCACGGGCGAGGAGCGCGAGCTGCGCGTGGGCGACGGACAGCGCGACTGGAGCGCGGCGCAGCTCTCCCGAGGGACACGGGAGCAGCTCTATCTGGCGTTCCGCTTGGCCGTGGTGCGCGACTTCGGTGAGACGCGCGGAGCGCTGCCGCTCATCGTCGACGACGTGCTGGTGAACTTCGACCCGGAGCGGGCACGCGGCGCCATCCACCTGCTGGCGAAGCTCTCCGAGCACCAGCAGGTCATCGCCTTCACCTGCCACCCCTGGCTGCGTGACGCCTTCGCCGCCGAGGGCGCCCGGGTGCAGACACTGGACGCCACGCCCCATGAGACGACGCCCGTCCCCGTCTCCGTGCCCGTGTTGAAAGCCGGGTAGCCGCGTCCTGGGCTCGGCTCATGGCAGCCCCGTGTTGCGCTGCCCGGGTGCGGCGACGAGCCGGTGGATGGAACACGGAAGGATCCTGCCACTGCGCGTCAGGCCTCGTCGTCGGGAAGGAGCGTCCGGAGAAGCTCGTCGTCAGGCCCAATCGGGCGCCAGCCAGCAGGGGGAGGGTTGGCATGAAGTGCCACCCTGACCAGTCGGCCCCGCTCCTTATGGGTTTCTGGGGTGTATGCGGACCACGAGCCGAGTGCCTTAGCAACCTTGAATCGGTTCGCGTCATCCAGCACGTCCGGCCAACCATTCGGGAGGCTCTGCGACAAGAGGCGCGCAAGCACGTCACGGACAAAGCGCGTGACCTTCTTGCTTTGCTCCGCCTCGTACAGCAAGCCGCTTAGAATCTGCACCGCAGCAACGTCGTTGCCAAGCTCGTCGGCCAGGGCATACAGAGGAACGGCAGGGCGCGCCTCGGCAAAAGCGGTGAGCGACTCGAAGCCCCGTTCCCGGACCCTTTCGTAAAGACGTGCCTTGATGTTGCCCCGCCAAGCTTCTCCACCGCTCATCGTCTTCTCCCGGGGGTGAAGTTCATCGGGATCCTGTAGTCCGTCATGCGGTCCGCGACGGTGTCCAGGAACTCATTCCGCGTCAACATCCGGCCAGCCGTAGCTCCAGCATCACGGAGAGCGTGCATGACCAGCCGGTTCCACTTGCGGGCCATGTGCGCTCCAGCTTCCAGTTCCCCTCTCAGTGAAGCGCCTCGTGGTGGGACCTCTTCAGGCGGACGCAGAAGTTGTCGATGTCCATGTCGCCCTTGCAGCCGCGCTGCTCGAACCCCTCCCGGTGCTCTTGCGGCAGGACGTAATGCTTCGGCGCGTCGGACATGCCCGCACCGGCATTGCCCGTCATCTGCATGCCTCGCACTTCGAGACTGTCGCCCAGCACACCTCCCGAACTCATGACGAGTCCCACGCCGAGCGTCGCGGGTGGTCTGGGGAGTGACATCTTCAGCATGGAAATCAGGGCGAGCAGTTTCATCACCTGCGCCCCCACCATGACCTTGCCGCCCACCTCCATGGTCGAGCGCGCCTCCCGACGAATCGGGTCGAACTCGTAGGACGCGCTGTTACCCGCTGGAACCTCGGTTTCACTCGGAGACGTCATCCCGCCCCGACCCATGTTGCTCCCCGGTGTGCCACCTCGAACCACGATGGAGGAGCACACTGGGGGCACATGGCGGCTCCGTTTCTGACTCGCGGGGCTACCAACTCCGTTCAGGCCTCGTCGTCGGGAAGAAGCGTCCGCAATAGCTCGTCATCAGGCCCTAGCGGGCGCCACCCAGCAGGGGGTGGGATCGCGCGAAGTGCGGCCCTGGCCTGCCGAACCCGCTCCTTGTGCGTATCCGGAGTGTCGGCAGACCAGCATCCGAGTGCCTTGGCCACTTGGAAGCGACCTTCGTCGTCCATCACGACTGGCCAGCCGTTTGGGAGTGTCGCGGACAGTTCGCGCACGAGTACGTCACGGACGAAACGCGTGACCTGCCTACGCTGCTCCGCCTCGGCAAGCAGCCCGCTCATCACCTGAACACCCGAAACATCGTCCTTGCCAAGCTCCTCAGCAAGAGCGTTCAACGAAACGGCGGGGCGTGATTCGGCAAAGGAGGTCAGCGAATCAAAGCCACGTTCACGGACCCGCGCATAAAGGCGGGCTTTCCAGTTCCCCTGCCATGAACGACCGTCAGTCATTGGCTTCGTCCCTTCGTGAACTTCATAGGGACGTCGTAGCGCTTCATGCGAGACGCGACAATGTACAGAACCTCGTTCCGCGTAAACATCCGGCCAGCTTCGACCTCGGCTTCGCGGAGCGCTTCCATGATCATCCGGTTCCACTCTCCGGGCCATGTGCGCCCCATGCGCCAGTTCCCCCCACCGTGAAGGGCCTCGTGGTGGGCCTGCTCCAGTCGAACGCAGAAATTGTCGATGTCCATGTCACCCGTGAAGCCGCGCCGCTCGAACCACTCCCGGTGCTCTTTCGGCAGGACGTGATGCTTCGGTGCGCCGGACATGCCCGCACCAGCCCTGCCTGTCACATGCATGCCTCGCACCTCGGGGCTGTCCCCCAGCGCTTCCCGCACACCCTCGGGCAAGTCCTGGTGGGCCTGGGCCATCATCACCTGTCCACCGTGGATGCGGACGGCCGCGCTCACGACGGGAAGCGAGATGACGCCCGCCCGCACCAGCCTTCGCATCATCTCCACCCACTCCGCCGAGACGACGAGCCGCGAGCCCGCCATGACGCCCCCTGAACTCATCACGAGGCCCACGCCGAGCGTCACGGGTGCGGCTGGGGGCGGCCGGGGGAGTGACATGTTCAGTGTGGAAATCAGGGCGAGCAGCTCCATCACCTGCGCCGCCACCATGACCTTGCCGCCCACCTCCATGGCCGAGCGCGCCTCCCGACGAATCGAGTCGAACTCCTGGGTCAACTCCCCCATCAGCACCGGCATCGCGGTCGCCGCCGCCTCGATCCGCGCCGAGTCCCCCGATGCGAGGTCCGCCAGCGTCGGAGTCAGCTTGCTTTGAACTCGATGCAGGTCCGCGAACAGCTTCTCGGAGCCGCACATCGGACAGTCGCGGAGCACGGCATCAGCGAGTTGCAGGAAGTCCACCCACGTCGCCAGCAGCAGGGTTCCGAACATCGCGGCCTGGATTCGAGGTCCCGACATGCGGAGGATGCCCAGCTCCATTTCTGAATCCCCCACCTCCGACGCCACTCCCGCCAGCGCCGTGGCACTCCCCAGCGTTCCTCGGAGCCACGTCAGTTGCGTGGAGCCGTGGTCGAGATAGCGCGTGAACACCCCGTCGAGTCCCCGGCCACCGAGAGCGGATGGACGCGACGAAAGTCGAGAGCGCGTGGCATCAATTCCCTGCAGGGAGCGCTTCACTTCATCAATGGCGCCGAGGGTTGCCTGACGCACCGCTGCGGCGCTCTGCACTCCACCTCCGACAGCGACGGACGCAGTGCCAGGCACGGCCCCTGTTGCGTCGTGCCGTGGCCCTCGCTGGCGCGCTCGCCGTTGGTCCACCTCCGGCCCGGAGATAGAGAACGAAGAAGCGTCCACGGAATGCGGAGGCCCATCGTTTGGCGTGTCCTCCCACTCGGGGGATGTGGCCACGCGCGGCGCATCGTGCAGTGTTCCGCCAAGCCCGGAGGCATGCGCCACCGAAGCGGCCCCCGTGGCCAATACCGCCACCAACAGCAAGGGGTTAGCGCGCATTGTCCACCCCCAGGCCCACCGACGCGAAGGCTCCTGGACGCAGCGTCCCTTCCGCTGTGGGGAAGAGCAGCGTGCCGCCCGTCCCCATCGCGTAGAGCTTCCCGCCCAGGAATCGCCAGCGCACTTCCGCGGCCCCCAGGTAACGCGCCCCAGGCTGTCCCATGCCCACGCCCAGGCCCTTCAACGCCACTTCCAGGCTGCGCTCGAAGAGCTGCACCGCGACGCGCCCGTCCACGTCGAAGCGCCCCCAGGAGAACGCCTCCGCGCCCAGCGACAGCTTCAGGTGTCTGTAGAGGCCCCCGTAGCTGATGGCATCCCAACCCACTTCGGCCTCACCGAATGCGGAGTAGCCGTCTGGGAAGCCAGCATTCGCGAGCGGTACGCCATCCGTACCCGCAGACTGGAAGCGCGCCAACTCGTAGTCCGCCCCGAAGAAACCTTGCCGGAATCCGCCACGCTGGTGCCGCGCCTCCAGCCGCAACCGCAGGTTGAGTGTCTCCGTCCCCGCGTCCAACCCCGCGCCCGCCACAGCCCCCCATGCACCGCCCTCGCCGGGACGCCCGCCCCAGCCCACGACCAGGTAGACCTCGTAGTCAGGTCGCACCACCACCACCGCCGTTGCATCCGCATGCGCCAGCGTCACCGATGGCGCGCGTCCACCCGCTCGCCCCCAGTCATGCACGGCGGACAGCGCCAGGGTGTACCGACTGTGCTCCTTGGCCTTGCCGAAGAAGACGTGCTCCAGGTCCAGGGAGAACTCCGCACCCATCAACCGCGCGCCCAGCACGTCCGAGACAAACGCCTCCGTGTAGAGAGGCCCCAACGTGCCCGTGAGGAAGCCTCCCGCCGGGTGGTAGTCCGGATTCGCGCGGTTGGAGTAACGGCGGACCAGATGCCCGGAGAGCAGGCTGTAGCTCTCCAATCCACCGAACCACACCCCCAGCGGCGCGTTGTCCGAGCCGAACTTGAGGCCACGGACCAGTTGCCCCCAGTCCGAGAGAGAGTCCCAGTCCTCCCGCCGCACAATCCCCGCGCCCTCGGCACCACCCCACATCCGAACGCGCACGGGAGCGCCCACGTTGACGCCGAATTCGGGACCACCGTCGATGATGAAGGTGGGCTCCACCTGGACGAAGCCATCGTCACCACCAGCGCCCGCGCGAGGAAGCAACGCAAACGTCGTCGCCTCCAGGCGCGTCAGGTAGTACCACCTGCGCGCGGGCGAGGCCGCTGGGGTGGACGGCGCCGCTTCCTCGGGCAAGGGAGGCTCCGAGGCCCGCCCCGGCCAGGGCAACAAGACAAGCAACAACAGCACGGACAGACACCTTCGCTTCCTGTGCATACACGCCTCCCGTGCGTGCCCCGGAATGAGGCACGAGAAACACACGTCTCCCGGTCGGACTCGCGGCTTGCGCCGGGCCGGCAGAAAACCCAGTCAGGGTGAAAGGAATTGAGGCTGCCGTTAAACGGCCGGCGGCTTCTTCGCCCGGCGCGCACCCGCACCAGGCTCCGTCGTCAGCTCATCCGAGATAGCGCTCCCCGGCAGCGTCTCGATGGAGTCCGGGTGCGAGCGCCAGTCAGCCGGGACGAAGCCGCCTTCATCGTCCATCAAGGTCAACTCTTCCATCGCCTCGCCCGCTTCGAAGAGTGCCTGCTCGACCTCCTTCACCGCGTCGTCCGCGCCGTAGGGCGCCAACTGCGACAACCGGGCCCGCAGGGCCACCTCCAATTCGGCGGCCGACGCGAAGCGGTCCGCGGGCCTGCGGCGCAGCAGCTTGTAGAAGAGGGTGCGCAGGGGCTTGGACACACCGAAGGCCGCACGGCCAATGTCCTGGGGGCGGTACACCATGGCGCACCAGATGGCGTCCTCCACATGGAGCGGCTGTCCCGTCTCCATGTGCCGGATGGAGGCGTGCAGGACACGCTGATGCTCCACGGGAGAGAGTCGCGACTCCGCCTCCGAAATCTTCAAGTCCGCCGGGTCGTACAGGTGACGGCCGGTGGCGAACTCCAACATCGTCAAGCCCAGGGAGAAGAGGTCCCCACGCGCATCCACGACCTCCCCGAGCAACGCCTCCGGGGCGGCGTAGAGGACCTCTCCCTTGAGACGCGGCAGTGATGTGGCGATGCGCCCCGCGAGCCGTGAGAAGGCCACGCCGAAATCCGTCAGCGCCACGGAGCCATTCGGGCGCAGGCGGATGCGTGCGGGATTGACGTCGCGATTGACGATGCCCAGTGGCAGCCCCGCGTCGTCCGTCCGAGAATGCGCGTAAGCCAGTGCCGCCGCGACCTCAGCGAACACATACAGGACGAAGGACTCCGAGAAGTAACCACCCCGCGTCTGGGCAATGGTCAGCAGCGCGTCCAGGCTGAAGCCCTCCACGCACTCCATGACGGAGCACAGGCCCTGCTTCGTCTCGAAGAGGCCATGGACGCGGGCGATGCCGGGATGCTGGAGGAACCGAGCCAACCGCGTCTCCTCCTCCAGTCGCACCCGGGCGCGTGGGTACTGCTCCAGAAACTTCGTATCCGGCAGGGCTACGCACTTGAGCAGCACCTTGCCCTGGTAGCCAGCCGGGGTGCGGGGCCGCGCGAGCATGAGGCGCTCACCATTGCGGCCCAGGCCGAGGTGCTGAAAGAACTCGTAGGCGGTGTCCCCATTACAAAAGAGGACCGCGCCCTCGGAGGGCCGAGGGTCATTACCATGGGACATGAAGGGGGTCTCCGTGACGCCTTCGCAAGCGATGCCTCGCAAAGACAGACGGCAAGCTATCTCCCGTCCCTTCTGGAGTGAACGACGCCACGGGTCCCGAGCGCCGCGCGCCCGACTTCACCCAGAGTCCGTGGCCCTTTCCGAAATGCAAATCCTCTTTACGCTCGCGCTCAGGGCCAGCGCGTCACCCAATAGGCATGGTAGGACCTGGGGAAGACCACGGCGCCCGGCTTCGATCCTTCCCGCCCGTCCTCCGGCCCCCAGCCTCCAATCACGATGCACACGGGATAGCTCTTCCCATCCGGATACCGGGCCCGGGTGTAGCGGGCATAGAATCTCCCGTCCCCCGTCCAGAGCTGGCCATCAAGGATGGTGCCGTTAGGCATTCTCCGGTCCCCATCGGTAACGATGCCACGCACAGGCCCATCGCCAAACACGCCCATGTCAAATTCCTCCCCGGGCTGTTCCATGTCGATGTTGAGGTAGGTGCTGCTCCCTCGAACCAGATGCAGCTTCTCGAACATGGCGTCAATCGCCTCGGCGGGGCACTCAGAGGACGTGGGACGCAACTGAGCGCTGCTGGGGCACCCGAGCTGCAAAGCCACGGCGGCGCTGGCGGCCGCGCACTTCTTGAGGAACTCCGCCCCGTTTCCTCCAGAGGAAAGGGCCTTCTTGGCCGGGGCTTCGGACGGGCTGGCGACGGTGGGGGCACGCTTCACGGCGGGGCTTTCCTTCTGGACGGGGACTGGAGGGGGCAACGCTACCCCAGCGGGTGAAGACGCGGGCACACGCGGCGGGGATCTCGCATCCCATGACACGCCGGCGTCCACCTCGGGCGGAGTCAGCAACGTCGACGATTCGACCAGGGCCACGGGCCCCGTATCGCGCGGCGGACTGCTCGCGGGGACAGAACCATCAATCTGAGCGGGCGCTTCTGGCGGAGATGACCTCGTCATCGTGACAGCGGCGGCCCCCCCCATGGCCAACACCGCTCCGAGCAGGACCACCCGCCTCCAGGGGCGCGGGCGGGAAGGCAGGGGCGCCTCGGTGCCTGTCGCTGGATCGAACCGTGGCTTCGTCGCGAGGTGATGGAGAGGTGTCGTCCACTCCGGCCCCGCCTCCGTGGCGAAGGCTTCCAGCTTGCGGCGCATCACCTCCGCCGTGGGCGGCCGGTGCTCGGGCTTGCGCGCGATGAAGTTCATGGCCGCGTCGCTCAGCGACTCCGGCACCCGTGGATTCAAGACCCGCGCGGGCGGAGGCATCCATCGTCCCTCGACGGGCGCCTTGAAAGAGCCACTTGTCGGCTCGGGCGCGGTCAACACGTCGAAGAGGCAGACGCCCAGCGCGTAGACGTCGTCCGTCACCTTGAACTCGTAGCGCGCGGCCCGGTTGTCACCGTTCTCGCGCAGGAAGCGGTAGGCCTCCGGCGTGCGGTAGCGCCGGGTGCCGGGCGGCAGCGGCGCGTCCGTCAGGTCCTCGGCGTTCGTGTAATCCCCCGCGCTGAAATCGAGGATGAGCGGCGCTCCGTCGGAAGCGCGCACCATGATGTTGCCGAGCTTCAAATCGCGGTGGAAGACGCCACGCCCGTGCATGTAGTCCAGGGCCGCCGCGAGCTTCCCGAAGACGCGAGCAACCTCTTGGGCGGTGGGGTGCATGCGCTCCACCCACTCGGCCAGGGTATACCCCTCCACGAGGTCGAGGATGACGTAGAGCCAGCCGGTGACGAGGTCTGGCCACCGTCCGTGCGCACGCGAGGCGATGATGTTGGGGTGCGACAGGTGGACCAGGCACCCCAGCTCTCGTTGCAGTCGCGCGTCGGCCTGCTCCGCGTCGCCGCTGCTGGCGCGGTGCATGGCCAGCTTCATCGCGAAGTGCCGCCCGTTCTTCTCCACCCGGTACACGGCGCCGTAGGTGCCCGCTCCCAGCAAGCACACCACGCGCCACCCGTCCACCCACTGACCGGGCTGGAGTTGCGCGGGGTGGTACATGGCAATCAAGGGGACCTCCCATCGAACGTCATGGTGCAAGAGAGCCTTCGCCCGCTCTCGGCGTCGTCACCAAGCTCCACGCTGAACTTCTCTCCGGCCCGCTCCTCGATCGCCGCCACCTCGATGATGATGCGCCCCGTCTCGCCCGGAGCAATCACTTGCGGCTGCGTCCTGACGGCCACCACCTCAACACGCTCTCCGCGCGCGAGGCTGCGCAACTTCGCCGTCGAGGCTTTCCACGGCGCGGGGCCTTTGTTCCGAACGAAGAAAGACACGACGGACCAGGAAGCGGAATGGAGTGCCTCGCCGCGCACGCAGTCAAGGCTCCCGTCGGACTTCAGCGTCGTCTCCCACTTGATACGCCCCCCTCGCACACCCTCCGCCCTCAAGCTTCCGGCCATCACGAGGCCCGCCGGGCCACTGGCCTGACAGCGAGCCTGGAGCGCGCGCAGCTCAACCTCCTGTGCGGTCAATTGCGCGCGAACATCCGCGAGTTCTGCCCGCAGCACCTCGACGGAGTCACGCTTTCTAAAGACATTCACCCGGGCATCCACCTCGGATGCGTGAGAGACGAGCGCGAAGACGCCCTGCGCGGGAGCGGCATCATCCGCGTAGCGCACGCGAAGCATCAACCGCTCGCCGGGGCCCAGGTCCATCGCGGGCTCCAGAACGAGGATTCGCTCGCCCACTTCCACCAGATGGAAACGCTCGCGCCCCTCCACTTCAATCGCGTCGCGTTGGAGGAGCGCGTCAAAGCGCAACAAGGTGGCGGCGCCAGCGGCGATGCGCACCTCCGGCACCTGCGCTGAGGAATCACCAGACAGGACGACGCGCCGCTCGATGCGCTCGCGGACGGCCGGGAGGGATTGCGCCGGGGCGGCGAATCCCAGCAACAGGGAAAGAATGGCAACGAGTCGAGGCAATGCGCGCTCTCCAACATTGACCCTACCAAAGCCGGCAACCCGCACTGCATGGAAAGCCAACTGAGTCCAACAACGTCCGTGGGCCTCGGCGCCACTCGCGTGCGCGGCGGAGCCGCCTGGACGGGGGCGCCGACGTTCAGGAGGCTTCGCCGCCCGGCGGGAGTTGAGCGGACTGCTCACGGAGGGCTTCTCCCAGGGGCGCCCGTGTCGCTACGACACGTCTTCGAGGTCTTCGAGCTGCCCGGCCGCAACGTCGCGGTAGAAAGGCACGACTTCGGCGGAGAGAACGTCCCGCATTTCCTGGCGTGCGCTGTCGAGGTCACCCGCGCGTTTGTGCTGATACATCCGATTCAGCGCACGCATCAGGCGCCAGGAGCCCTCTTTGATCTGGCGCATGGACTCCCTCAGGAGTTCTGTTGCACCTGCGTCGGTGCGCACGCAGCGCGGCCTCCGCGTCGCTGTTGTGTGCAGCAACCGGGCTTGCACATTGGGCTGGCAGCTCCACGGTTGTAGAGCCCACGACTGAACTCCGACAAGGCCGACTTCGTGACATCACGAAGTCGAGGAACACGGGCCACAGCCGTGTGGCACACTGCGCGCCATTCGACTCCTATTCTCCATCGTCTTCTGGGCGTTCCTGGCGCTCTCCAGCCTGGTGCTCTTCTTGGGCGCCGTGCTCGTGTGGGCCGTCACGCTGCCGTTCGACCGGAACGGGCGCGTCCTGCACCTGTATTCGTGCTTCTGGGCGCAGCTCTATTTCTACGTCAACCCGCTCTGGAGCCTGAAGGTCGACGGGCGCGAACACCTGCCCTGGAAGGGCGCGGCGGTGCTCGTGTCCAATCACGAGTCGCTCGGCGACATCCTCGTCCTCTTCGGCCTCTACCGCCCCTTCAAGTGGGTCTCCAAGGCGGCGAACTTCAAGCTGCCCCTCATCGGCTGGAACATGCGGCTCAACCGCTATGTCCCCCTGGTTCGCGGTGACAAGGCGAGCATCATCAAGATGATGGCGGCCTGCGAATACTGGCTGTCTCGCGGCGTGCCCATCCTCATGTTCCCCGAAGGCACACGCTCCTTCGACGGCGTGGTGAAGCCCTTCAAGGACGGCGCCTTCGCGTTGGCCCTGAAGCAGCGCTGTCCCATCATCCCCGTGGTCCTCACCGGCACCGCGCGCACCCTGCCCAAACATGGCCTGGTCCTGGAGACCAACTCCCGCTGCCACGTCCAGGTCATGCCCCCCGTCGATCCCAGCGGCTTCACCGACGTGGCGTCCCTGCGTGAGCACGTCCGGGATCTCATCATCTCGGAAAAGGCGCGCATCGAAGCGCTGACGCCGGGCGCGTAGGCCCCTCTTCCACCCGAGCGAACCCCTGGTGGAAGATGCACGCGGGATTCGAGGCGGAGACGCCCCGGGGGACACCGCATCATGCGCAAGCAGCCAGCAGTCCTGGTAACACTCGGCGTGCTCGCGCTCGTGTTGGCCGTGGCACTCGTCCGCAGGCAGGAGGGCACGGACACGCGACCGACGCCCTCCACCGCACAGCGCGGCCCGGCGCGGAGAGACCTCGGCAAGCCCACGCCTCCGCCACGAGGTACCCACTCGCTCAAGGGCCGCGTCCTCGACCCGCAGCGCCGCCCCGCCGCGGGCATCCAAGTCACCGCTACGAGAGACATGCCCGGCGAGTCCCTGTCCGCGCGCCCCTGTGACCTGCGCTTCCCGGAGCTGAGGCTGTCCTCCAGCGGATGCATCGGCGAGCCCGAGGAGCTGGTGCGCGAGCTCGTCGAAGCCGGCCACGGCGCCGCGCCCGTGGTCGCCCAGGCCGTCACCTCGGCGGATGGAACGTTCCTGCTCGAGGACCTCCCCGAAGGGCAGGTGGCGCTCTGGGCCATCGGAGACCGGCACGCCACGCTGACGCGGGAGGTCCGCACCGACGCGCGGGATGTGCAACTCGTGCTCGAAGCGGGCCGCGCCATCCACGGCCGCGTCATCTCCGAGGACGCCACCCCGCTGCCCGGCGCGCGCCTGACGCTCTTCCACCAGGACCACACCCGCTTCTTCGATGCGCGGGCCGGCGACGATGGGCGCTTCGCCTTCGGCCCCCTCCCTCAGGGCGACTACACCGTCGTCGCCAGCCACGAGGGGCTGCTGACGGACTCCCTTCAGGAAGTGGTCTCGCAGAATCTCGACCCGATCGTCCTGCATCCCCCGCGGCGACTGTCCGGCCGCGTGCTCGCACAGAACACGCCCGTGGCCGGAGCCGAAGTCCACGTGACGTACACCTCCCACGTCACCGTCACGGACGCCGAGGGCCGCTTCTCCTTCGAGCCCCTCTCCCCCGGCGACTACGAGGTGCGCGCCGAGCATCAAGGGGAGCACGGCTTCGCCACGGCGACACTGGCCGAGGAAAGCGGCGACACGGAGACCACCGTGCAACTGGGCACCCTCATCTATATCGAGGGCAGCGTGCGCGACGAAGCCGGGCGCCCCATTGCCCGCGCCAAGGTGGGCGCCGCGGCGCCTCGGGGCATGGCCCCCCCTGCGGAGTACGTCTTCACGGCGGAGGACGGCCTGTTCCGAATCGGCCCGCTGCGCAAGGAGCCCTACATCTTCAACGCCTTGGCCCCCGGCTATCGAGGCCAGCTCCATGACGCGGTCGCCAGTCCAGGCGCGCGCGTGGATTTCACCCTGATGCCCGCCCACCTGCTTCGGGGCACCGTCACCGACGCCCAGGGCACCCCCCTGTCCGGCGTGGACATCGACGTCGACGTCGACGTCGAGATTCACGCCGAGACGGAAGAGGTCCGCCAGGACGTCGACCCCACCACGACAGACGAACACGGCCGCTTCGAACTCACGTTCGCGGACCCCGGGGACTACACGCTCGTCATCACCCGCGACGCGTTCATGGAGGAGCGAAAGGTGGTGAAGGTGCCGGGCCCGGCGCTCCACGTGACGCTGAGCGCGGGGGCCCGAGTGGAGGGCACCGTCACGAACACGCAGGGCGTGCCCATCCCCGCCATGACGCTCAGCCTCGTGGACGACAGCGAGACGTCCCCCGCCCAGCAGGTCGAGACCGACACGGAGGGACGCTTCTTCATCACCAGCGTGGGGCCGGGCACGTACAGCGTGATTGCCGGAGTCCACCTCGGAATCGACAAGGTGGAGCGCGACGAGGCGCTGCGCATCATCACCGTGAAAGGAACGGAGACCGTGGAGGCGTCGATCCGCCTCGCGACCGGAGCACCTGTGTCCGGCATCGTCGTGGACGAACACGGACGCCCGGTGGCGAACGCCCAGGTGAGTGGAATCACCGACAACAAACAGCACGACGGCCTCGGGGTCACCACCCTCACCGACGCGGAGGGCCGCTTCACCCTGCACCACCTGGCGGAGGGCGAATGCCTGCTGCTCGCGTCAAAGGAGGGATATGTGTTCAAGGCCACCCGGCCCCAGCCCCTCCCCAATCCCATGGTCCGCGCGAGGTCTGGCGTACAGGACGTGCGGTTGGTGCTGACCAGCCAGGGCCACATCCGGGGCCGGGTGGTGCGCGCGGATGGCGCCCCCGTCACCCGCTTCACCGTGGACCATAAGACCCTCCGGGACCCTGATGGCGCCTTCCGGCTCGCCGTCGAGAGCGCTGGCTTCCAGCGCTTCACCTTCGAGGCCCCCGGGCTGATGCGCACGGTACGCGAGGTGAAGGTCTCCGAGGGCGAGGATGTCGACCTGGGCGAGGTGCGGTTGGACGCCGGACGCATCATCCGCGGGCGCGTGGTGGAAGCGGAGACGTCACAGCCGCTCGAGGACGCCGTCGTCGAACTCCGCCTGCCCGTGACAGACGAAGCCTGGGACGAAGACGCCCCGGTGGCCGCGGAAGTCACCGACAGGAACGGCGCCTTCGCCTTCACCCCCATGGAAGCACGCCCGTTGAACGTGCGGGTCCGGACGAACCGGGGCCACCCCTGGATGCACCAACGCATTGGCACGGGTGATGAAACCTTGGAGCTTCGGGTGTACCGAGGCGCACAGTTGGAAGGCACCCTGACGGACCGGGACGGGAAGCCCGTGGAGGCCCTCGTTCAACTCGTGCCCGACGGCCTCGACATGCCCATCGCGGTCGACGAGCAGCCGGGCTCCTTCACGGCCCGGAACCTTCGGGCGTGGAAGTACACCCTGTCGGTCCACAGCGCCCGGACGCTGGACGGCCGCGGCGTGACCATCCATCCGCGGCGCGTGGAGCTCCCGCCCACGGGCACGGTGAAGCTCGCGCTCACCGAGAGCACGGGCAGCGGAACGATGCGGCTCGGCATTCACATGCCGCCGCTCCCACCCGAGGAAGCGCGAGCCCCAGCGGAGCCCCACCCCATGTTCCGCCGCCACGCCAGCGGCATCCGCGCCATCCACTATCAGGGGCTGCTGGAGGGGACGGTGCCCCCCACCCTGTCCGCTGAGCAGCTCCGCTCCCGGCTCCGCTTCGCGGACATCCGCGCCTCCCCTCGGAGCCACCCGGAGACGAAGGTGTACGAGGACCTCCCCGCTGGGCAGTACACGTACGTGGTCCTGGTACAGGAGCAGGGACCGCCTCGACGGTACCTCGCCCACCGGGAACCCCTCTTCCTCACGGAGGGCGAGACGCTGGAGCGAGACATCCAGGTGACGCTGCAGCCCCTGCCCTGAATCCGGGGCCGATTATCGCCGTGGGCCGCTCACGCTTAGAGTGAAGCCCATGAGCCACAAGCCCCCCTCATCGGACACGACCGGGCTGGAGCTGGACTGGGGCGGACGCAGCCGCCGCCAGCCGGAGCCGACCGCCAGCGCGGCGCTGGAGCCGCTCTCCGAGGTCGAGGTGCCCTCCGGCGCGGGCAAGGGCCTCCCGGGCGACCCCAAGCACATGAGCACCGAGATGCGCCTGGCGCTCCAGGGGATGATGGAGACGCCCGCGCTGCGCATGCGGCAGTTTCGCGAGGGCATGGAAATCATCTTCGGGGCCCAGACGCGCAACCGCTACGAGGTCTGCGACGACACGGGCCGCGTCGCGCTGTACGTGGAGGAGGAGGCCCGCGGCTTCGGCGCCATGCTCCGGCGGACCTTCTCGCCCTTCTACAAGGCCCGGATGGAGTGCATGACGCTGGGCGGCGTCGTGGCGCTCGTCGTGGAGCGCCCCTGGAGCCTCTTCCTCACGAAAGCGGACGTCCTCGCGTGGGATGGCCGCTTGATGGCGCGCATCGAGCAGCGCTTCACCCTATTCGGCCGCCGGTTGGACATCGTCACGCCGGGCGGCGCCGTCATCGCCACCGTGAAGGGGCCGGCCCTCAGGCCCTGGACCTTCCGCATCTTCCAGAATGACGTGGAAATCGCCGCCATTCGCAAGCGCTGGGCCGGCTTCTTCCAGGAGAGCTTCACCGCCGCGGACAACTTCAGCTTGGACTTCCAAGCGCCATGCACGGATTTCCGGCTGAGGCAATTGGTCCTGGCCGTCGCCGTGCTCGTGGACCTGCTGTACTTCGAGGACAACAGCCCCAGCTCCGCCCTGGGGCCCGGGCTGGACCTGCTCGACACGCTGATGTTCTGGAAGAAGTAGCGTGGTAAATCCCCCCTCCATGTCCACGTCCACGAGCGATGCGCTGAGCGCGGCAGACCTGGAGCGGCTGGTTCGCGCCGAGTCCCCTGACCTGGCCGATGCCATCATCGCCCTGAACGACCAGCCCGAGCAGGCGCCAGAGAAGCCCCTGCCCAAGGGGGCCTTCACGTTCGAGGCCCTCCTCCGGACGCTCACCCAGGCCCGGGCGCAGTACAACTCGGACGGACGGCGTCAGGCGTCCGCCGAGGCGTGGCAGCGCTACCTCGCGCAGAAGGACATACCCCACCCGCCCCGGCTGGCCCTGGCCGACCTCCTGGTGGCCCTGTACCAGCACGGCTCCCAGGCCTCGCGCGCGGCGCTGATGGACGTCGCCAGCGGCGCGGACCTGCGCTTCGGCCTGTGGGGCGGCCTCAAGCGCATCTACAAGCTGGCGGAGGCCAACCACGACGCGGAGCTGTTCGGCGTGCTCGCCTGGCGCTTCGACGTGGAGCGTCACCGTCCGAGCGGTGGCCGTGAAGTCTCCGGCGGCACCCTCACCTACCTGCGCCGCCGCGCGTGGCGCTACCTGCGGCACCTGGGCGCCGCCGTGCCGGAGCTCTACCCGCAGTTCGCGGTGGAGGTGCTCCGTCACTACCGGCCGGACACCTCCTGGTACGGCGTCTGGGTGGCCCACCACGTCTGGGCCCACGGCAGCGGCAAGTACACGCAGGACTCCTTCGGCATGCAGCCGCCGGGCGACATGGTGAAGCACCGCGCCTACCCGGACGCGTGGAAGCGCTCGCCGGACGCGCTGATGCGCCTGCTGGACCTCTGCGAGTCCGACCCGGCCGCCAGCTTCGCCATCCAGGGCCTGCGCAAGGACTTCCCGGAGGCGCTGCGCAAGGTGACGCCCGCGTGGCTGGACCGGCTCGCCCGCCGCCCGCTGGGCAGCGCGCACGACTTCCTGGTGGAGACGTTGCAGGGCTCGCCCGAGTTCCACCAGGGCCGGCTGCGGGAGCTCGGCCTGCACGAGGCGGTGCTGGCGCTGCTGCTCTCCCCCAGCACCAAGGCCCGCGCCTACGCCATCGAGTACGCCCGCGCCCAGGCGCAGGACCTGTCCGCGGAGCGGCTGCTGGAGCTGGTGGCCCAGGGCGCGCCGGACGTGAAGGCCTTCGCCGCGGCCACGCTGGAGAAGCAGAACCCGCGCACGCTGGGCGTGGCGATGCTGGGACGGATGCTGGCGTACAAGCCCACCGCGACCTTCGCCTCCGCCGCGCTGCAACAGTCCTTCGACCGCGCGGAGCTGACCGGCGAGTTCCTCCGGGACATGTACCTGGGCACCGGCGAGCAGTTGAACTGGGTGAAGGGATTCGTCTCCGCGAAGTACGGCGCCACCGAGCTGCCGGTGGACTTCTGGAAGGCGCTGCTGGACGACCCCCGGTTGGAGAAGAAGCCCCACCCCGTGGAGGGGCTGGTGGTGAAGGCGCTGTCGGGCTACCCGGCCGCTGCCATGGGGCCGGAGTGGCTGCTGGAGAAGTCCACGCACGCGCGCATCGGCCACGCGGTGAGCCAGTGGCTCCTGCGCGCGGACAGCCTGCCCGGGCTGGACGTGGAGCAGGTGAAGGCGCGCGTCTTCAGCGCCAAGTACCGGCACGTGGCGCTGTCCCTGCTGGGCAACCGCAAGCTGTTCACCGCGCGCCAGCTCACCGTGCCCTGGCTGCTCGCGCTGGCCCGCCGCGCCGACCCGGCGCTGCACGGCTTCGCGCACCGCTACCTGCTGGAGAACGTGGCCCCCGCGGACTTCAGCGACTCGGGCGACGCCGCCGCGGGCCTGGAGCGCCTCTTCGAGCTGGCCCTGGGCGCCAAGCAGCCCGCGCCGGTGCGCGCCTTCGCGCAGACGTACCTGCGCTGCCACCACCCCGTCATCGGGCCGGAGCAGCCGGAGTCGCAATCCTACAACCTGAAGCCCCGCGCCCCGCGCAAGGCGTACACGCCGGAGCTGCTGTGGCCCGCGCTGACGGACGCGCGCGATGACGTGCGCCGCTTCGCCCTGGCCATCGCCCGCGCGGAGCTGCGCGCCTGGGGCTGGCACACGCGCGTGTACGAGCTGGCGGACGCCGAGGCGAAGGAGATTCGCAACCTGGCCTACGACGCCCTGCTGCGCGCGGGCGAGGACGGCGCGGACGCCCGGCACACGCTCCAGCCGGAGGAGTTGGACCCCGTGAAGGTGTTCTCCCTCACGGAGAGCACCAAGCGCAGCACGCGCGAGGTGGCGGTGGAGCTCATCCGCCGGCACTACGCGCGGCTGGGCGGCGCAGAGCGGCTCGCGTGGCTGATGCAGAGCGCGGACCGCGAGGTGGGCCTGTTCGCCGTGCGGCTCCTCTGGGAGAAGCACCGCCCCATGCACCTGCCGGAGGGGTGGAAGCCCGCGGGCGCCAAGGAGGCCGTGGCCCTGGGCGGCACGGAGCGCTTCGCCAACGTGGACGCGCTGCGCACCTTCCTGCGGAAGATGCTCTTCGGCCTGCCCCCGGGGCGCGCGAAGGAGGCTCGCGAGGGCGAGGTGCAGAAGCGCCTGTCCGCCAGCGTGGCCAAGCGCCGCGTCATCGAGCTGGTGCGCGATTTGGGCCTGGAGGACGCGGCCTTCGCGCGCGTGGTGGCGCCGGTGCTGGAGGAGTTCACCGGGTCGCTGGCCAAGGGGGAATGGCAGAGCTGCCTCGCCTCGCTGGTGCAGTTGCGGGCCGCGCATCCGGACGTGCAGCTCGGCGGCGCCTGAGTCATTGAACGCGCCATGCTGCTCGATGAACTGCTGAACGGTTTTCCGCGGGAGCGCTTCCTCCAGGAGCACTACCAGCGACGTCCCTTCACCGGCGCCTCCTCCGCGGAGCGCCTCCAGCGCCTGGGGACGTGGGAGACCATCGACTTCCTCGTGGAGGAGACGGCCTGCGACGTCCTGCTCGCGCGCCAGGGCGTACCCTACCCGGGAGGCAGGCCCAGGACGGCGAAGGAGGCCCGCGAGCTGTTCGCGCAGGGCTACACGCTGGCGCTGCGTCAGCCGGACCAGCACCACCCGGACCTGGCGCAATTGGCGCGCGCGTTCAGCGCGGAGCTGCACGGCCGCATCAACCTGCACATCTACTGCACGCCCGCGGGGCACCACGGCTTCGGCTGGCACTGCGACCCGGAGGAGGTGTTCATCCTCCAGACGGCGGGCCGCAAGGAGTACCTGCTGCGGGAGAACACGCTCCACCCCGTGCCCCTGCCGGAGTCGGTGCCCAGCGGCACCCTGGCCGCGCAGGAGAAGACGCCCGTGGAGACGCATGCGCTGGGCGCCGGGGACTTCATCTACATCCCGGGCGGGTACTGGCACATGGCCCAGGCGTCGGACGAGGCCCTGTCCATCTCCATCGGGCTGATGCCACCCACCCTGCTGGACCTCCTCGACGGCGTGAGGGCCACGCTGGCCGCCAGCCCCGTGTGGCGGCGGCGGATGCCCTCGCTGGGGCGCGCCTCCACGCTGGACGACCCGAGCAAGCTGGAGCTGCTCCGGACGTTGATTGCGGAGCTGGGGGGTGAGCTCCAGAAGCAGCTCGCCGAGCCCGGATATCCGCTGCGCTTCCTGGCGCAGACGGCCCGGTTCTATCTGCGCTCCACCGGAATCCGGGGCAACGGACGATAACGGTCCGCGGCACCGCTCACATCCACACTGCGCGCTCTCTTATCGCGGGCGCCGGTGCTAAGAAGGCAGCCACTGGGGAACGTGATGCCCGTACTCGCCATCGGCAACTTCGAGAAGGTCCGTGCACTCGCCGCCAACGCGCGCGTGCTGCTCGTGGGTGGCGCTCGCGCCTCCGCCGCCAGCCGTCTCACCGCGTTCGAGCCCGGCACCAACAAGGTGTTGTGGAGCGCCGAGCTGCCCTCCGCCGTGCTCGCGCTCGCCATCTCCGGCGGGCAGTGGGCCGCCGCGGGCGCGGATGGCACCTTGCGCATCGGCACGCTGTCCGACGGACAGGTGCAGTTCCAGCTCCATGACGTGCACCCCGGCGGCGTCACCGCGCTGGCGTCCAGCGCGGACGGCACGCGCCTCTTCAGCGTGGGCGCGGACGGCGCCGTGCGCGCCTGGGATTGGGAGTCCACGCGCAAGCTGCACGAGTGGAAGGCCTCCACCCAGCCCCTGCGCGCCGTGGCCGTGGACCCGTCCGGCACCTACGCGGCGGGCGCGGGTGACGACGGCGTGGTGCGTGTCTTCACGGTGGCCACCGGCGCTCAGCGCGACATGGCCGGGCACGAGGGCCCGGTGCGCGCGCTCGCCTTCACCCCGCGCGACGGGCGGCTGGTGTCCGCCGGCGACGACGGCAAGCTGCGCTTCTGGTACCTCGTGGGCGCGGTGGAGTTCGAGGTCCGTGGCGAGAAGGACAGCGGCCACGCCGGCCCGGTGCTCGCCCTCCTCTTCCCGCCCACGCCCGCCACGAAGCCCGGCGAGGAAGAGTCCGGGGACCGCGTGTGGTCCGCGGGCAGCGACGGACAAATCAAGGTCTGGCGGCTGGATGTGCGCCGCAAGCCGCGCTCGCTGGACGCGGGCGGCAAGCCGGTGCACGCGCTCGCCTTCGCGCCGCCCGCCAACCCGCGGGTGGCGAAGACGTCGCTGGGTTCCATCTTCACGGGTGGAGAAGACCGCCGCACGCACCGCTTCGGCCTCGCGCTGGACGGCTCGCCCGCGAGCGACCACGACACGTCCCAGCACGGCTTCGACCTGCTGACGGAGTCCCTCAAGGCCGGACGTCCGCGCCGCGAGGCGGCGGTGCGCGAAGCCGCCGCACTGGAGGAGACGGAGGCGCTGGACTTCCTCCTCCAGGTGCTGGCCACGGACAAGGACGCGGAGGTGCGCCGGCTCACCCTGCGGGAGCTGGCGAGCCATGGCCGCACCGCCGCGCGCCCCAAGCTGCGGGAGGCCCTGAACGACGGGTATCCTTTCGTCCGCAAGGAAGCGCTGGAGGCGCTCGCCACCCTGGAGCTCGATTCTCCGCTGGCCGCCCCGCGCGCCGCGCTGGAGTCGAAGCACCCGGACATCCGCGTGCTGGGCCTGGAGCGGCTGGCGAAGCTGGGTGGCACCTCTCCGTTGGTGCCGGGCCTCATCTCCAGCCAGCTCGCCGACCCGCAGGACACGGTGGGCCTGGCCGCGCTGGAGGCCCTGCTCCAGGTCATCCCGGGCGACGGCGCGGAGCCGCTGCGCACCGCCTTCGAGCGTGGACCCGCCCTGTTGAAAATCGAGGTGCTCGCCCGCACCGCCGCGCGTGGAATGCTGGGGCATCCCCAGCTCCAGCCGTTGGTCGCTCGCGCACTGGATGACGCGGACGCCGGCGTGCGCCGCGCGGCCTTCACGGTGCGGGTGATGGAGCGCCGGGCCCTGGCTCACGCGCTGGCGTCGCGTGACGAGGATTTCGCCCGAGGCGTGACGGAAGTCGCCCGCTGGCTGGCCCAGCTCGAGCGCCGCGCCCAGGGTGGCAAGGGCACCCCGACCCCCCCCATCTCCGACGCCGAGCTCCAGGCCGCCCGGGACGCGATGCCCGCCCAGGGCAAGGCCGGCGCGGACATCACCGAGAGCGACGTGGAGCCGCTGCTCGCCGCCATGGCCTGTCGCACGCCGGACACGGCCGTGCGTGGCGCGCGGGGCTTGGCGCAGCTCGGTGACGCGCGGGCGCTGGGCGCCCTGCTGCAGCTCTCCCGTGAGGCGGAGCCCGTCATCCGCCGGGTGGCGGCCTCCTCGCTCCAGGCCCTCCAGGACGCTCGCGCCCGCGAGCGGCTGGTGTGGATGCTGGACGACGAGAACGCGGACGTGCGCGTCACGGCGATGGACGCCGTGGTGGCGCTGGACGAGGACGCGCCGTTGGCGTCGGCGGAGGCCGCGCTTCGCTCCGGCCACGAGGACGTGCGGGTCCGCGGCCTGGACCGGCTGGTGAAGCTGGGCGCGTCCGCGCCGGGCGCGGAGCCGCTGCTGGGCGACGCGCTGGAGGACGAGTCCGGCAAGGTGCGCGGCGAGGCCTTCCGCACGCTGTGGGCCTGGAACGAGAAGGCGCCGGAGAAGGCGCTGGACCGCGCGCTGGCGGGCCGCTTCCCCGACCTGCGCCACCGCGCGGTGGAAGTGCTGGCGCAGCGCGCCGCGGAAGGCTGGGCGCTGGAGCGGCTGAAGAAGGCCGTGGAGGACCGCGACACCGGCGTGGCCACCGCCGCGTACGACGCGTGGGTGAAGCACGTGGGCAAGGAGCACGCGGAGGCCCACCTGGCCGCGCTCGCCACCACGCACGCGCCGCTGCGGGAGCACGCCGCGAAGGGCGCCGTCCACGCCCCCATCGAGCCTTTGCGCTCGCCGCTGCTCAAGCGCGTGCAGGACGAGGAGGTCGCCGTCGCCGTCGCCGCGCTGGAGGCCCTGGACAAGCTGGTGCCCAACGAGAACGGGCCCCTGCTGGCCGGGCTCGCCGCGGCGCCGCTGCCGGTGCGCGTGCGGGCGGTGGAGCTGCTCGCGCCGCGCGGCGCGGAAGACATCATCGAGCCGATGCGCGCGTTCATCACCGACAAGGACCTGGAGCGGATGTACCCTCCGGCCTTCCTGGTGCCGCTGCGCATCCGCGCCGCCCGGGCCCTGGCCTCGCTGGGCTCGCGGCGCCTGCTGACCTTCTTCGCCACCACCCTGCTGCCGCACGAGTCGGGCGACATGCAGGAGCAGGGCGCCCGCGGGCTCGCGACCGCCGCGCGCCGCGGTGACGAGGGCTTCCTGCTGGACGCGCTGAGCCACGCCAACGTGGCGGTGCGCTCCTGGGCCGCGGACGGCCTGTCCCGCCTGGGTGACGCGCGCGCCCTGCCGGTGCTCACCGGCAACCTGCGCCACGACCACCTCCCCATCCGGCTGGGCGCCATCCTCGCCTTCGCGGCCCTGGGCCCCGAGGGTGACGGCGGCCTGCTGCACGGCCTGGAGGACCGCACCCGCGAGGTGCAGGAGTTCGTGTTCGCCATCGTCCTGTCGCGGGACATGCGCGCCAGCCGCCGCGGCGAGCCGCCCGACCTGCTCGCCAGCGCCCTCTCCAGCGGCCGGCCGGAGGTCCGCTACGCCGCCGCCCGCGCGCTGGAGCTGCGCACGGAGCCGGACGCGGCGCGCGCCCAGTTGGTGGAAGCCCTGATGCCGACGCGCCCCGAGAAGGCCGCCGACATGAAGGACTGGCCGCCCGAAGAGGAGCGCGCCAAGTACGTCATCGGGCTCGCGGAGGCGCTGTCCAGTCAGCAGCCCGAACAGCGCTACGCGGCGGCCCAGGTGCTGCTGCTGGGCGACAAGCCGCTGGAGTACTTCCGGCACGCGAAGCGGGTGGCGCGGCCCAGCACGCTGGAGTCCCCCTGGAAGCCGGAGACGGCGCCGCCAGCCTCGCCCGTGTCGGAGGCACCCGCGAAGAACTGGCTGCGGCGCATCTTCGCCACCGTGAAGCCGGGCGCGCCCGCGCCGTCCCCCGAGGCCTCCGCCCAGGCCGAGCGGCAGCACCTGCGGAAGCTGGCCTTCGGCGCCTACGTGGGCCTGCTGCGGCAGGTGTCCGCGGGTGACGACGAGGGCCACCGCGTGCGCCGCGACGCGGTGGACCGCGTGGTGAAGCTCACGCAGGAGGGCTTCGCCGGCACGCCCGCCGCCGTGGCCGCGCTGCTGCGCGCCCTGGAGGACCCGCACCAGCTCGTGCGCAAGGCCGCGCTGACCGGGCTGAAGGAGCTGTTCCCCGCCGGCAGTGACGAGCCGCTCGCCCTGGCCCTGGCCTCGCTGTCGCCGGACGTGGCGCGCGCGGCGCTGGATGAGCTGGCCACGCGGGGTGACGCCGCGAAGCCGCGCATCAGCGCCGCGCTGAACTCGCCGCTGACGGACGTGCGCCGCTACGCCTTCGAGCTGCTGGAGAAGCTCAGCCCGCCCGGCAGCCTGGAGCCGCTGCTGGCCGCGCTGAGCAGCGAGCACGCCGACCTGCGCGTGGGCGTCATCGAGCGGCTGGCCGGCGCCAACGACTCGCGCGTCACCGAGGCGCTGGGCCGGGCCATGGCCAGCGAGCACGAGGACCTGCGCCTGCGCGCGTCCGAGCTGCTGGCGTGGCGCGGAGATGACCGCGCGGTGGAGGTGCTCGCCACCTTCCTGCGCGCGGAGAACGCCAGCGTCGCCAAGCGCGCCACGGAGGCCCTGGCCCGGCTGGCCACGCCCGCCGCCGTGGCCGCGCTGGCCGCCCGGCTGTCCTCCGCCCCGGAGGTCCATGAGCGCAAGCGGCTGGTGACGGCCCTGGGCGCCACGCGCCGCCCCGAGGCGCTGGAGGTGCTGGCCCGCCAGTGCCAGACGGACACCGAGGGCGTCATTCGCAGCGAGTGTGTCACCGCCGCCATCACGGTGGCGGGCACCGACGTGAAGAAGCGCGACGTGAAGCTGGCCGTGTCGTTCCTGCGGCAGGTGGTGAAGAGCCTCGACGTCGCCGTGCGGCTGGAGGCCGTGCGGCACCTGGAGCACGGTGCGGAGGCCGGCCAGGCGGAGCTGCTGACCAACCTCTTCTCGGACCGCTTCCCCGCCGTGAGCGGCGCGGCCATCGAGGCCTATTCGAAGCGCGTCATGGAGCACGGCGCGCCGGTGGAGCCGCTGGAGGCCGTGCTGCGCGGCGGCGCGCGCGACCTGATGCTGCCGGCCGCCGAGGGCGTGGCCTTCAAGGGCGGCGTCAGCGCGCTGCGGCCCCTGATGCTGTACGCCCGCGCGGGCGAGGACGGCCAGCGCGAGCGGGCCCTGCTGGCCCTGGGCACGCTGGGTGACGCGCGCGCCCTGGCGGAGCTGGAGACGGTGGCCGCGGGCGGCACGGCGGAGGCCCCCGTCGAGCCGAGCATGGTGTCGGCCGCCATCGAGGGCCTGGGCCGGCTCGCCTCGAAGTTGCCGGAGGGCGAGGAGCGCCGCCGCATCGAGGAGAAGGTGGAGGCCGCCGCGGTCGAGGGCCCCTCGCTGACGCAGATGGAGGCCGGCGTGAAGGGCCTGCGCGCCATCGGTGGCGAGCGCGCCCGCGTGAAGCTGGAGGCGCTGCTCGGTGACACCGGCACGCCGCAGTCGATTCGGATGCTCTCCGCCACGGAGCTGGGCAAGCTGAAGGACCCGGCGGCGGAGCCCGCGCTCGCCGCGGCGCTGGACGCACAGCCGCAGCTCCTGCGCGAGTCGGCGCGCAAGGCGCTCGACGTGCTGTTCCCGAACGAGCGCACGCGCGTGGAGTTCCTCGCCGTGGCCAGCCAGTTCCAGGACATCTCCGCGCCCGCGGTGTCCTTCCTGGCCAACGAAGGCGACCCGGCGCTGCTGGTGCCGCGCCTGGCCACGCTGGACAACATGGTGCTGCGGCAGCGCCTGCGCCGGGGACTCGCGCGGCGCGGTGCCCTGCCCGTGCCCGAGGTGGTGGCGCTGCTCGGCCACGCGAAGCCCGAGGCCCGCGAGGAGGCGGCGCTGATGGTGGGCACCTGGACGGGCGAGGCCCGCGAGCCCGGCGCGGTGGACCTGGCCGCGCTGTCCCGCGCCCTCGTCACCGCCGAACGCCGCACCGCCGCCGACTGGAGCGCGGCCCCGCCGCCCGAGCGGCACCGCCTGTCCAACGCCTGGGAGCGCCTGCTGTGGGCCGCCTCCCGCCTGGGCACCGCGGGCATGTCGGACTCCGCGCGCACCATCCTCCAAAGCGGTGAACAGGCGGCCCCGGCCACCGTGCGCCAGGAAGCCGCGCGCGCCCTGGGACGGTTGGCGACGCCGGGCGGAACGGTGACGCTCACGGGCCAGGCCCCGGCCGCCGTGCTGACGCAGGAGAAGGAGCGCGCCGCCGCGGCCGAGACGCTGCGCAAGGCGCTGGTGGACCCGGACGCGCGGGTGCGGGCGGCGGCGGCGGACGCGCTGGCGAAGCTCGCCCCCGAGCGCACCGCCGCGTGGGCGCTGGAAGTGAAGCCCTTCGACGCGGTGGCCTTCGGGCCCATGGGCGGCAAGCCCTCGCACGAGGTGCTGGCCACCTCCGAGGGCCGCCGCCTCGCGGTGCCCGCGCTGCTGGGTGCTCGCGCGATGGAGCCCTTGAAGCCCCTGGCCACCGACGCGAAGCCGGAGACGCGGCAGGATGCGTGGGCCGCCCTGGGCCGGCTGGGCGGTGACGAGGCGGCGAAGCTGCTGCACGCGTCCGCCTTCGACAAGTCCCAAACCGTGGAGCTGCGCAAGGCCGCCTGGCGCGCCCATAAACGTGCACGCCGCGCCGCGGAGCGCGCCCGGAAGGAAGGCAACCCGTCATGACGACCGCCACCCGGCATCCCGTCGAGCTGCGCTACGCCACCACCAGCGACGTCGACTCCAGCACGGACAGCTCCCGCGTGCGCCTGGCCCTGGAGGGTTCGCGCGGCACCGTGGGCGTGAGCGGCCGCGTCACCGACGCCGCCCTCTTCCGCGACGCGCTGGCGGCGACCTTCGGCGTCCTCTCCAGTGACTTGCGCTACCGGGGCAAGGACCGCACCGCGTACCTCGCCTACCTCATGAAGCAGGGGAAGCGGGCCAGCGCGCTCATCTGGGAGGCGCAGAAGGCGTTCCTCGACAACGCGCTGGACGGCGAGAAGCAGCAGGACGCCGTGCTGGACCCCGTGCTCACGGTGGACCCGGACAGCGTGTCGCTGGAGGTCTTCTCCCGCGACGAGAGCGCCTACGCCCGGCTGTCCTTCGACAACCGCCTCTTCGAGGGCCGCGAGGCCGCGCACGGCTCCACCTTCCTGGACGTGCCGCCGGAGCTGCCCGCCCGCGTGGACCGGCTGCGCACCTACGTCCCGCTCTCGCTGGAGGCCCACGTGGCGCCGGCCACGCCCGCCGCCCAGCCGGCCCGGGCCCCGCGCAACGTGGAGGTGCCGCACGCCTGGCTGCGCGGCTTCCTCCAGGTGCAGTCCGCCGCCACGCTGCCCGCGAGCACGTGCGAGCTGGCGCCCATCGACCTCTACAACCTCCTCTTCGCCCTCCGCGCTCGCAAGGCGAAGAAGGCCCCGCGCGCCCTGCGCTTCGAACTGGTGCCCGGCGCCGCGCCGCGGCTGGTGCTGGAGCCGTGGGAGCTGGTGCTGGAGTGCCACGGCGGCTCGTACAACGGCACGTCCCCCGCGGTGGTGCGAACCTTCGGCCGCCAGCGGCTGGCCGCGCTCGGGCGCCTGCTGCCCCACGCGAAGTCGGTGAAGGTGCAGTTGCTGGGGCCGGGCCTGCCGGTGTTCTGGGTCATCGACATGGGCGCGGCCACGCTGACGCTCGGCCTCACGGGCTGGACGGAGAGCGGCTGGTCCTCCGCGGCGGCCTTCGACGTGCTGATGCCCCGCGCGGTGCCGGACGGCCTGGCGGAGCAGCTCCGCGGCCGGCTGCGCACCGAAGGCCCCCTGCCCTTCGAGACGCTCGTCGCCAACGCGGGCGCGGCCAAGGAGTCGGTGCGCGCGGCGCTCCAACTGGAGTGCCTGCGCGGACGCATCCTCTTCGACGTGGCGCGCGGCCAGTACCGTCCGCGCGAGCTGATGCCCACCCCGGTGGACGCCGCCGACATCCGCTACGGCAGCGAGCTGGAGGCCCGGGCGCACCGCCTGCTGGGCGGCGATGGCGCCCCCGGCGCGGGCGAGGTGAAGCTCACGAAGGTGCACGACGTGGTGGGCGAAGGCCTGCGCATCCACGGCGAGGTGGTGGACCGCGAGGCGATGCGCAGCTTCTTCCCCAGCTTCACGCTGGATTTGGAAGGCCGCGTGAAGGACGCGAGCTGCGGCTGCCCCCACCACCGGCGCTCCGGCCTGCGCGAAGGCCCCTGCGAGCACCTGCTGGCCCTGCGCCTGGCCTACGCGCGCCGCCGCGCCGAGGAAGAGGCGCTGCGCCAGACGCCCGAGGGCCGCAAGCTCATCCGCGCCGAGACGCGGGCCTACGTGCGCCGCGACGCGGACAGCGGTCTGGAGACGGTGTACCGGGTATCCCTGGATGGGCAGGTTGTCTCGGTGGAGTGGGGCCCCCGGACGGGCTCTCCGCGCCACCAGCGGCTCTGGTTCGACTCGGATGCGGAGGCGCGCGGGGCCTATTTCGCGCGCCTGGAGAAATTGGCGGCTGACGGCTACATCGACGCGGCGTCGGCCTTGGTGTAAACCCTTCAACCACGGCCCGGCCGCCACACGCGGCCGGCAGGATAGGTGCGACGAAGAGACGACGACGTGCGCTTCAAGCGCGAGCAGCCGAGAGAGGTCTGGAGTGCATCAGCCTGAGCGCCTCGAGCGCGGGAGCGGCGTTGCGCCGCTCTGGTTGGAATGCAGGACACTCTCCGCAAGGTAGCCTGTTCTTGGCTCTCTCCCTCCTAGGCACTACTGCCGGGGTGGGTAGCGGAGCCAACGACGCGACCGCCGTTTACCCACCCCGGCAGTAGTGCCTAGGAGGGGAGAGCCGGTGAGGCTACCGTGCCCCAGGTAAGATGGTGGTGCTTTCCCGGCCTCCCTCGACTGCTCGCGACATGTCCCGTTTCCCGCCGCCGCGCCCATCCAAGGTGCAGACATGACCGCCAGGCTGGACCCCTTCGTCCCCGCAGCTTCGCCCCAGGCCGTGCCCACGCCGGAGCCCACCCCGCCCGCGCCCGACGCGGCCGCGAAGCGTGAGGCCCGCCGGCTCGCGCACGAGGCGTTGCTCGCCCGGGCCAAGGCCATTGACGAAGCGGGCGGCGCCGACGACTGGGTCCAGGCGCAGCTCGTCGCCAAGGGCCTCTCGGTGGACGACCTCGACTTCTCCAGCGCCTCCGAGAAGGACAAGAAGGCCTGGAAGGAGAAGAAGAAGGCCGAGGCCGTCGAGCGCCGCGCGCTGAAGCGACAGGCGCACGAGGCGTGGAAGGCCACGCACGTGGGCCACCTGGGCGCGGGCGTGCACTGGACGGAGGACCGCCCGGCGGACGCGTTCGACGTACCGAACCGCGAGGAGCGCGCCCGGGCCAACGGCCTGACGGAGCTGGACTCGACGGAGGCGCTGGCGAAGGCGCTGAAGCTGAGCGTGCCCAAGCTGCGCTGGTTCGCGTTCCACCGCGAGGTGGACACCGCCACGCACTACGTGAGCTGGACGATTCCGAAGCGCGACGGCAGCAAGCGCACGATTACGTCGCCCAAGCCGGAGCTGAAGGAAGCGCAGCGCTGGGTGCTGTCCAACATCGTGGAGCGGCTGCCGGTGCACAGCGCGGCGCATGGCTTCGTGGCGGGACGCTCCATCCTCACCAACGCGCTGGCCCACCAGGGCGCGGACGTGGTGGTGAAGGTGGACCTCAAGGACTTCTTCCCCTCCGTCACGTGGCGGCGGGTGAAGGGCCTGTTGCGCAAGGGCGGCCTGGCGGAGGGCTCGGCCACGCTCCTGTCGCTGATGTCCACCGAGGCGCCGCGTGAAGCGGTGCAGTTCCGCGGCAAGCTGCTGTACGTGGCCAAGGGCCCGCGCTCGCTGCCGCAGGGCGCGCCCACGTCGCCGGGCATCACCAACGCGCTGTGCCTGAAGCTGGACAAGCGGCTGTCGGCGCTCGCGAAGCGGATGGGCTTCACGTACACGCGCTACGCGGATGACCTGACCTTCTCCTGGACGAAGGCGAAGCAGCCCAAGGCGCGGCGGACGCAGCGTCCCCCGGTGGCCATGCTGCTCTCCCGCGTGCAGGAAGTGGTGGAGGCGGAGGGCTTCCGCGTGCACCCGGACAAGACGCGCGTGGCGCGCAAGGGCACGCGGCAGCGGGTGACGGGGCTGGTGGTGAACACGGCGGGCAAGAACGCGCCGGCCGCCCGTGTCCCGCGGGATGTCGTGCGCCAGCTTCGCGCCGCCATCCACAACCGGAAGAAGGGCAAGCCGGGCCGCGAGGACGAGTCCCTGGAGCAGCTCAAGGGCATGGCCGCCTTCATCCACATGACGGACCCGGCGAAGGGCCGCGCCTTCCTGGCGCAGCTCGCCGAGCTCGAGTCCGCGGCCCCGGCCACGCCCGCGCAGTGACGTTCAGCGCGCTTCCGAGGCGGCGCTCCCCCTCGGAAGCAGCGCGGCGTCCAGGAAGTCCCGCAGCCTCCGGGGGTACGCCTCCGGCTCGGTGACGCTGAAGTTCCCGTGCCCCGCGCCCTGGATGCGCCACGTCTGGGCGTACTCGCGCACCTTCGCGAAGAGCTCATCTGCCAGCGGCTGCCCGGACTCCTCCGTGCCCATGACGATGAACAGCGGACGGGGGCGGATGCGCTCCACCGCGTCGATGGTGCGCACCTCGTCCAGGGCGATGCCGCGCCGCCAGAAGGGCACCAGCGCGCCAGCTTGTGACACGGCGCCGAAGCGGCGGAAGTCATACGCGGCGGCCAGCCACAGCGTGTTGAACGGCGACAGCAGCACCACCGCGCGCACGCCCGGGTCCGTGGCGGCCACCTCCGCGACGGCGGCGGAACCAATCGAGAAGCCGAGCGCCCCCACCCGCTCCGAATCCACGTCCGGCTGGGCGCGAACGAAGGCGAGCGCGGCCCGCACGTCCCGCCGCTCCAAGTCCCCCCAGGTGGAGAACGCGCCCTCGCTCTCACCGTGGGCGCGCAAGTCGAAGAGCAGCACGCCGTAACCCGCGGCGCGCAGGATTTGCGCCTCGGGCAGCAAGTCTGCGCGCGTTTGCGACAGCCCGTGCGCCAGCACCACGGCGGCGCCGTTCCGGGACGGCACGTACCACCCTCGCAGCGTCAGTCCGTCCTCGGTGCGCAGCGATACATCCTGCGCCTCGTCGAAATCGGCGGGCCGTACGGCCTGATGGCGCGGATAGTGAAAGTAGGCCTCGGAATGACGCAGCGCTCTACCGAACACGGCCAGCGCGGACAGCAGCCCCAGCGCGAGCACACCCACGAGCAGCCACCGCCGCCAACTCATGTCCGTTGGACCTCCTCGAAGGCAACTGGGGTGATTGAACCCCAGGCGTGCAGACGGGACCCACATTGCTACGCCCTGCACCGCGCAGCTTACACTCGGGCAGACAACTCACAGTGCCATCAAAGACGGCACTGTCGCGCCAGGGAAGCTGTGGGCACATCCAGGACGACGTTTGATGTGGTGGTGGTTGGCGGGGGCGCTTGTGGTGGTTGGACGGCCAAGCAGCTAACGGAAGCGGGCTTGCGCGTGCTGGTGCTCGAAGCGGGCCGAGGCATGGGCGCGGACCGCATGCTGTGGATGCTTCACCGTCTGCGTCAGTCCTTCGGTTACCTGGCGGAGACGGATGACGCGCGCAAGGTGCGTCAGTCCGTGCAGAGCACCACCTTCGCGTGGCCCTTCCATCCGCACGCCTTCGTCGACGACGTCGACAACCCCTACACCACGCCGGAGGACCAGCCCTTCACGTGGATTCGTGCACGGCAGGTGGGCGGGCGCACGTCGGTGAAGGCGCACGGCCGCCAGTTCTACCGGCTGTCGGACTTCAACTTCAAAGCAGGCACGCAGGACGGACTGGGGCCGGACTGGCCGCTGACACTGGCGGACCTGGCGCCGCACTACGAGACGGTGGAGCGGTGGATGGGCATCCACGGCAACGCGGACGGGCTGGACATGCTGCCCGACTCCGTCTTCGCGGGCGCCATCTCGATGACTGCCGCGGAGCAGCGGCTGAAGGCGCACGTGGAGCGCCGCTGGCCCGAGCGCCGCGTCATCGTCCGCCGCACGGCGGGCGCGCCCACCACCATGCCCGCGGCGTTGAAGACGGGCCGCCTCACGCTGCGCACGAACGCGGTGGTGGACCAGGTGCTGTACGACGCGAACACGGGCCGCGCCACGGGCGTGCACTACCTCGATGCGAAGTCGGGCAAGTCCTACGAGGCCCACGCGCGGGTGGTGGTGATGGCGGCCGGCGCGATTGAGTCCACGCGCCTGCTCCTGCACTCCCGCAGCAGCGCGTTCCCGGACGGCCTGGCCAATTCGTCGGGGCAGTTGGGCCGCAACCTGATGGACCACACGTACATGCTGGGCATCGAGGCGAAGATGAACCTGCCGCCCGAGGCGCAGCAGCAGGAGCAGAGCTGGGCGTACATTCCCCAGTTCCGCAACGTCGCGAAGAAGGAGCAGGACTTCGCGCGAGGCTATGGCGTGCAGGTGTTCACCTTCGGCGATAGCTGCCACTTCGTCCCCTTTGGAGAGATGGTGCCGCGCGCGGAGAACCGCGTGACGTTGAACCCCACGGTGAAGGACCGCTGGGGCATTCCGGCCGCGCACATCGAGTGCCGCCACTCCACCAACGAGCTGAAGATGGCCGAGGACGCGGTGGCCACCTGCAAGGAGATGATGGAGGCGGCGGGCTTCACCGTGGAGAAGGCCAACGGCACGCTGTCCACGCCGGGCATGGCCATTCACGAGGTAGGCACCGCGCGGATGGGCTCGGACCCGAGGACGTCCGTGCTCAATGCCCACAACCAGAGCTGGGACGTGCCCAACCTCTACATCAACGACGGCGCGTGCTTCCCGTCACAGGGCCCGCAGAACCCCACGCTGACGATGATGGCCATCGCCGTGCGAGCCAGCGCGCACATCGTGGAGGAGCTCAAGGCCGGGCGGCTGTGACAGGGGCACAAGCGTTGCGGCTCCAGCGCGGCCTGCCGTAGCGTGCTCGCAATGAGTCACATCGACGAACTGGGTGAAGAGACGACGTTCGAGGAGGTCTCCAGGCGATTCGCGGGGGCGAGCTGGCTCGCTTCGTTCCTGGAGACCGAGGAGCTCAACGACCCGGAGACGAACGGCATCGTCGTGCCTCGCATCGTCAGTGGGAGCCTGCGCTTCGACGACACCCTCGAAAGTGGGTCCGGCCCCTGGGCCGTCATCGTCGTCGGCGACCTGGAGACGCGCGGCGACCTGGTGTGTACGACCGACGATTACCTGACGAGCACGCTGATTGTGACGGGCGACGTGCGCGCGCGGAACGTGCGCTTCGCCGCGAGCGCTCGCGTCGGCATCGAGGGCGACTTGGTCGTCGGCGGGGGGCTCGGCATCGTGAGTGGAACGTGGGGCGATGGCGGCGCGGTGCTGTGGGCGCGCTCATGCGAAGCCGCGCTCGTGTTGCTCGACGACAACACGAGCATCAGCGCGGACCGGTGCCGAAGAACGCTGGTGTGTGGGTCAACCAGTTGGCGCGAGTTCACCCCGGACATCCACGGCCACGAGACCTTTGAGGCGCTGTTCGAGCCCGCCGCGTTCGATGCGCGCGGCAACCTCGACCCCGCGCGGGCGATGGCGCTCGCGAATGAAGGTCGCTCCGCGCTGCGGCCCGACGTCGAGAATCGGCTGCGAGGAAGCAAGGGACTCGCCCCTCGCGAGGCGCTCACGTGGCTGGCGAGCGCCCCCGAGTGCCGCGAACTCCTGGAGCGCGGCGATGACGCGGCGATGAAGGCGCTCTCCGAGCAGTTGGCGCAGCGCGGCCATACGGTCTCCATCGAAAGCCTCACGCGCTCGGTGCGCGCCCTGCGCGGTGCGCGGCTCGATTCGCATGTGACTGGGTCCTGAGAGGCGCGCTCACCCTCGCGAGGAAATCGAGCGGAGTCCGTTGAAGTGCGCCTTAGGCTTTCCGTCCATGAGCACCATCTCCAAGTGCATGGAAGTCCTGAGCGGCGCGGAGCACCTCACGGTGAAGAAGCGTGCCGCCATTGAATCCAGCGCCCTGGTGGAAGCGGTCACGCCCCACTTCGGCACCATCGAGTGGGCCCCTCCGGCGAGCTATCGCGAGGCCCTGGCCTCGGGCCTGAGCGCGGTCACGCGCCACCTCGTGTCGGTGGGCATGAACCAGGGCTTCTGGCTCTACGACGCGGACAACCTCGGGACGGTGAACGAGGACCTGGTCCACATGCCGGAAGGCGTGTCGTTCGACGAAGGCGTCGACCTCTCCACCAATCACCTGGTGGGCTTCGCCGAGGCCGGTGGAGAAGCTGTGTGGTGCTTCGACGTGAGCGCTCCCGGCGCGGATGGCGAGTACCCCGTCTACTATCACCACCAGGACACGCCTCGCGCGAAGGTGCGCGCGACCGGCGCATGGAACGAACCGCAGGATGAGACGCCAGACTTCGAGTCCTTCTCGCAGTGGCTCGAAACCATGACGGTCGCCCTCACCGCCGAGGAGCCGCCCGAGTGGCTCGAACGGCTGGGTGAGCCGGGGCTTACCTTCGTCGAGAGCCGCCGCACCCTCTAGCCCACGCCAGGACGAGCGTCGGCAGCGACGCCGTCCCTGGCACATGCAGGGCGAAGTCCGGCGCGCGGGTTGTCATCCACCCCGCCCCACAACAGGGGTTTGCAACGCCGCTGACGTCACATCACGGCGTCAGCGGGCCGCATCGTCGTCCAGGATGACGCGCTGGAGACGAACCAACTCGCCTGCCCCATTAAGCGTCGCGACCAATTCGATCCCTGCGGTTTGAGAACCGTGCTCCAAGCCGAGCTTGGATTCCAGAGCAGCCACCGCAGACGCAACGGGCTTCTGAGTGGCATCGAGTGTGCCTCGCACCGCGTGGAGCTTTTGAGACAGAGCGCCCCGCGCCGTCTTGTTCGTGGACTTCCAGGACAACTTTCCCTTGAGTTCGGGAACGCGTCGGCCCAGCAGGCTCAGGAACTCTTGACGCTGCATTACGTGACGGGCCATGTCGGCCTTGAGTCCCTCCAAACGACGACTTGTCACACCGCTGCTGAGCGGCAATGCGGCCCGCACCTGGATGGCCGCCGCCCGCACGCTGCAAGCGAGCAGGAACTCCTTCGAGCGTGACTCGAACGTCTCCGCAGCCTCATCCGCTCCGCGAGCAAAGCGCTTCACGCGTAGCCCCACCATGCCCATTTCCGATGCTTGGAGCGAGCACGTATCCAGCGCCTCCTCGACCGCAGCGCTCACCCCCTGACATTCGCGCTCAATGGACTCCAACTGCATCGTGAACGCCAACAGGTCTGCCTCGCCAAAGTCACTCGCGTGGATCGACGCGACCAACTGCTTGAGGTAGGCGAGCGCTCCCACCAATTGTCCACGGCGTTCCTGTTCCAGCCATTGCTGGAGCCTCGTGATTCCTTGCTCGATAGATGCCAGCTTGGCGTTGATATCCGACAGGTACTTTTGCGCGGTAACAACGGCGAGCACCTGCCACACCAGCAGGGACGCCGAAGCGGCTCGGCTCACATTCGACAAGCTGGCCTGACTACGAATGACGCCCCGGTCATCAATGACATTGCCACGAAGCCCTCCCATCTTCGAGGGCATCATCGTCAATGCCCCGTCACGCAATCCCTGGGCAATCTTCGGGCTGAACGTCAAGGTGTAGGCCTGCGACAGCACCTGCTGCGATGCCACGGCAAGCGAAGGCACTGCATGCAAGAGGGGCTGGAGCCCGGCGGCCAGCCGTGCGTCCAACGAAACCTCTTCAAGGCGGTGCCCGGGCTGCGGCACGGACCGGGAAACCTGTGCAAGCGGCTCATCGCCCAGGAACCATTCGATGCGCTCCGGAGATGCATGCCCACGCTCGCCAAGGGCGGTACTTGAACGAGGCATCCGCTCACCTGACGGCTGGAGCGCCCGCTCTGGAGCCCGCCTCCACCGGGAGCGAATCGCCACGACCGCCACCACAACCACCACGCCTACTGAGATCCCCATCAACAGGTCAGCAAAAGCGTTCATGCTCGGCTCCGGTCGAGAGCCTCAGGCATCCACCAAGCCGAGGCATGAGGCCGTCCCTCCCCGGTGGTATATCCCGGGTGCCCACCCTTCTGTACTGCTCCGGGAAGTCTATTCCCGCCTGACTGAAGGTGAAGCCTGATGAAGGCACCCAAGCATTCGTTGCGGAAGATCGTCTCATTCCTCAATAACCCCGAGGAAGAAGGCGGCTTCTGGCTCCCCAACATCCAGCGCCCGTTTGTGTGGAGCGAAGAGCAGATCTGCCGGCTCTTCGACTCCATCCTTCGCGAGTACCCCATCAGCACGCTGCTCGTGTGGAAGACGCGCAGCCCCATTCGCCGCCGCCGCTTCATCGACAACTACCGGGTGTCCTTCAGCCACGAGCTCAGTAAGTTCTACGTACCCGAGGACGACAAGAAGAAGTGCTTGGTGCTGGATGGCCAGCAACGTCTGCAGAGCCTCTTCATCGGTCTGAAGGGCAGCTACGAAGGAAAGGAGCTGTACCTGGACATCCTGAGCGGCCAACTCGCCGCGCCGGATGATGTGAAGTACCGCTTCGAGTTCCGCCTCGCTGAGGACTCCGAGTTCCCCTGGATGAAGTTCAAGGATCTCGTCTACAGCACGAGGACACCCATGGGCGTCGCCCAGAACATCATCTCGAACGCGGGTCGGACGCTCACCTCGGAGGAAGCCGAGCGCATCTCGGAGCACGTCTCCCTGGTGTTCAAGGCGTTCCACTCCGACGACGGCCTTGCCTACCAGGAGCTCGACAACACTGAGAACGTCGAGCTGTACGCCGAGGACGACGTCGTCGAAATCTTCATCCGCGCAAACTCCGGCGGCACACGGTTGGGCAAGTCCGATTTGCTCTTCTCGCTGCTCAGCACGAGCTGGGACGAAGCGGACGCGCGAATGGAGGAAGTACTGGAACGGCTCAATCGGCACGGATTCAAGTTCACCCGCGACTTCGTCTTGAAGACCTGCCTGACGCTGCTCGGTCAAGGCGCGAGGTACGAGGTCGACAAGTTCCGCAAGCCGGACGTGCAGCAGCGCATTGAAAAACACTGGGACGACATCACCGCGGCGATGCTCGACGTGCTCGACTTCGTCCGCGGCAAGACCTTCATCCGGTGTGACAAGGCCATCCCCTCCTATCTGGCCCTCATCCCGCTCATCTACGCGCGCTTTCGTTACAAAGCCGCCTTCCGGGCCGCGAAGAACGTCGATGCATTCCTGTTGCGCTCCCTCCTGGGGGGTGCGTTCAGTGGAATCCCCGACCAGATGATTGACGCGTTGGTGGCCGAAATCGACTTGTCACAGGACTTCAACACCGACGCGCTTTTCGGAGTGATGCGCGAGAAGAACCGCAGCCCGGAGATTGCACCAGAGCGGCTATGGACCATGGGCTATGGCTCCGACAGCATCCATCTACTCCTCAACCTCTGGTACCGCGGCTTCAACTACACGCCCTCCTACGAAAACAACCTGCCGCAGGTGGACCACATCTTTCCGCAGAGCCTCCTCAAACGGGCCAAGGTGGAAAACCCCCGGACGTTCCGCAAGGACCTGATGCGCTACCGAGAGCCTGAGCGGAACCAGCTCGCCAATTGCATGCTGCTCACCGCTGAGGAAAACGGTGGAGGTGGCAAGGGAGACATCGCACCGGTGCGATGGTTGAGGGACAAGCCCGAAGAGTACTTCGCACTCCATCTCATTCCGACGGATCCCGAGCTGTGGAAGCTCAAGAACTTCGAACAGTTCATCGAAGCCCGGAAGGCGCTCCTGCTGGAGCGGCTTGGGCCCATCGTGGGCCTCACGAACGTCCGGTCTGAAGCGGCCTGACGGTCACCCGAGGTATCCCCGAGTGCTGGCTCAGGCCCACGGCCCATCCATCAGCGCGGTGCCACTGAGTGGCCCACGCGGGCGTCACGGGCGCGGGGCGCTTCGCCTCCGCCTCGCGCCAACGAGCAGCACCACCGTGCCCACCAGCGCCAAGGGGCTCAGCCAATCCCCCCACGCCAGGGCGAGCGTCGGCAGCGACGCCGTCCCGGGCACACGCATCGTCAATCCGGCTCGCTGGTCGTCATCCACCTCGGCCACCACGGCGCCCGTCGTGTCGATGAGCGCGGACACGCCCGAGTTCGTCACCCGGACCTGCGGCCGCCGCGTCTCGATGCTGCGGAAGGCCGCGTGCATCAGGTGCAACCGGGGCGCCGGCGTGCCCATGAACCACGAGTCATTGGACAACGTGAGCAGCAGCTCCGCGCCCTGCCGCACGCCCCCCGCGACATACGCGGGGAAGATCGTGTCGTAGCAAATGAGGGGCGCCACGCGGAGCAGCCGCCCGTCACGCAGCTTCAAGCTCACGGACTGAGGCCCAGGCCCGCGCTTCCATCGCCCCGTCCACGGGAACCATTCCCGCAGCGCGGGTGAATCGATGGCATCCGGCACCCACTCCGTCAGCGGGAAGAGCATCGTCTTGCGGTACACCGCGCGCTCAAGCACTCCACCCACCGAGGGTCCCAGGAACATGGCGGCGTTGAACTCGCGCTCCCCCTCCAAATCATAGGTACCGAAGACCAGCGGCACGCCGCGCTCGGAGACGAAGTTGGCGATCTCCGCGTCCAGCCTCGCGCCCGTCTCGCTGCGAGGCGATCCAAAGGGCGTCGGGTACACCGTCTCCGGCCACACGAGCAGGTCCAGCGGCCCGTCACGCAGCAGCGCATCCGACATCGCGTAGTGCGTGTCGAGCACCATCCGCACGACCTCGTAGGCCCCCATCTCCGCCCTCAACTTCTCGTAGCGGGTGATGTTCGCCTGGACCGCGCCCACCACCAACCCACCGTCATCACGCGTCGCCGCTCGCACCTGCGCGATGCGCAAGGTGCCATAGCCAGACAGCATGAGCACCAGCGCGGCCAGCCCAGCCACGGGCCGCCAGACCTGCCGAGCCCCCTGCCCTCGCCACGCACGCAGCGCGGCGAGCACGCACTCATTGCCCAAGAGCAACACCAGCGTGAGCCCGGGCGCGCCCGCCACATCGGCGCCCTGGCGCAGCCACTCGGAGGCGTACAGTCCGTGCCCCAGCGTGTCCGCGAACAGCTTCGGCGTGATGCCCTCCGTCCCCACGTACGCGAGCGTCCCCGCGAGCGGCGGCAGCCAGGTGCGCCCCTCCCCGACCAGACGCCGAGCCGCGTACCGGGCCAGCGCCGCGGCGGCGAACTGAAGCTGGAGCAACGGCGCCACCATAAGGAACAGCGCCCAACCGACCACCGTGGGCGCCCGCGAGTACGCCTGGAGCGCGGCGGGGAACCAATGAAAGACAACGGCGGTGAACGTCACGCTGAGCAGCACGCCCAGGCCCAGCGCCTCACGCGACGAGCGGGCCCGGTCCAGCGCCGCGAGCCAGGGCACCATCGCCACCCAGCCGAGCGCCAGCCAGTGCGCCTCCAGCCGGGCGAAGAGCGCGAACAGCACGGTCGTCCCCACGACACCGAGCAGCGCCAGGCCCAGGTGTCGCCCGCGTCCCCTCCCCACTTGAACGTCGGTCACGGCGACTGCGACGGCGCCGCGTGCTCCGCGCCCTCGGCCATCTCCAGGCGCTTGATGGGCATTCCCGGTGGGGCCAGCTCCTCGGGTACCAGCCGGTCGGGAGGCATGGGAACGGGCTGCCCGTTCGCATCCGTGGGCTGGTGGTCGGGATGGAACGTCAGCACGGCCGCCACGAGCTCACCCGAGTCCGTGTATTGGAAATGGCGCACGTACCCCGGCGGCAGCTCGAAGTCGTCGGGGACGATAAGGCCCCGCTTGATGGGCTTCGTCCCTGGGCGATAGAGCTGGAGACCCGTCGGTTGGGATTCCATGTCGGGCTCCTGGACTTCGGTGTCGGTGGCCAGCTCGGGCTCGGCGACGGGCTGCGGTGCCACGGCCGCGACGGGAGGCGGCCGAGGCCGGGGCGCCCGCGCACGAACCTCGGGCGCCGGAGACGGATGGGACGGAGGCACCTCCGCGAGCGGCGGCGGCGCCTCCACCTCGATGTCGCTAGAGCCCCACCAGACACTCAAGCCAATGCACGCGAGCGTGAAGACACACGCGCCGCCCACGAGCCACGCGCCCAGGCCCTTGTTCGTGCGAACGGGCGTGATGTGCGTGACGCCGTCGCTGTCGACACGACGTTCGGATTCAGGGGACTGCGGCCTCATGTTCGCGCGACGACCTCCGGGCTGCGTATGCTACGGAGCCACTCCCCCCGAGGCAAACACAGCGCATTTCGCTCACCCTCATGCGCTCTCCATCCATGCTCGTCACTGATGCCCCTGGCGGCACGCCACCGCCCGCCACCACACCCGAGCCCGCTCGCTTCGTCGTGCACGCCTGGACCCCAGGACTGCGAGGGCTCGCGGTGGTGACGCAGCTCGCCGTGCTGGGCGCCCTGCTCCACTTCACCGCGCAGCTTGCATCGGACCTCTTCCAGGGGACCCAGAACATGCAGCCCGTGCCCGTCGCCATCGGGCTGGTGCTGCGAGTCGTGCTTCCGCTCGCGTTCGTCGCCGTGCTGCGCCGGAGCCGCCGGGCCACCGTGGACGTGGACACCCACCAGTGGACCCTAGCGCTGCGCGGCGGCGCGCGGATGGAGATTCCCTTCGCGGCCGTGGCCGCGGTGCGCCCCTGGCGGCTGCCCCTCCCAGGTCCCGGCCTGACGCTGCGGATGCAGTCCGGCCGCGCGTTCAGCCACGCGCTGGAGGTGGAGGACGCGGTGCCCCTGCTGCGCGCGCTGAGCCACCACGACTCGCTGGGCGCCGCGCAAACCCACCCGCTGGTTCGCTACGGCCAGGCACGCCATGCCTTCTGGGGCCGGCGCTGGTACCACCTGCTGGTGAAGTACGTGCTCTTCCCGCTCGTGCCCACGGCCATCCTCTTCTACTCGTACCAGTCCATCTCGTTTGGCGGCCCGATGGGTGAGTACAAGATGTACGGCCTGGACGCGTACCTCCGCTCGTTCGGCCGGTACTACGCGCCCATCGTGTTGTGCCTGCTGCTCTTCGCCTGCTTCTGGCGCGTCCTCGCGGAGGGCGCGTCGCTCCTGGCCGCGTGGCTGCTTCCCAACTGGGCCCGCGGCGTGCGGCGCACGGCGGAGTGGATTTGCGGGCTCGTCTACTTCGTGGGCGTCCTCGCGTTGATTGGCCTGCGCTTCATGATGTGACGCGCGCGCCGGGCGCTGGAAACGACAAGGCCCCCGGTTCCCGAAGGAAGCCGGAGGCCCTGGCACCGCGCTCACACCCGAGGCGTGGACGCGGACGTCACTACGGCCGAGCGGGGTTGAACTTCGCGCTCTCCGTGCCCATGCGGTCGTGGCCCGTGCGGTTCCAGTTCGGGTTCGTGCCGGTGTAGGGCATCGGGCCGGTGCCATTGCCGGAGATGGTGCCACCGGTGTAGGTCGGGTGGACGTTGTCGGACTGGATGTAGTCGAAGCTGGTGCTCGCGTTGACGAAGTGCGTGTTCGCGTCGCGCAGCGTGGAGCGCAGCGTGACGGAGATGCGCTGGACGTACGCGGCCTCGGACTCACCCTGGATGTAGCGGATGGCGGCGGAGTCCACCTGGCCATCGCCGTTGGAGTCATAGTCCGCGGCCATGTACTCGGCGAACGAGTCCGCGCACTTGAAGCCGTAGCGCGCCGCCAGGCTGCACGCGCGCCAGTTGCTGCGCGCCAGCAGCGGCAGGAAGCGGTCACGCTTGTTCACGACCCGGCCCGTGGCGGAGTCCGTGCAGCGGGTGTTCACGTTGTCCGCGTCGAAGCCCGGGTAGTAGATGTTGGAGATGATCTTCGTCGCGGTGGCGGGCGCGTTCTGGTTGATGGTCTGCATCGCACGCTCCATGAACGTGGTGCAGGTCGCCAGGGCGTTCTCCAGGCCACTGTAGTTACAGGTGCCCGTCTGGTCCGTGAAGGCGTCGCGCGCCTGGAGGTAGTCGTTGCCACACATCTCGAACATGACGACGCGGGTGTTGGCCGCCTGCATGTACGAGCGCTCGGCGACAATCTTGTTGTTGAAGATGTCGTCCGCGCGCGCGCCGGACTTGGTGCGACGGATGACCTCGATGTCCGCGTTCCACTTCTGCGCCAGGTCCTCGCCCTGCACCACCGGCGCCGCGCGGCGGGCCACGTTCCAGAAGAAGACGGTCCCGTTATAGCCGGCGTAGATGGAGTCGCCGTAAGCCACCACCCGGTACTTCGTCGTCGTCGACGGCTGGTCGATGGTCCACGACGTGTTCTGGTTGAGGGTGCTGGCCATCGCGCTACCACCGACCGTAACGGCCGCGCACACGGCAACGAAGGACATCCCGCTGTGACGGAAAGACATGCCCCGCTCCTTTGGAATCCCACTGGGGGGTTGTTGGGGGAGCGCGCAGGCTACATGGCGTCGACTGGCAAATCACCCCGAAACAGGAATAACGCGCCAAGTCATAAATACTGGTGTTGATATGACCTCACCCCTCCTTGAAGCAATGTCGTAACAATGACGCGACTTGCACCGTTGACGCGGTGTTTCATCATGTTTCACCCAGGTCCGGAGTGTTTCACGTGAATCTTTCCCGTGGCACGAGAGCGCTGATGCAGTGGTTGCTCCTGGGCGGGCTCGTGGGTGTCGTGTGTGGCGTGGCGTCTGCGGTCTTTTTGTACCTCCTGGAGGAAGCCACACACTTCCGCGAAGGGCACCGTTGGCTCGTGTACGCGCTCCCGGTGGCGGGAGGGGTGCTGGGCGCGGTGTACGCGAAGTGGGGCGGGCCCATTCGCGGGGGCAACAATCTGGTGTTGGACACGGTGCATGCGGACGACGCGCAGGTGCCGGTGCGCATGGCGCCCATGGTGCTGGTGGGGACGGTGCTGACGCACCTGTTTGGTGGCAGCGCGGGCCGCGAAGGCACGGCGGTGCAGATGGGCGGCAGCCTCGCGGACCTGGTGGCGCGGAAACTCCGGGTGGCGCCGGACACGCGCCGCGAGCTGCTCGCCGCGGGCATCGCGGGTGGATTCGGCTCGGTGTTCGGCACGCCGGTGGCGGGCGCGGTGTTCGGGTTGGAGGTCGTCGTCGTGGGGCGCATGGGCTACGAGGCGCTGCTGCCGGCACTGATGGCCTCGGTGGTGGGCGACCTGGTGACGCGAAGCCTGGGGATTCACCACACGCCGTATCCCGCGCCTGCCGCATTGCCGCTGTCCGCGGGGGTGTTGGGCAAGTGGCTGGTGTTCGCGGTGGCGGTGGCCATGGTGGCGGTGGTGTTCGTGGAGTTGCTGCACCGGTTGAAGAAGCTGCTGGAGCACCGCGTGCAGGCGTTGCCGCTGCGGATGGCGCTGGGCGGTCTGGCGGTGCTGCTGCTGTGGCTGCTGGCCGGAACGGATGACTACCTGGGCCTGGGCGTGCCGGGCATCCAGCGGGCCTTCGAGGACCCGGCGCTGCCCGTGTCCGCGTTCGCGTGGAAGCTGGCCTTCACGGTGGTGACGCTGGCCGCGGGGTTCCTGGGCGGCGAGGTGACGCCGCTGTTCTTCATCGGCGCATCCCTGGGCAACGTGCTGGCGAGGCTGTTGGACCTCCCGTTGGATTTGGGCGCGGCGGTGGGCATGGCGGCCCTGTTCGCGGCGGCGGCGAACACGCCCCTGGCGCTGTCCATCATGGCGGTGGAGCTCGTGGGGGCGAACGTGCTGCCCCACGTGATGATTGTGTCCACGCTGGCGTACCTGCTCACGGGACACCGGGGCATCTATCCGTCACAACGGATTGCCCGGTTGAAACACGGCGGGCCGCTGCTGGAGAAAATCGTGGCGCTGAAGGATTTGGTCCGAGAGGGCCGCTCCCCGCCCCCCGGACCTGGAGGGCGGGACGGGGACTGAGGGCTACTGCGTTGCCCCCTCCGGGAAGTGGTAGACGTGGCCGTCGTCTCCGACGATCCAGAAGTTCCCCGCCGAGGTCATGGCGAGGCTGCGGAGTGAGACAGTCGGATTGCCTTGAGCGAAGGTCGGAGCCTTGGCCCAACCATGCTGCGTCAGCCGATAAAGCCGCTGCCCGGAGCCACCGTTTCCGAGGATGTAAGCACTGATAGGCCCAGAGGGTACGGAAACACTGACGAAGTCAGGCGCGCCGCCACGTGGAGGAAGGATTCGCTCCCAGTTCGGCGATAAAGCACTTCCTGCCATTACGAGGCCGGCATCACCCACTGCGAAGACGAGTAACGGACTTACGGCCCACACCGCGCGCAAGCTACCGTTGTAGCCTGAAACGCCCTGGAGAATCTGAGTGGTCGGGTTGCTCCAATTCGATTGGTGGAATTGATTTATCACCGGGCTGAACGGTGCTCCTTCCCCAGCCGACCCCACCGCGTACAGCATGTCCTGACCCGCCGCATGAAGGCCCCAGTACCTGCCATCCGAGTTATGGCGCAGCACCGGCCCTGACCCCTCGTACAAATGGCCCAGGGTGGAGGCTGCAAACACTCGAAGAGGGCTCCCTACGCCAACAACCCCAGAGAAGTAGTCATTATCACCTGGGAGGTCGTACTTCAGGGGGGAGCTACAGAAGCCCATGTTGTGTTCGGCAATCCAACCGTCCTCACCAGCCACGACAGCATACGCATTGCCTGGATGAACCCACACTGCATGCCAATCTGGGCTGTTTCCCTGATGGCTACACCCGGTGGCCAAACCACTGTCGTGACTTACGAACGCTGACGTCGCGCTCATCTTCACCGCCAGCTTACCGTCCATTCCCGCCACCCAGACCGGATAGCCATCCGGGTGCACCGCCACCGCCCTCCACTGGCGCCCTGTCAGGGCTGGGTCAACAACCCGCCTCAACTGACCACAGGACATTCCCTCGTCCACACGGCCGTCACAGTTGTTGTCCAAACCGTCGCAGATTTCCATTCGCTGGGAACTCGTGCCGTCATCGTTGTCATCGCAGTCCAGGCTGTTCGCGACCATCCCCGCCGGAGGCGTCTCTCCCGGGCACCCCTCCCCGAGTGGTGCGCCATTCCTGTCGCCCTCCCCGTCCCCATCCACGTCCGCGAAGTACTGCGTCCGTGGCGTTCCTTCGCACACCGTCCCATCCTGGGTCGCGTTGCACATAAACCGCCCACCACAAGCTGCTGTGCAGGCCATTCCGACCTCTGGGAACGACTCGTCCACGGTGCCGTCGCAGTTGTCGTCCAGACCGTTGCACAGCTCCTGGGCATTCGGGTGGACCGCTGCCCACTCGTCGTCGCAGTCGCCCGAGACATTGACATGGCGCTCGCTGGGCGGATCACACGCCTCCACGCCAGGCCCATTACGTCCGAACCCATCCCGATCTTGGTCCAGATACCAGGTCCGGGTCACCGACCCCTGCTCCATCTGCCCATCGCAGTTGTCGTCCCGTCCGTTGCAGAGTTCCAACGCTCCCGGATACACCTGCGCGTTGGAGTCATCACAGTCACCACGGTTCGTGGCATAGCCCGGTGGCACCGCATCACAAAACACGCGTGACGCCGCGTCATCTGCGGCGTATCCGTCCCCATCCGCATCGACATACGCCGTCGTTGGAGTCCGCGTGCCGCAGGGCGAATCCTGACACGCGCCGAAGAGACATACCTGTCCCGCGCCACAGCCGCGTTGCGCATTACAGGCCCGCGGACGGTCCCCTTGGAGTTCCTCCAGGCTCGGCACGGAACACGCGGTGAGCATCAGTGCCAGCAGCGCCACGCTCCAACGAATCATCGCGCACCTCCCTCTTGCGACGCGGCGGCGTCCGTTTCTCCCAGAAGAAGCCAGGTCACCAGGGCACCGACAGCAGCGCCGGCCGCCGTGCCGAACAGCACGTTGGCCGTCCGCGCACTCCGCTGTGCCTGACCGTGATGATCCACGAACTGGTCGTAGAACGGAGCTTCCCGTGCATCTGCGATCTTCCCGCGAGAAGACAATCCGAACGCGGCTCCCGTGCCTCCCGCCACGATGCCCGCGCCCAGCAACGCCACGCTGGTCAGGGGAACCCGACGCCCCCCCAAGCGAATCCCAGGTTTGCTCGACGTAGCCACCCGTGCCGGAGAAACCGTCGACGATGGCGCCGCGAGTCCTTCAGAGGGTGTCAGCGCTGCGGGCAAGCTGGCGGCAGCATCCGCCGTCGACGGGGGAGCCTCGTCCCCGCGCTCTCCGAGGGAGGCCTCGACCGTAGGCGAGTCATTCCGCCGCCGCGCCAGCTCCGTCTTCACCCGGCCACGCTGGGCTTCGAACTCTCGCGACACCTTGGGGGAGACACGGAGGGGCAAGCGCGCGTCGGGCTCCAGCAAGAGCGCTGAACGAAATTCATCGCGCGCCTCCTGCCACTTCCCCAGGTCCGCGCTGATGATGCCCTTGTGCAGCGCAAGCGTGACCCGGTCACGTGTCCCCTTAAGGCTTCCACGTGCGCGCTCCAACTGCTTGAGCGCCAACTCGTATTCGAGGTCGTCGTAGAGGCGGACTGCCTCCTCGATATGCCGTTCGAACTCACCCTCCGCCCTGGCCGCATGCACGGGAATGACAATCCACATACATGCGGCAAGCATCAGGCACCGCCCCCAAGTCCTGGCATCGAGCATGCCAGGACTCTAAACCACACAACCGCCCAGAGCAAAAGCTGCGCGAAATACACCGTCAATCTACTCTTGAAAAGAGGGAGGAGGCTCGGGGAAATGATAGACATGGCCATCATCCCCGACGATCCAGAAATTTCCCGCCGAAGTCATAGCGATACTATGGAGGTGTGCGATTGGTCCGCTTGAAGCAAACGTTGGATTCGCCGCTCGGCCATGACGGGTAAACCGATGCAGATACCCCCTAGCGGCATCATTGCCTACAACATATGCACTCTCGGAACCTTGCGGGACAACGACACTGACATAGTCGATTTCGTCCTCATCCAGAGATGACACCCGCGCCCAGTCTATTGACTGGCCACTTCCCCGTAAGACAAGGCCGCCATCGCCCACAACAAAAATGAGTCCTGGATCAACAGCGCCTACCGCTCGCATCCCACCATCATATCCAGACGGCACCTGAAGACTTTGCCTCGTCGGCGAATTCCAGCTAGGGCGAGTATATTGGTTCACCACTGGGGAAAGCGCCCCCGACCTGTTCACCGTTCCCACCGCATACAACGCCCCCGGTCCGAGTGAATGCAGTCCCCAGTACCTGCCTTCCGACTGATGCCTCAGCGGGGGATCGTGAGCCAACTCAAACAGGTGCCCCAATGTGGAGACTGCAAAGGTCTGAAGAGGTGACCCTACACTCACAATGCCTGAAAGGTAGTCACCAGGACTATTCAGATTGACTTGGAGGAGGGGGCCGCATGTGCCCCTATTATGGTCCGCGAACCGTCCGTCCCCCCCCGCGATCGTGACATACCCATTTGTAGGGTTGACCCACGCCGCACGCCAATCCGGCCTCTCACCTCCAGTGGCGGGGCAACCGCCTGTTGTGCCACTGTCATGATTCACGAACAGCGAATTCGCATCCAATTTCACGGCTAACGCACCGTTCATTCCCGCCACCCAGACGGGATAACCGGACGGATGAACAACAACTGTCCTCCACTGACGCCCCGCGAGTGCCGGTTCAACAATTCGCCTCAGCTCTCCGCAGGACGTCCCTTCGTCCACCATCCCGTCGCAGTCATTGTCGAGACCATCGCAGACTTCCACGCCCCGGATGTTCGTGGCGCTATCGCGATCATCGCAGTCCAGCGTGTTCTCCGACATCATCGGAGGAAGCGTCTCACCTGGGCACAGGTTCCCCACCGAAGCACTGTCTCTCAGGCCGTCCCCGTCTCCATCCGCATCGGTGTAGAGCAAGGTCGGAGCGGGAGCCACGCACTCCGTTCCAGTCTGAGCGGCATTGCACGCATACCTGCCAGGGCACGCGGCCGAACAGGGCGCATCCAGAGCCTGCTGCCCTTCCCTAAATGTCTCGTCTATCTGGTCATTGCAATTGTCATCACGGCCATTGCACGCCTCAAAGGCATCCGGATGTACATTACGGTTCCCATCATCGCAGTCACCTGCATTGGCGACGTACTTCCCTTCGGGCTTCGCGCATGCCTGCACCACTGCCGCGCTGTTCCCAAAGCCGTCCTCGTCGTTGTCCTCGTACCAAGCTTGAGTCTCCAGCCCGTCGTCCACGACACCGTCACAGTTGTCGTCGCGACCATTGCACCGCTCGGCTGCGGAAGGATAAGCCTCCCGGTCGTCATCGTTGCAATCCGAGCCCAGACCGCTCACGGCGTCCCTGGCGACATAGCCATCGCCATCCTCGTCCACGGTATGCAACTCGCCGACGTCCCACGTCTGCTTGCCAGCCTTCGCGAAGCTGAACGTCTGCTTCTGCCGGGCTGCGACTCGGTCCGAATCGCAGTTCAGTTCGTACGCGGTGACCGTGATTTGCACGTCCCGTGACCAACCCTCTTGACGGAAGACCGCCACATCCAACGCCGGTTCCGCCTCGTTGAAATGCTCCGTCATCGGGAGGGACTTCTCGGCTCGGTTTCCCGTCCCACCTTCCGCCAGCACCTTGATGCAACCCTGCTTGAAGGTGGTGGAGTAGCGCATCTGAACGTGGACAGCGGCCTCCTTCAGACCGGGCTCTTTCGAGTCCTTCTTGCAAGCCAACAACAGCAGGGGCAGGAGCAGCAGGGCGGATTGACGCATAGGGACCACTCTAACCCAGGCGCCACCGTGACTTGCTCAGAAGCGGACTCACCCTGCGGTCCCCTGAAATGAAAGACCATGGACATATCACAGCCACAATGAACGCAGGCCCACCCGCGCGTGCCTTTGCCCTCAGGGATGGGGCGCCGAGGCCCTCGGCGCCAGCGCCTCGGGGCCGCGCTGCCGCAGCTCAGGTGAAGCCACCGCGAAGCCCTCCGGCAGCATGCGAAGGATGCGCTCCCGCCGCTGCTTCGAGCCCTCCAACCGCCGCTCCAGCAGCGCCTTCTGCGTCCGCGCCTCCTTGTCCAAAGCCGAGCGCGCCGACAGCCACGCGAGCCGCTCCGTCACCGCCTCCACCTCCCGGTCGATGAGCACCGGCTGGATGTTCCGGACCTCCTTGCGCGCCCGCCCCACCGCGTTGTTTTCGACCCACACCGGCAACACCGCCACCTCGCCCAATGCCACCGGCGTCCCAGGCCCGGCCCGCTCCAACGACAGCCGCAGCAACATCGAGTCCCGCTTGTCCCCACCCGCCCCCTTCTTCCCCACCGGGTGCCGGTAGAAGCGGTCCTGGTTCGACACCAGGTTCCCCAACGAGAACGCGATGAGCCCCTTGCGCCCATCCTTCGTCGGATACGACTCCAGCGGCTGAAGCACGTGCGGGTGATGCCCGATGACCGCCAGCGCCCCCGCATCCAGCAGCGCTTGTCCCAACGCGCGGTCCTCGGGGCGCGGCGTGGAGGTGTACTCGGTGCCCCAGTGCACCAGGACGATGAGCGCGTCACACCGCGCCGCCGCGGCGCGCACGGCCTCCACCGCCTGCTCGGGCAGCTCGCCCCGGTGGGCCTCGTGCCTGGAATAGGGCACCAGCGCGACCTGCGGCGCCTGCGCGTCCTTCGGATTGCTGAAGCCGTTCAACAGCCGCGTGAACGACAGGAAACCCACCTTCATCCCCCGCACGTCCACGAAGGCGGGCTCCCACGCGGCGGACTTCGACGCGCCTGTGCCCGCGTGGCGGATGCCCGCAGCGTCCAGGTGCTTCAACGTCTCCAGGAGGCCCGCGGGGTGCTGGTCCCTCGCGTGGTTGTTCGCGGTGGAGACCACCTTCACCCCGGCCGAGGCCAGCGCGTGCACCATGGCCGACGGCGCGTTGAACAACAGCTCGCGGGCCACCGCCTTCTTGTTGTCGGTGACGGGCGTCTCCAGATTGACGACGCCCACGTCCGCGGTGCGCAGCACGTCCGCGATGGGGCCGAAGACATGGCCCCAGCCCTCATGGTTGAGCGAGGGCCCCTTCCCACCGGGCAGGGCCGGGGGCCCGTTGCGCGCGTGCAGCCTCGCGACCGCCTTCACCTCCCCATGGGGAATCACATCCCCGCCAAACACCAGCTCCACGCGCGTGGGGGTGACGGCGGACAACAGGGGCAGCAGCAGGAGGACGGAGGCGGACACACCCCCAGCCTAATGCAGACACCCCACGCCCCTGGAAGGGTGTCCGGAGACCCTTGGGCTACGGCTTGCCCTTGTCGCTCGAGGCGTCGCCCTCACGGGGGTAGCCCCGCTCCTCGCGCGAGTTACCCTCTTCCCCCCAGCGGTGGGCCTCGTTGGTCACCTCGCGGTCCTCCGCGTCACGTCGCTCCGTCTCCGGGTCGCTCATGGCTTCGCGCAGGCGGGTGTCCGGCTGCGGAGAGTCGGACGGCTCACGTGACTTCGGCGTGCGTTTTTCGGCCATCGTTGCCACTCCTTTCACGGCATGCGTTCCGCTCAACGGTGTGCACGGACCAACGAAGGGACCAGTCAGGCCCGTACGCCTGGTCGCAGGGGTGAGCAGCCTCGGTCGCGTCGTCAACAGTGCGTCAAACACGTCGACCCTCCGCGTTCCCCGCCCGCGCTACGGGACCTGATGGGAGTTTCCGCATGAACCGCGTGATGTCTGGCTTCTTCTGGATCAGCCTCTACCTGCTGGTCGTGCTGGTGCCCGTCTTCTTGATGCTCATCCCCCCCGCGCCGTCGGGCCGCTCGTTCTGGCTCGAGCTGTCGGTGGCCCTGGGCTTCGTGGGGCTGACGCAAATCGCCGTGCAGTTCGTGCTCATCGCGCGCTTCAAGCGCATCACCGCGCCCTACGGCATCGACATCATCCTCCAGTATCACCGGCAGATCGCCATGGTGGCCGTGTGCCTCGTGCTGGCGCACCCGCTCATCATCGTCATCGACAACCCGTCCCGTCTGAAGCTGCTCAACCCCCTGGGCGGAAACTGGGCCAGCCGCTGCGCGCTGATGAGCGTGCTCATGCTCGTCCTCCTGGTGGTGTCCTCGATTTTCCGCCAGCGGCTCAAGCTCAGCTACGAGCGCTGGCGCCTGCTGCACCTGGTGCTGGGCGTGGCGGCCATCGTCTTCGCCCAGCTCCATGTCTCGTTGGCGGGCCTCTACACCAACACGCCCTGGAAGCACGCCATCTGGGTGGTGACGTCCGCCGCCATGGTGGGACTGGTCATCTTCCTGCGCGTCATCCGCCCGGCGTGGCAGCGCAACTACCACTGGCGCGTCGCGGAGGTCCGCGCCGAACGCGGGGGCACGCACTCCCTGGTGCTGGAGCCCGTGGGCAACCACGGCATGCGCTTCCTGCCGGGCCAGTTCGCGTGGCTGAAGCTGGAGGGCACGCCCTTCACGCTGGAGGAGCACCCCTTCAGCTTCTCCTCCAGCGCCGAGCAGTCCAACCGGGTGGAGTTCGGCATCAAGTCCCTGGGCGACTTCAGCGGACGCATCGGGGAGGTCGGCCAGGGCACGCGGGCCTTCCTCGACGGGCCTCACGGCGCCTTCAGCATCGACCGCTATCCGGCCGTGGGTTACGTGTTCATCGCCGGAGGCGTGGGCATCACCCCCATGCTGTCCTTCCTGCGCACCATGGCGGACCGGAAGGACCCGCGGCCCGTCACGCTCTTTTACGCGGACAATGACTGGGACGGCGTGGCCTACCGCGAGGCCCTGGCCGAGCTGGAGAAGCAGCTCGACCTCCACATCGTCTACGTCCTGAGGGAGCCCGCCGACGACTGGGACGGTGAGCGCGGCAACCTCACGGGCGAGGTGCTCGACCGGCACCTGCCGAAGGAGAAGCTCGCGCGCTTCTTCTTCATTTGCGGCCCGCCGCCCATGATGGACGCGGTGCACGAAGCCCTCCAGGAGCGGGACGTCCCCGAGGCCCGCATCCACCTCGAGAAGTTCAACCTCGCCTAGGCCGGAGACTTGCCACCATGAGACACCTCGTGGCGAACATCGCCACCTACGCCATCGCGGCGCTGCTCATCCTCGGCGCCGCGCTCTTCGCCTGGATGCGCTCCGCGCAGCTCGTGCTCTCCGACGAGCAGTACACGCTGGCCCGCTACGAGCCCGCCCCCGCCCACGACTTCGAATGGCAGGAGGTGGGCGAGCACTCCTACGCGAGCAACTGCCGGAACTGTCACGGCCGCGACGGGCAGGGCTGGGACCAGTACCCGGGCCTCTCCGACACCGCGCGCCTCTTCGCCGCGCCGGGCGGACGCGAGTACCTGGTGGAGCTGCACCTCCACGGACTGACGAGCCCGCGCTGGGGCGCGCCCATGCCATCCATGGGACATCTCCAGGACGTGGAGCTGGCCGCGGTGCTGAACCACGTGCTCACGCACTTCGGCAACACGCCGCCCGCCGGGACGCGGCTGTACATCCCGGAGGACATCGCCAAGCTCCGCGGCCCCAAGCGCACGCCGTGGGAGGTGAATGAGCTCAGGCCCGGCGAACAGGCCCTCGCGCCGGGGCGGCCCGCACCTGAGAGCCCGTGACAAGGCGCCTCACGCGACCTGGCCTTGCGCCTTCCGGGCGCCCCTCACCGCTCAGCCCGCGTGTGCTCGGGCGCGACGCCGACGCGCCACCACGCCCGCGAGCAGCGTCAGGCCAGCCGCGCCCCAAGCGCCTGGCGCGGCCGAGCAACCCTCGTTCGGACGCGGAGGGATGTGCGCCACGCACAATATCTCCGCGCTGATGGCGACCTGGTGCGCCACACCGTCCCTGCGCACGGTGCCCGACTGCACGTGGAAGGGTTCCTCCCTGTTCCTGATGCCAGTGAAGACGAAGTCCGCCGCCTGCTCCGGCAACAGCTCCACGCTGCACACGCCATTCGGGCAGGACGCCAGCGGCCAGTCGACGAGCGTCACCGCCTCGTCACAGGCATTGCGCACATTGCTGTACTCGCAGGAGCTGGCGGAGGCCCGGATGACGAGGCATGGCACCTCGGAGACAACGCTCTGGTTCGACATGGTGCACGCACACGGCTCCGACTCTGCCCGCGCGGGGCTCGACAGGCCCAGCGACACCATTCCGGCACACCCGAGCCAGGCGGCGAGGCCTCGGGCTCGAAGAGACACGTCTCGCATGGATGACTCCTCGACCCCGTGGCGTCGGCCCCGGACGCGGCGCGCATCCTGTTCCGGACGCGGCCGGCCGCCAACGCATCGTTGCCGGTTGAGGGATGTCTCCACGCCGGACTACTTCGTCCCGAAGAGCCGGTCCCCCGCGTCGCCCAGGCCCGGGAGGATGTAGCCGTGCTCGTCCAGCCGCTCGTCGACGGCCGCGGTGTAGACGTGGACGTCCGGGTGGTGCTCACGCAGGTTCGTCAGGCCCTCCGGGCACGCCAGCAGACACACGAAGCGCAACGAGCCGGGCTTGCTCTTCTTCAGTCGCTGGAGCGCGGCCACCGCGGAGTTGCCCGTGGCCAGCATCGGGTCGCACACCACCACGTCCCGGTCCGCGAGCTGGCCGGGCACGCGGTAGTAGTACTCCACCGGCGAGAGCGTCTCCGGGTCGCGGTACAGGCCGATGTGGCCCACGCGCGCGGAGGGTACGAGCTGCAGCATCCCATCGAGGATGCCCTGCCCCGCGCGCATGATGGCCACGAGCACCAGCTTCTTGCCGTCCAGCACCGGCGCCGAGGTGCGCGCCATGGGCGTCTGGATGTCCTCCTCGCGCACCTTGAGGTCCCGCAGCGCCTCGTAGGCGAGCAGCAGCGAGACCTCCTGGAGCAGCGCCCGGAAGGAGGCGGTGCTCGTCTCCACCCGGCGCATCTGCGTGAGCTTGTGCTTCACCAGCGGGTGGTCCACCACCGTGCAGTTCGGAAAGTCCATCGCATCCTCCTCGGGGGTCAGCAGTCGCGTCGTGTCAGAACACCGTGCCGTCACTGTCCACGCGGATGGGCGGCCCGCCGCCGGGGCGCCGCTCCGCCGCCACGCGCCGGCCCGCGGTCCACGTCCCGCCCTGGAGCACCTTGCCCAACGGCAGCTCCTCCGCGCTCAGGCCCAGCCGGCCCCGCACCAGCGCCGCCACCCGGTCCAACAGCGCCACCGTCAGCGCGCGCCACTCGACGATGGGCTCGTCACCGGGATGGAAGGACTGCGTGATGATGCGCGGCTCGCGCGGCGACAACACGCCCAGGTCCACCAGCAGGCCGCCGTTGCGGTACTCGGGCAGCCCGGTGAGGCCGTCCAGCTCCGTCACCAGCACGCCGGCCTCGGACAACGGCTCCACCAGCGAGTACGTCAGCCACTGGGACAACTTGTGGAAGGGGACCAGCGCCTCCAGGCTCTCCACCGGCCCCAGCGCGGGGTGCGGCCACACGTCGCCCAGGTTCACCGCGTCCACCATCACCCGGCCCGGCCAGATGGGGCCCAGCACCTCCAGCACCAACCCGAGCAGCTCCGCGGCGCGGACGCTGCGCTGCTGCGCGGTGATGATGTCCAGCAGCGCCCCGGGCCTGGGCAGCACCTTGGCCAACCCGTGCAGCAGATGCAGCCGGCCGTCCAGCCCGTCCACGGGATTCGCGTCCGTCACCTGCATGCCCTGCGCGAGCGACTCCCGCGTGAGCCGGCCCAGCGCCTCCGCGTCCACGCGCAGCGGCCGGTCCGGGTCCGAGGAGAAGCGCCCCTCCATGAACATGCGGAAGCTGGCCACGGCCAGTCCCTCGGAGCGCACCCACGTCTTGCCGCCGGCCTCCTGGTAGCGCCAGTGCGGACCACTGCCCGCGTCCAGCAGCACGCTCACCACCACCAGGTCCAGCTTGGCGCGCGCCCGCTCCTGGAGCGTCGCGTCCTTGAGCCGCGCCTCCAGCTCCTCCAGACGCGCCACCCCGCCCACGTCGAAGTGGCGCCAGCGACTGTGCAGCGGCACGTCCAGCGTGGGGTAGTGCTCGCGCGTCACATGCAGCACCGTGTCCACCACGATGGGCAGCCGCGACGGCTCGACGCGGAAGTGCTCCAGCTTCCCCGCCAGCCCCAGGTCCAGGAGCTGGTGGCACCGCTCGCGGATGGCGGAGGGCGTGCGCAACCACGCCACCGCGGGGGAGAGGTCTGACTTCGCCAAGGCGGAATCAGACATCGAGGCCTCGCCCCTTCACCTGCGCCAGCTCCGCCGCGTCCGCCACCGGGCCTTGCGTGAAGTAGCCCGCCGCCTTCTTCGCCTCCATCTCCACCTTCGCGTCAGCGGGGATGAGCTCGTCGGGGATGGGGACGCGCTCCAGGATTTCGATGCCCGAGCGCGTAATCGCGTCGTGCTTCATGTCGCTCATGGACACGAAGCGGTGGATGCGGGTGATGCCCAGCCAGTGCAGCACATCCGGCATCAGCTCCTGGAAGCGCATGTCCTGCACGCCGGCCACGCACTCGGTGCGCTGGAAGTAGGTGGCCGCGGAGTCGCCCCCTTCCTGGCGCTTGCGCGCGTTGTAGACGAGGAACTTCGTCACCTCGCCCAGCGCCCGGCCTTCCTTGCGCAGGTAGACGATGAGCCCCGCGCCGCCCGCCTGCGCGGTGCGCACGCACTCCTCGATGCCGTGCGCCAGGTAGGGCCGGCAGGTGCAGATGTCGCTGCCGAACACGTCCGAGCCATTGCACTCGTCATGCACGCGCGCCGTCAGCGGCACGTCCTTGTCCGCCAACGTCTCGATGCCGCCGAACACGTAGAGCGTCAGCCCGCCAATGGGCGGCAGGAAGATGTGCAGGTCCGGGCGGGTAATCAGCTCCGGGAACATGCCGCCCGTCTGCTCGAAGAGGCCGCGGCGCAGGGCGCTCTCCGTCATGCCGAAGCGCTTCGCGATACCGGGCAGGTACCACACCGGGTCCACCGCGGCCTTGGTCACCTTGATGTCGCCGTTGTCGCGCAGCAGGTCGCCGTCGGGCTTCAGGCGGCCAGCCTCGATGGCGTCGCGCACCTCGGGGAAGTTGATGTGCGCCTTGGTGACGGCGATGGTCGGCCGGAAGTCGATGCCCTGCTCCGTGAAGGGCTTGAACGCCTGGGGCGCAATCGCGCCCCACGGGTCCAGCGACACGATGCGCTGCGGGTCGCTCCACGACGGATGCGGCCCCACCTGCGCGGCGGGCGCGGTGTTCTTCAGGTCCGCGCGGTGGTCCTGCGGCAGCATGCCCGCGGCCACGGCGAGCGCGCGGTACACGGCGTATGCGCCGGCGTGCGTGCCAATGACGTTGCGGTGCCCCGGCTCGGTGAGCGTGGCGACGACGGGACCCCGGCGCGTCGGCTCGCCGTCACCCCAGCGGATGGGGACGCTGGGGACGTCACCATCCGGGTGCGAGGTGAGGCGGATGTGATTGGGATTCTTTTTCTCGGCCATGGGAGCGCCCTCCTTGCGGGCGCGAGAGCAAAGTCGGGGGGGCGGGAGATGCCGGGGCTTCGGGACGTGGAGCGCGACTCAGCTCATCCACGAGCCATCGGTGCGGGCCGACCACTTGCGGGTGACCTTCTTCACCTGCGTCCAGAAGTCGAGGCTGGACGGTCCGGTGATGTCCCCGTGCCCGAAGCGCGAATCGCCCGTGCCCCCGAAGGAGAACGGCTCACGCGGCACAGGCACGCCCACGTTGACGCCCACCATGCCGGCGCGCACGCCCTCCACCACCGTCTGCGCCACCCCACCGTTCGTGGTGAAGATGGACGCCGCGTTCCCATAGGGCGACGCGTTCTCCACGGCCAACGCCGCGGACAGCGTGGGCACGCGGACGATGGAGAGCACCGGACCGAACAGCTCGCGCCGGGCCGCCTCCATCTCCGGGCGCACGCCGTCCAGCAGCGTGGGGCCCAGCCAGTTGCCACCGGACCACGGCTCGCCCTGCGGCTTGCGGCCACGCCCGTCCAGCACCACGCGCGCGCCCTCGGCCTCGGCGCGGGAGATGGCCGTCTCCAGCCGATCCAGCGAGCCCCGGTCGATGAGCGCCCCCATGCCCGGGCCCACCTCCAGCTTCGCCGCGCGGCGGATGACTTCCTGGAGGAGCGACTCCACGTTGCCCACGGCGAGCAGCACGCTGGCCGCCATGCATCGCTGCCCCGCGCAGCCGGTGAACGAGTCCACCACCGCCTGCGGCGTCAGCTCCGGGTCCGCGTCCGGAACGACGATGAGGTGGTTCTTCGCGCTGCCCAGCGCCAGCACGCGCTTGCCGCGCTTGCAGCCCTCCGCGTACAGGTGGCGCGCGACGGCGGACGAGCCGACGAAGCCCACGGCCTGCACGTCCGGGTGCGCCACCAGCGCGTCCACCGCCTCCCTGTTGCCATGTACGACGGAGAAGACGCCCGCGGGGTAGCCGGCCTCGCACATGAGCTCGCCCAGCGCGCACGCGGTGAGCGGCACCTTCTCCGACGGCTTGAGGATGAAGGCGTTGCCCAGCGTGACGGCGATGGGGAACATCCACATCGGCACCATCGCCGGGAAGTTGAACGGGGTGATGCCCGCGACGACGCCCAGGGGCTCGCGGCGGTATTCACACGACACGCCGCGACTGACTTCCAGGTGCGCGCCCGTGTCGAGGTTCTGCAGGGACAGGGCGAAGTCGCAGACCTCCATGCCCTTGAGCAGTCCCGCGCGGGCCTCCGCCACCGTCTTCCCCGCTTCGCTCGCGGCGAGCTGGGCCAGGGAATCCAGGTCGCGCTCCAGGAGCTGGCGGAAGCGGTAGAGGTACTGCGTGCGCTCCCGCAGCGGCGTGTCCCTCCAGGAAGCCGACGCCACCTTCGCGGCCTCCACCACCTGGGCCACTCCTGACGCGGGCGTGAGGGGAACCTTGCCAATGACGGTGCCCGTGTAAGGACTCCGCACATCGAGCTGCACCGCCCCTGGGGGCACCTGCCAGCTTCCTCCAACGAGGTTACGGCACGAGACGACGCTCCGCGGAAGCTGGATGAAGGACACGCACACCCCCCAGGTGTCTGGCGTGAAGAAATGGCCTACCATTGTAACCAGGGGAATGGCCTGACACGCAACCCAGGGGTCCCCGAGGGTGCCTTTGGACACGCCCAATGGAAGACATCCGGGCGTCCGGGATGTCGACTGGCCGACCGACTCCGCGAGTCATCCGCCGTGGGGATGACAGGGATTGGACTCAGCGGGAATGCGGCTCGGCCAGCCAGGCGTGCATGCGGGCGATGGTGGCGGTGTCGTCGCCGTCCGGCGCGAGCCCCAGGGCCTGGACCTCGTCATACAAGGCCAGTGCATACTGGAAGCGGGCGGTGGCCGTGGCGGTGTCACCTTGCTCGGCGATCAACTCGCCGTCCTCCGCCACCAGCCGGGCCAGCACCTTCACGCGCGTGGGGGCACCCAACAGTTTCGCGGTGGACACGGGGTCCGCCATCAGGAGGGCGGCGTACTCCATGCCCAACGTGGACAGCGCCGTCTCTTGAATGAGGTTCTGCGCATCCGCGAGCTTCTTCTCCCGGCGCGCCTTGATGATGCGGGAGAGGGCGGCGGCGAACTCCTCGATGAGCCGCTCGATGTAATCCTTGCGAAGGGACATGGCGGCGCGAAGGTAGCCGGGCCGGCGCGTGCGTGCACGTGCTGGTACTCCTTCGGAGAGGGTTCGGTGACTGTGCGACGCTCCGATGCGCTCTTGCTGCTGCTGGCTGTGGCCGTGGTGGGCTGTTCGACTGTCGCGCACGACGAACGCAGGAGCGCGCCAGGCGAGCTATCGGAGGCCTGCCTCCCAGCCCATGAAGACCCCTGCGTTTCGCTCCAGTGCGACCAGGACACGTGCGGGCTCTATCTCTGCGAGAACCTGGCTCCTGAAGTGAGGCCGGCGCGGCTTCCTCCCGCGCGACCTCCCGTTGCCGCAGCGCCAGGAAGCGGACCCAGGCGGAACAGGGGGCGCGACCCCAGGCATCCCAACAGCGCGGCACCCGTGATGGTGTTTCCGAACTGGAATGGCGCGCGTGAGCGCACCGTGCCGCCCACGCATCAACTCCCCGCCGGCCGCTTCGAGAAGCACCACATCTTCCCGCAGGCCGAACTCCTCGCGAGGTGGTTCGAGCGCCAGGGCGTCAAGATTCATAACTACACCCTGCCGATACCTCGCGATCTCCATCGGAAGATTCACGGAGGGGATGGCCGAGGCGGCGCCTGGAACCAGGCGTGGCGCGACTTCATGCTGGCCCACCCCAGAGCCACGCCCGCGGACATCTACAAACACGCGGGGGAGCTCATCTACCGCTTCCAATTGCTGGGCGGCCCCATCCAGTCGTACTACTCGACCCAGCGATGACACGGTTCTTCTGGCTTGGCGAGGACACATCGTCCGCGACACATTCGGGCGGCACCATCGATGCGTGGCACAAGTGGGGCCTCCCTGGAGTGCACTGCCCCACGTGCGGCGCCACGTGGAGCGACGTCGGGTACGACTACCCCTGCGTTGATTTGTCGCGCCTCCCCGAGCGAGCGCTGTTCGAGCGTCCCCGTCCCGAGCCCTTCTCCGAATTCGCACGCCTCCGGGAGCTGGTGCGTCCCCTCGTGCCTCCGCATGCCGTGCTCCCCCCTGGAACGGGCTTCGGTCCCTTGATGGGCAAGGCGACGGGCCGATTCGGCCCCACCGCCTGGGTCGAGCAACTGCTGCTGCTGGTCCAGCCCGGCGTGTTGTCACGTCTTCAAGCAGACGGTGTCGAAGGACTGGTGGGCTGCCGAACCGAGCTGACGTTCCGGCAGAAGTCCCCGCCCGAGCTCCTGGAACTCCAGATGGAACCGCTGGGCCGCCTGCACCCTGACTGCATTCCCTCGGAGGTACCGCCTCCGTGCGAAACGTGCGGCCGGCATGGCTTCTCGCGTCCGGAAGCGCCCATCCTGGATGCGGCCTCGCTCCCCTCGGGAGTCGACCTGTTCCGCGTCGGCAACTTCGCGACCATGGTCATTGGCACAGAGCGATTCATGGAGGCCGCGCGGCGGCAGCAGCTCGACGGCATCACCTACCGGGAAGTGCCCGCGCGAACGTAACCGCACCGCTGGGGGCGTGCACGCGGGCACGCCCCGACAGCGTCTTTATTCGCGCAGGAAGGGCTTCCCCGCCTCGGCCAGATTCAGCAGCTTGCGGAAGTCCACCTGCGGGACGCCCATTTCCTCGTCCTCGGGTTCGAGAACACCGCGAGCTGACTCCGCAGCGTGCCCGCCACGCCGAACTCACCGGCTTCGTAGTAGTCACAGACCAGGCCCGCGTCGACGTCCCCCTGCACCAGAGTCCACCCATCCCCATCCAGCCGGCGTGCCTTCAAACTCCCACCCACGGCCAGGCTGCCACGCTCCCCCACGGTGACACTCCCCGCCTCGAGGTTCCCGACGACGACCAGGCTTGGCGCCCAGCGACTCCGCGTCCTCCGCCAGCGACTTGCTTCTTGAGCAGCCAGTCCTTCTTCAGTGCCGGCCCACGCGCCTTGAGCTGCGCGCTCAATTCATTGCACTGCAGCGACATCCTCCTTCCCCTCTCAAGAGCTGACCCGCCCGAACCGCGACGCGCCTTCGCATGTCGCCTGTCATGCAGTCGACGTCATCCCTCTCACAGCCCCACCAGGCCGCTTCGCGCATTCCCGAATCGGGAGAGTGCCTCTCTACCGAAGCGCCGCGCCGTGCCGCCGCGCAGGGACACATGCTCGCGCGTCATTTCAAGCGGTTGTCCCCGCTCCTCCGGATGCGCGTCGGTCACAGCCGACACCCGCCTGGTGCGTGACCAACCATTCGGGCGGGCTGGAACATGGGCCTGATGGGCGAGCACGGATAGAGTCACGCCGGGTGCACCGGCCATGACCATGAAAAACAGCGGAAGAGGAAACGCGGGCACGGGCCGCGAGGACGACGCCTACGGCACCGGCCCGGGTTCACGGCGCGAGGACGCGCCCCCCGTCCCCCAGGTGGGGCGCTACTTCCTCCTCAAGCGCCTGGGACAGGGCGGCATGGGCGTGGTGTACGCGGCCTATGACCCGGACCTGGACCGCAAGGTGGCCCTCAAGCTGCTCCACGCGGACAGCCGGACGGACACGGAGGAGGCCCGAGCCCGGTTGCTGCGCGAGGCGCAGGCCATGGCGCGCGTCTCGCACCCCAACGTCATCCCCATCTTCGACGTGGACGTCTGGGGTGACCGCGTCTTCCTCGCCATGGAGCTGGTGGACGGCGGCACGCTGGCCTCGTGGGTGAAGGAGGGCCAACGCTCCTGGCGCGAAATCCTGGCGTCCTTCCTCGACGCCGGCCGCGGACTCCAGGCCGCGCACGAAGCGGGGCTGGTGCACCGCGACTTCAAGCCCGCCAACGTGCTGGTGAGCAAGGCGGGCCGCGTCTTCGTCACCGACTTCGGCCTGGCCCGGCCCGTGGGCACGCTGCCCCAGGAAGAGCCCCTGCCGGAGGAGGCGCAGTCCCTGGTGCCCTCCGAGCGGCGCATGCTGGACACGCCCCTCACCGAGGCGGGCCTCATCATCGGCACGCCCAGCTACATGTCGCCGGAGCAGTTCCGCGGAGCGGACCTGGACCCGCGCTCGGACCAGTTCAGCTTCTGCGTGGCGCTGTACTGGGCCCTCTTCCGCCAGCGCCCCTTCGAGCCGTCGAAGATGGAGGCCTACGCCTCCTCGCTGAAGGCCCAGGGCCAGCCCGCCGTGGAAGTCACCGAGCCGCTCCAGGTGACCGCCCCGCTGGAGCGCGAGCCCGCCAAGCCGCTGCCGCCCCCCGTCGTCATCCAAGAGCCGCCGCGCGACGCCAAGGTGCCCGGATGGGTGCGCCAGGCGATGATGCGCGGCCTGTCGCTGGACCCGGCCGCGCGCTTCGCGTCGATGACGGAGCTGCTCGGCGCCCTCTCGCAGGAGCACCGGCTGACGAAGCGCCGCCGCTGGGCCGCGGGCGCCAGCGCCACGGCCATGGGCGTGGCCCTGGTCGGCGGCGTCCTCTTCCAGCAGTCCCAGGTCTGCGCCGCGGCGGGAGCGCGCATGGACTCGGTGTGGAGCCCGTCGGCCCGGCAGCAGGTGGAGGCGGCGTTCCTCGCCACCGGCAAGCCCTACGCGCAGGACCTGGCCGGCAAGGTCACCCAGGTGCTGGACGGCTACGCGAACGAGTGGAAGCGGCAGAGCACCGAGGCGTGTGAAGCCACCCACGTCCACGGCGTGCAGACCGAGGAGCTGCTGACGCGGCGGACGGTGTGCCTGGCGCGGCGGCAGAAGGACTTGCGCGCCACGGTGGACCTGCTCTCCAGCGCGGACACGGCGCTGGTCACCAAGTCCCTGGACGCCGTGCACGCCCTGCCCTCCCTGGGCGAGTGCGAGGACGAGGAGTCCCTGGCCGAACAGCAGCGCCTGCCCTCGGACCCGGAGAAGCGCGCCCACATCGAGCAGTTGGAGGAGCAGGTCGCGGGCGTGAAGGCCATGGTGGACGCGGGGCGCTACCCGGCGGCCCTGGAGGCCGCGCGCGCGTTGGAAGCGCCGGTGCTCGCCACGGGCCACCTGCCACTGGTGGCGGAGCTGCGCTTCCACCTGGGCTGGCTCCACGAACAGAACGGCCAGTCCCCCGACGCCTCGAAGCTGCTCTTCCACGCCGTGCGCGACGCCGAGGCGGGACGCGCGGACCGCTTGAAGGTCGCCATCCTCAACAAGCTCCTCTTCGTGGAGGACGGGCAGCAGCACTTCGCGCAAGCCGCCGGCTGGGGTGAGCTGGCGCACGCCACGCTCCAGCGCGTGGGCGGCGAGCCCGTGCTCGAGGCCGACGTGCGGATGAACGAGGCCAACCTCGCCGTGTCGCAAGAGCGCTTCGAGGACGCGCGCGCGTTGCTGGAGCAGGCCAAGGCGCTTCAGGCCCGCGCCCTGCCCCTGGGCCACCCCAAGCGCGCGCGCACCAGCTTCCTGCTCGGCGGCGTCATGCTCGACTTGGGGCAGACCGAGAAGGCCGTGGAGCTGCTGGAGGACGCCCTGGCGCTGACCGAGGCCGCCGTGGGCCCCTGGCACCCGGACATGGCCCAGCGCCACGGCATGCTGTCGCTGACGCTGCGCGAGCTGAAGCAGGACGCCAAGGCCCTGGAGCACGCCCAGGCGGCGGCCCGCGTCCGCAAGGCGGCCCTGGGCGACAAGAGCATCCCCTACGCGGAGGCCCTGGACGAGGTGGGCATGTGCCTCCAGGGCCTGAAGCGCTACGACGAGGCGCTCAAAGCCTATGAGGAAGCGCTCGCCCTCAAGCGCGCGGCGCTGCCCGCGGACGACGAGCGGCTCCAGTACTCCTACGACGGCGTGGGACAGGCGCTGCTGGGGCTGGGCAAGGCGCGGGAGTCGGTGGAGCCGCTGCGGCAGGCCGTCGCCTTCGCCTCGGCACCGCCGGACGTGCTGGCCGAGTCGGGGTTCGCCCTGGCCCAGGCCCTGTGGCAGACCCAGCAGCCTCCGGAGGCCCGGGGGCAGGCGGTCCAGGCCCGGGCGCGCTTCAGCGAGGCGGGCATGGACGAGCGCGTGGCGGACGTGGACGCGTGGCTCGCGACCCTCCCGCCCGAGCGGACCCCGGCCCCCGCCCGGTCGCCTGTTCGAAAGCTCCAGAGGTAAGGGCTCCTGGGGCGCAACGGGTGGCGGGCCGCGCCGGGCGTGTTAGCGTCCCGCCACCGTGGCCCCGCCGACTGAAGAGGAACCGCAGCTTGACCCGACGCTGACGCTGAGCCGCGCGCGGCAAGGCCGGGTCCGGTTGAAGCTCATGGTGCTGTCAGGCCCGGAGTCCGGCCAGAGCCATGCGCTCACCAAGTCCGAATACGTGCTGGGCAAGGCGCCCACGTGCGACATCGTCCTCACCGACAAGACGATTTCCCGCGAGCACCTCAAGCTGACCGTCCACGAAGAGCACGTGGTGGCCACGGACCTGGGTTCGCGCAACGGCTCGTCCTGTGATGGCCGGCGCTTCACCGAGCTGGAGCTGCACCCGGGCACCGTCATCACCCTGGGCACCACCGAGCTCAAGCTGGTGCCGGAGGAGACGGCGAAGCGCACGCTGCTGCTCTCCAACCGCGACCGCTTCGGCGCGCTGGTGGGCGGCAGCCGCCGCATGCGCGAGGTGTTCACCCTGCTGGAGCGCCTGTCCCCGGGCGGCGCGGACGTGCTCATCCAGGGCGAGACGGGCACCGGCAAGGACCTGTGCGCGGAGGCCATCCACAACGCCAGCCGCCGCGCCAACGGGCCCTTCGTCATCGTGGACCTGGCGGGCGTGGCCCCCTCGCTCATCGAGTCCGAGCTCTTCGGCCACGTGAAGGGCGCCTTCACCAACGCCCAGAGCGACCGCGCCGGCGCCTTCGAGCGCGCCAACAACGGCACCGTCTTCCTGGACGAGGTGGGCGAGCTGCCGCTGGAGCTCCAGCCCCGCCTGCTGCGCGTGCTGGAGCGCCGCCAGGTGAAGCGCGTGGGCGCCAACGACTACATCACCGTCAACATGCGCGTGGTGACGGCCACCCACCGGGACCTGGAAGACGCCGTGAAGCAGGGGAAGTTCCGCCGCGACCTCTTCCACCGGCTCGCCGTGCTCCGCGTGACGATGCCCTCCCTGCGCGAACGCCCCGAGGACATCCCCCAGCTCATCGACAACATGCTCGAGCAGACGGGCCGCCCGCCCAGCGCCCTGTCGGACCAGACGCGCGCGCTGCTCTCCCAGTACCCCTGGCCCGGCAACGTGCGCGAGCTGCGCAACGTGGTGGAGCAGGTGGTCAACCTGGGCGAGGAGGCCCTCCCGGAGCTGGAGTCCGCCGACCCCGAGCGCGGCCCCAGCGCCGCCGACCTGGACCTCCCCTTCAAGGAGGCCAAGGAGCGGCTCGTGGAGGGCTTCGAACGGGACTACCTCCGCAACCTCCTGGAGCGCTGCGAGGGGAACATCTCCCGGGCCTCCCGCGAGGCCGATATCGACCGCGTCTACCTCCGCAAGCTCTTGAAAAAGCACGGAATTGAACCGACGGGCGGCCTTTAAAAGGCGCCGGAAACAACTTTCTCCAGACTTTGGAGATAACCTCGGATTGGAGCCATCCGGGCTCCGCCCAGCCCCCAGGGAAGACCGCCATGCGAGTGAACCTCTTCCAGTCCATCGCGCGGCTCGCGGAGACCCGTCCGCAGCAGCCCGTTGAGCCCGCAGCGCCTGGTCAGGAGAAAGCCCAGGCCCCCGAGCAGAAGCCGGTCGTGCCGGAAATCCTGGCCCAGTACTTCGCCGACAGCTTCGAGCCGGCGGCGGGCGCTTCCGACGACGTGGTCAAGCAGACCAAGGACGCCAACTGCGGCGCCGCGGTGGCCACCATGCTGTCGCGCACCGCGGGCAAGGACGCGGTGTCGGCGTCGCAGAAGATGGACTCGCTGGAGTCGCGCTTCACCGACGGTGGCGGAACCACGCCAGCGGAGCTCGCGAAGATGCTCGCGCACGAGAACCTGGAAGTGAAGAAGGGCACCTCGAACTTCGACATGCCGTCGGTGGACGAGGCGCTCTCCCGCGGCCAGCAGGTCATCGTCCAACTGGACACGAACCGGCTCGCCACGGGCCAGGACACCAAGGTCGCCGGGGGTTCGCACTGGGTCGTCGTCGACGGCAAGGACGACCAGGGCAACTACCAGGTGAAGGACACCAACAACGGCTCGAAGTACTCCGTGTCCGGCCAGCAGATTGCCGACGCCGTGGGCTCCGCGTGGGAGCTGCACAAGGGCGGCGGCATGCTCGTCGTGGGCGACCCGCAGGTCGCCATGGACGAGAGCACGCTGGTGGAGAAGGCCAACCTGCACACCAGCGTGCTGGGTGACACGGACGGCGGCGGCTCCCGGGCTCGCACCAGCTTCGGCCGCGAGTCTTCATAAGCAGGCGGCTTCTCCGCCGCCCCCCGCTCCCCGCGACGAGGAGCAACAGCACGGACCCGCATCGAAGGCAGTCCTTCGAGGCGGGTTTCTTCGTGGCCCCGCACGAAAAACGACGAGGCCGACCGGGCCGTGAGAGGAACTCCCTCACGCACCCGCCGGCCTCGCGACTGGCGTCATGCCCTGACGGACCTCAGGCGGGCAGCGTGCCCTGACCCGAAGCCAGGGTGTCCATGAACTGCGACACCTTCTTCACGTAGTTGGCATCCCCCGTGCCCGCGGGAATCGCGTGCGGGTTGCTCTTGTCCACGCCGTTCGGGCCGGAGTTGTACGCGCGCAGGGCCAGGTCGATGCTGCCGAACTGCTCCTTCATGTCCTTCATGTAGAAGGCGCCCGCGAGGATGTTCGTCGCCGGGTCGGACAGGTCCTTCCCCTGCAGGTCCGGGTACTTCGCCTGGAGCTCCTTGAAGGTGTTCGGGTTCACCTGCATCAGACCGGTGTCCGTCAGGCCGTTGCCGCCGTTGGTGGACGTGGCGGACACGTCACCGCGCGACTCCGCCCAGACCTGCGCGGCAATCATCTCCGCGGGCACGCCCGCCTTGGCCGCCGCGGACTCGATGAGGGGGCGCAGCTTCTCCAGCGCGGGAGGCAGGTTTCCGCCCAGGCCCTTTCCGCCGCTCGCGCCCGAGGTCGACCCGATGGACGGCGCGGACACGGGGCCGTCAATGGCCGGCGCGGCCGCGGCGCCGCCCACGTCCGGCGGGGCCACGGGGCCACCCGCCGCCGGCGCGCCCCCACCGTCACCCACCGGCGCCGCCGCGGCACCCCCCGCGGCCGGCGCGCCCTGGGGGCCACCCGCCGGGGCGCCCTGCGTGAGGCCCTCCACCGGATCATTCATGAACGGAGACGGGCCCTGCTGGGCGCCGGGGTTCAGCTCCACGGGAGGACGGCCACCGCCGCAGGACGACGCGGGCGAGAAGGAGCTGTCCTCGAAACCCTTGAAGGGCGAGGCGCCCGTGCCACACTGCGCGCCGGAGACGCCCTGCGCGCCCGTGCCGCAGCCCTGCGCGCCTTGCGCCCCCGCCGCGCCACCGCCCTGGATGGACTGCTGGAGCTGGACCAGCGTGTTGATGAGCTGCATGGCCCCCTCAATCAGGTTGCCCAGGGCCTGCTGCTTGCTGCCACCCGCGTCGAAGCCGTCCTGCTGCATCCCGAGCCGACCCAGCGAGGGCTTCTGGCCCGTGGCACCCGACGGGCCCGTCAGCGACGCGGAAGGACGGGAAACGGAGACATCCTGGGCCGGGGAGCGGATGGCGGAGGTAGCGGAGCCGCTGAGGGGAGAGAGGCGCATGGCGGAGGTCCTTCGGGATTGAGTGGAGGGCTTCGGTAGGCGACGGACTCACCAGTAGCAGCAGGTGTGCCAACGGCCCGGCGGGCCCGGACACCGCTCAACTCACTGATTTTATTGAACGTCGTTCGGGCCCCGACCCACGCGGCCCCCACGCGCCCTGGTGACCCTCGTCAGGGGGTGGTGCTCGCAGTCACCAGCGCCCGGCGTGGAGGAACCCCAGGGCCTCGGACCCGCCCACGCCCATTCGGCAGGAACCGTTGCATCGAGAGGGGAAGACTGCGCGAGCCGCCCATGCGGGGCCGGGGCGGCTCGTGCCATCACCTTCATCCGGCCCCCTGGAGGCTCGCGCGTCACAGTGGGTGCGGGCGCGCTAACGTAGCGGCCTCCACGATGAGAGGGGACGCGGGACCATGAGCCAGACTGAAGGCAGTGCAGCGAACGCGCGCGTACGGTGGTTGGTGGCGGGAGCCACCTCCGCGACGCCCACGGGGCGGCGCTTCGCGCTCAACGTCCACACCTTCAACGAGGAGCTCACGCGCGCCGCCGCCAACCTCCGCGTCACCGTCCCCGACCGGCTCGGGGCCAGCGACACACGCACCGTCGAGCTGTCCTTCGACAAGCTGCGCGACTTCAGCCTCGCGGGGGTCATCACCCACGTCACCGTGCTGCGCGAGCTGCACCACCTGTATGAAGCCCTCTCTGGCACGGACCCGCTGGGCACCCTGACGCCCGAGGAGGCCGCCACCCGCGTGGCCACCATCACCGGCCCGGGTCGCCTGCCGGACGCGGTCGCGGAGGCCCTCCGCGCCGCCGCCACGCCGCCCCTCGCCGCCGCCCCGGCCGCGCCCACCGAATCCGGCGATGACCTGGTGGAGGCGCTCCTCAACCGCGCCGAAGCCGGCTCGCCCGCCGCCGCCTCCCGTGCGGTGGATGCCTTCCTGCGCGCCATCAACCCGCGCGTGCCCTCCGCGCCCGCGCCCTCCGCCTCGCCCGCCGCCGTGTCGCGGCAGACGGCGCGAAGCCTGGTGGAAGAAGCCCTCCTGCTCACCGCGAAGGACCTGCTCGCCGCCGAGCCCGTGGCCCGCCTGGAGTCCGCGTGGCGGGGCCTCAAGTGGCTGCTGGACCAGGCGCCCGCGTCCTCGGGCATCGCGCTGGAGGTGCTGGACGTGGCGGGCCCCGGCCTGCTGGACGCGGTGCGCGGCGCCCTCGCCGCCGAGCCCTTCGAGCGCCCCGACGCCCTCTTCATCCTGGACGCCACCGACGACACGGCGCTCCTGGCCCGGCTCGCGGCGCTGGGCGAGCAGGCCCAACTCCCCGTGGTGGCGGCGGTGCCCGCGTCGCTGCTCGGCGTGGCGCCGGCGGAGCTGGCCCTGGCGCTGGAGGAGGAGCGCGAGCACGTCCCCGAGGCGTGGACGGAGCTGCGCCAGGACGAGGGCTCGCGCTGGCTGTGCGCCGTCATCAACCGCGTGGCGGTGGCCAGCGAGGGCCGCGGCGTGGCCCGGCGCGTGAGCTTCACCAGCCCCGCGCTCGCGGTGGCGGCGATGCTCGCGGCCAGCTTCCGGGACTCCGGCGCCTTCGCGCGCATCATGGGCCAGTCGGGCGGCCTGCGCGCGCCCGCCACCTGGGAGCTGCAGGGCGGGCTGTCCGTCCCCACCGAGCACTTCCTGCCCATCCGGGCGCAGGCGCGGCTGGAGGCGCGCGGCATCCTGGGCCTGGGCAGCGGGCGCAACGCGGACGCGGTGCTGCTGGCCGCCGCGCCCACGGTGTTCGGCGGCGGCTACGCGGTGCCGCTGCCCGCGCAGCTCCTCACCGGGCGCATCGTCCGCTTCGCCACCTGGGTGAGAGACCAGCTCCCCGCGAGCGCCGCGGGTGACGACGTGAACGCCATCTTCTCGCAGGCCGCGGAGGTGTTCCTCTTCCAGGGCGCCACGGAGAACGGCCAGCTTCGCGGCGAGCTGGTGGCCACGGACAGCGGCGGGCGCGGCGTGCATGTCACCGCCACCGTCCGGCCGGAGCACGCGGGGACGCGCTTCCAGCTCGCCTTCACCCTGCCGCTGCGCGCCTGAGTCAGTCCTTCTTGAAGCGCAGCACGTAGGCTTCCAGGAACACGGTGGGCAGGTCCAGGTCGCCCACCGGTTCGCGCGCGTAGCCGCGCCGCATGTACATGCGCGCCACGCCCACGGCGCCCCGGCGGACGTGGAGGCACACGGCGTCCACGCCCCACTCGCGGGCCCGGGCCTCGGCGGCGTCCAGCAGCGGCCGGCCCAGGCCGGCGCCGTGGTGGCTCACCGCGGTGGCCAGGCCGCGCAGATCGGCGGCGTTGGGCAGCCACGCCTCGGTGTCTGGAGCACCGGGCTTGAAGAGGGCGACGGTGCCCACCACCTGCCCGTCCACCTCGGCCACCAGCACGGTGGCCACCTTGCGTCGGGACGCGACGTCCCGCAGCTCCCGCTTGCGCTCCTCGCCGTAAACAACTTCCGGGAGCTTCTTCGCGTACTGGGTGAGGAAGGCCTCCACCAACAGGTCCCCCACCACCGCGTCATCCTCGGGCCGCGCCTCGCGCACGACGGCCCGCTCCACCACCTGCCGGGTCTCCATGGCCCGGGACTCTACGACGTCACCACGCGCCCAGGGTGCCCACCAGGTTGCCCGTCTTCGCGTCGAAGATATCCAGCCACACCCAGTGGGGCACGAAGACGCGCCCGCCGTGATGCTTGAACGCCGAGGTCCCCGAGCCGCTCGTGCTGTTCGGTACAGGGACGTCCCAACCCACACGCCCGGTCCGCAGGTCCCTGCGCACGAGCTGCTCGCCCCCCTGCTTCAACCCGTAGACCATGAAGAGCGCGTCCTCGGAGAAGGAGAGGGTGTCCACCACGGACTCCTTCACGTTCTTGGGGTCCATGTCACCGACGCCTTCGACCCACAGCGGGGCCTTCGCGCCCGGCTCGAACACCGCCGTCATGGGCATCCGGCTGCCAGGATTCCGCGACCCCATGACGACATCCAGGCCCTGCCACTTGTAGACATGCTCCGCGCGGAAGCCGGGGACAGCGGGGACCCCGCGCGGGTTGAGACAAGGAACGGGGCTCTTCCGAGCCGTCGTGATGAAGCAGTCCTCGCGGCTGTTCCACTTGGGCACCCCGCAGGAGGGCGGAGGCTCGATGACGGGCCGGGCGGCCGTCGTCGCCGTGTTGAGCAGGAGGTTGCGCTCATCCGCGACCTCGACCCAGACGGACTCGGCGTCGCCCTCGGGGACGCAGAGCCGCTTCGGCTTGTCGGAGAGCGCCACCTTTCCGAGCTGCTTGCCCGTGGCCGGCTCGAGGAGCAACACCGCGTCGGGCGTACTCACCACCACGCGCCCGCCCTGATGAGCGAAGTGGACCGTGCTGTACAGCTCCGCGAGCTCCCCCTGGAGCTCCAGCTCCCAGAGCAGCTCGAGCGACTTTCCATCGAACGCGGCCGCTTTCGACCGGATGTCCATCCCACCGGTGTTGGGCACGAGCCGGCGGATGCGCCCGACGATGTCGTCCGTCCCGTCCCCATTGAGGTCCACCAGCAGGGGAAGGCCCGTGGAGTCCCACTGGAACTTCGACTTCTGCGCCACCACCGGCGGCGGCGCCACGACGGGAGACGGGGCAGTCCCGCCCACGGGGAGGGGGCCCCCGCTGGACGGGGAATCCGGAGCGGAGATGAGGAAGACCGCGACCCCCACGAAGAAGAGCGCGACGACGGCGCCAATGGCCCCCAGTTGAATCACCCCCACCGGGATGCCTCCGCTGTCGACGGTGGGGGCCTCATAGGAGGGCCGCGGCGCCGTCGCGCCCCGCGTGTCGATGGAGGCGTTGCAGTAGCCGCAGGTGTACAGCGCCTGGCCCTCCGTGAGCGCGAAGGGCGCGTTACAGGAGGGGCACCGGGGCGAGGTCGGACGTGCGCGAGCCATGCCGGCTCTTTACCACCTCCGCCCCATGCGCTCCGAGCGTGGCGCCCTGACTCAGAGAAAACTTCCGATGAACCAGGGGAGCTGCTCGCCCAGCTTCTGCAAGAGGCCCCGCCGCTTCCACCCGCTCCAATGAATCTCCCGGGAGTGGCGCAGGTCCTTCTCGAAGGACGCGGCGAGCTGCGCGGCCAGCGTCGAATCCTCCACCACCACCGAGCACTCCTCCAACGTCGTCAACGCCAGCGGGTCCATGTTGGTGGAGCCCACGACGGACAGGGAGTCATCCACGAGCATCGTCTTGGAGTGCATCATGGACAGCTCGTACTCCCAGATGCGCACGCCGCCTTCCAGCAGGCGCGCATAGGACGCCCGCTGCGCCGCGTGCACGGGCGCGACGTCGTGGTGCCGCCCGGGCACCAGCACCCGCACGTCCACGCCCTGCTTCACCTTCTCCAGCAACATGTCGCTGATGGCGTCGGAGGGAATGAAGTACGAGTTGGCGATCCACAGCCGCTTCGTCGCCGCCGCGATGGTGAGCAACGTCATCCGCCGCGCGTCCGACACGAAGCGGTTGTCGGTGCTGGCCACGAAGCCCGCACGCGCGTCCCCCGCGTAGCGCGGCTCCGGGAAGTCCGTCGCGGGAAGGAAGTCACCGCCCGCCTCCTGCCAGTTCTGCGCGAAGGCGACCTGCATCTCCCGCACGGCCGGGCCCGCCACGCGGATGTTCATGTCGCGCCAGTACGCCTCGCTCTGCGCGTTCCCCATCCAGCTCTTCCAGATGCCCCAGCCGCCGGTGATGCCCACCTCGCCGTCCCGAATCACCATCTTCCGGTGATTCCGTGCCCGCAGGCGCGTGGCCTCCAGGGCCGCGAAGTCCCCCTGGATGGGACGGAAGTAGCGCGCGTCACACCCCGTGGCCGCCAGCGCGGGGATGACCGCCTCGAAGTTGACGCTGCCCAGCGGGTCCACGAGCACGCGGCACGCCACGCCGGGCCGCCGCGCCGTCAACGCCCGCACCAGCCGGTCCGACGGCTCCCCAGGCCGCCAGATGTAGCTGGTGAGGTGGATGCTGGAGTGCGCCGCGAGAATCTCCTCCTCGATGGCATCGAAGATGTAGCCGTTCTCCACCAACTCCGCGCTGTGGCCCGGCACCAGCGCCACGCCCAGGGACTGGAAGAACGCGAGCGAGCGCGCCTCCGGACTGGTCCCCGGCAACTCGCGCAGCCGCAGGTCATGACGGTGATTGGGAGCGACACACCCAGCGGCGAGGAACACCACGGGCAAGAGCCAGGCGAGCTTCACCGCCGGAAGCTAAGCGCCCGGAGTCAGGCGCGCACCTGCCGATGTTTCACGGACGACATCCCACCGCGCCCCTGGGTGAAAGCCCCGCGCGGAGGCTGGATGCACGCGTCGCGCATGACCACCTTCCCCCGCGTGTCCTCTCTCCGAAGAAGCCCCTTCGCCGCGAGCGCGCTGCTGGGCTCCCTGCTGAGCCTCGGTGCCCACGCGGCCAGCGCGGATGCCCCCCTCCGGGAGACCGCCCCCGCCGGACGGTACTTCGACCCCACCGGGGACGCACCCCAACGTGCGGCCGTCGCCACCTACGTCGAACCCGAGGACGTGCCGCTGCCAACGGGCGCGGCCGTGACACACGCCGCGTTCGCGGTGCTGCCCGTGGCCGGCGTGTGGGGCGCCAGCCGCGTGGGCGGAGACACCCGCGTGGCCGCCACCGCCTCGCAGACGGCGGCGGGGATGCTCCTGGGCGCCATGCCCTCGCGGCTCCTCTTCTTCCGCCCCGCGGCCCCCAGCCCCGAACGCTGGATGGAGCTGGAGACCGTGGCCTTTGGCGGAGGGCTGGTGCTGACCCCGCCGCTGGCAGCGCTCGGGACGTGGGGCCTGGGGGAGCTCGCCTTCGGCCGCAGCCAGCACACCGGACGCGCCTACGTGGGCGCGCTCGCGGGCGCGGCGGCGGGCACGCTGCTGGCCGTCATCACGCACGAAGTCCTGGTGAAGCTGTCCAAACCCAGCGCACGCGGAGGGGCCGCTCGCAAGCTCATCGGCCTGGGCTTCATCGGCGCGGGCGCCGCGCTGGGCTACCAATGGGCAGGCGGCGGACCGCGTCCCGATGGACACACGCGATAGTTCCGCCCATTCTGTTTCACACGCGCGCCGCGTCTGGGTCAGTCCTTTCACAACACACACGCCGCGCGCGTGACACGTGGCGCATTGTGATTGTCAGACCCCGACCCCACACTGCGCCTCGCAGCATGGACACCGCCACTGGAGAGACCGCAATGACTGCTCGCAAGCACCTCCGAATCGCCGTCGTCCTCACCGCCGCCGCCGCCGTGCTGGGCCTGGGAGTTGTCATGACGCCCGCCACGGCCTCCGCCGAGGATTGTCAGCCGCCCTGCTGGAAGCACCCCATCACCGGCGAACTGATTTGCGGCACCCCGTGTCCGTAAGCCACGCGGGCTGAAACACCTGGGGCCTCGTCCGCACCGCGCGGCCGAGGCCCCATTCATGTCCAGACGCCGCGTTCCGGCTCAATCCGCGCGCATCGCCTCCACCGGGTCCAGCTTCGCGGCGCGCGCGGCCGGGTAGATGCCGAACACCAGGCCCACGCCGCTGCTCATTCCCAGCGACAGCAGCACGGCCCAGGCCGGCACCTCGGCGGGCAGGCCCACCATCCACCGCGCCAGGTGCGCCAGGCCCACGCCCAGCCCCACGCCCAGCAGGCCGCCCACCAGGGACAGCACCACCGCCTCCACGGCGAACTGCGCGAGGATGCGCCGCCGCTTCGCGCCCAGCGCCTTGCGCACGCCAATCTCTCGCGTCCGCTCCGTCACGGCCACCAGCATGATGTTGAGGATGCCGATGCCGCCCACCAGCAGCGACAGCATGCACACGCCGAAGCTGGCCGCGGAAATCACCTTGGTGAGGCTGTTGAACATCTCCGTGGCGCTCTCGTTGGAGAACACGAAGAAGTCATCCTCCTCCAGGGGCTTCAGGTTGTGGCGCCGCCGCATCAGCAGCGTCACCTCATCCTGCGCCTGCTGGAGAATCTCGGACGAACGGGCCTGGATGCTCACCCGGTAGTCCCGGACGCCGAACAGGGGACGGAAGGCCGACAGCGGCATCATCACCTGGTTGTCCTGGCTGCCACCGCCCATGAAGCCGCCGCGCTTCTTCAAGGTGCCAATCACCACGAAGGTGCGGTTCATCACGCGGAGTTCGCGCCCCAGCGGGTTCATCGCCGGGAACAGCGTGTCGGACAGGTCCTGGCCAATCACCGCCACGCGCCGGCCATCCAGGTACTCCGCGTCGGTGAAGGGCCGCCCCAGCTCCACCGCCACCGAGTTCGTCTGGAAGTACTCCGGCGTGCCGGCCCACACATTCACGTTGGCGCGCGACTCACGCTCCCGCGTGCTGACCTTCTGCCCGCCCCGCGAGTCCTCCGCCGCCGCGCGCAGCACGGACGGCTGGATTCGAATGGCGGCCAGGTCCGCTTCGTTCAACCGGGGCCGCCGCGCCAGCTCCGCCAGGGAGAGGTTGCTGCCGAAGGGCAGCCGCTGCACCTGGAAGCAGTCCGAGCCCAGCTCGGACATGCTCTCGTTCACATGGATGCGAAGCCCCTCGATGAGCCCCATCATCGCCACCACGGTGGTGGCGCCAATGACGATGCCCAACAACGTCAGGAAGGAGCGCAGCAGGTTGGAGCTCAGGGTTCCAAACGCCAGCCGCAGGGTGTCCAACAATGCCATCATCGCCGCCGTCTCCCGTCACTCGTGGCGGAGCGCTTCCACCGGGTCCAGGTTCGCCGCCCGCGCCGCCGGCCAGATGCCGAACAGCAACCCCACCGCCGCCGCGAACCCCACGCCCGCCGCCACCGTCAGCGGCTCCACCGCCGCCGCCAGGGGCGTAATCAATGACACGATGCGCGCCAGGCCCAGGCCCACGATGGTGCCCATCGTCCCGCCCAGCGCCGACACGCACGAGGCCTCCATCAGGAACTGGAGGATGATGGTGCGCTTGCGCGCGCCCAGGGCCCGCCGCACGCCAATCTCCCGCGTCCGCTCGCGCACCGACACCAGCATGATGTTCATGATGCCGATGCCGCCCACCAGCAGCGTGATGAGGCCCACGCCCACCGCCACGGCGTAGAGCGCGCCCGTGAGCTGCGAGTACATGTTGGCCAACTGGTCGGGCCGGTTGATGGCGAAGTCGTCTGGCATGCCCGGGGGCGTATTCCGATGCTGCCGCAGCACCGCGGTGAGCCGGTCCACCACCTGCGGCGCGTGCTCCGGCGAGGTGACGGCCACCGCGATGTTGGGCGAGCGCTTCTTGCCGAACGTGGACAGGAAGCTGCGAAAGGGAATCATCACCACCAGGTCCTGATTCTCACCCAGGATGGTGCCCTTGGGCTCCAGCGTCCCCACCACGCGGAAGGGCTTGCCCTCCAGCAGGATGCGCTGCCCCACCGGGTTCAGTCCCGGGAAGAGCGTGCGCGTCAGCTCCGCGCCAATGACGACCACCGGCGCGCGGTTGTCCACGTCCGCGTCCGTGAGGAAGCGGCCCCGCTCCAAATCGAAGGACGACACGGTGGCGTAGTCCGGCGTGGTGCCCACCACCACCACCGAGCCGACCTTCCGGTCCAGGAAGCGGCCCTCCACGCGCTGGAAGAAGAGCGGCGCGGCGGCCAGCACGTGCTCGGACGCCTTGAGGATGGGTGGCACCAGGTCCGCCGTCAGGTCCTTGCGGTTGCGGTAGGTCCACCAGTCGCCGTTGAGCGTCCAGGGGAACTTGGAAATCTGGAGCGTGTTGGCGCCGATGTTCGCGAGCTGGTCCTCGAACGAGCGGTTGATGCCCTGGATGATGCCGACGATGGCCAGCAGCGTGCACACGCCCACGCCAATCCCCACCGTCGTCAGGACGGTCCGAAGACGGTTGGAACGGAGCGAGAACAGCGCGATACGCGCCCCCTCCCACACATCGACCCGGATGCTCACGTAAGGACCTCTCCGCCGCTTTGGCACGTCTCGCCCGGGCACACCTGTCCCACGGCCACCTGGATACGCGCCCCGGAACGGGTGATTGCACGCGACATTCCCTCGGTGCAAATACCGTGTGATGAAATCCTGGAATCGCCTGGGAGCGAGGGCACGCCCCGTCTGACGGTGTAGGTGCGCCCTCTGGGGGGCGCGGACCCACCGTGCGACGTGCGGCCACAGGAGCGGCCGCCGGCTTTCACACGCCTGCCACTTGGGACGCCGTGCCAGGTCGGAGGCTCGGCGTCCCAGGAATGGAACTATGGCAGGACCGTCACCGAGTCTCCCTGGATGTGAACGTTGAGGAGGGCCTCGTTGGGGTGCACGTCCGCCTCCTCGATGATGTCCTGCTCGTCCACGCCCACGCGCAGGGAGTACGTCCCGTCCGCCAGGCCGGTGATGTCAATCCACTGGCAGGGGATGTCCGCCACGTAGATGTCCGTCCAGCCGGGGAGATGCTCATCCGGTCCGAGGGGAAGAAGACGGGCGCGGCGTCGTCGCATTGGCGGTGATAGTCGACCAGGTAGAAGCCCTGCTTGCGGCCCTCGACCACCTCGTTACCCTGCGCGTCCCGCAGCGCGTACTGGGCGAAGTTCGTCAGGTGCTCGTGCCCGTGGCACTCATCCCAGACATAGAGGTCCGGGCGCACATCCGAGAGCGGCACCGAGGCCGCCGCCGAACCGAAGTTCTGGATGGACGTGCTGAAGCGCAGCAGGCGCCGCTCGCCGGGCCCCGCCACACAGCCCTCCAGCATCTCGCAGGAGTCCGCGGCGAAGGTGCGGCGCTCCACGTACAGCGAACGGGCCAGCACGTCCGCGTCCACGGCGAGGTCCGGCAGTCCGTGCTCTGGATCCACCGTCAGGCCACACCCCGCCACGGTCGGCAGGCTCGGTGGGGACGCGGGCGACGCGGGCACCTTCCCCCCACCCAGGATGACCACGCGACCCGCGGGCCCGTCGACGAGCCCCACGGGCGGCGCCACGCCCGCGACGAGGTCCGCGTACCCGTCCCCATTCAGGTCCCCGGGCGCGAGGACCGTGAAGCGGTTGAACCCCTCGTAGTTCGGCGGCAGGCGCTCCGCGCGCGGCCAGGCCCACACGGGGCGCAGGTCCGCGGAGACGCCCTGCTCGGGTGTATAGAGATAGAGCCGCCCGTCGGCGCTCACCACGAAGTCGTGGCCCGCGCCGTCACCATCCATGTCACGCACGGGGACAATGGTGGACCCGAAGCCCGCGAAGACGGGGTCCCCCATGGCCGACCAGATGGGCGTCTCGGAGTAGCCGCCCGCCTCGGACAGGTGGAGCCGCACCGTGCCGCCACCCGGCCCCGTGAAGCGCTCGGGGACGCCGTCACCGTTCATGTCCGGGACAAGGCTGAGGGACAGGGTGTTCACGTCCCAGAGGGGCTGTGTCATGAGCGCCCCGTCACACGGTTCCGTCGAATCCGCCTTGCAGCCACGAACAAGCGTGAGGGCGTCCGCGATGACGCTGCCTCGCAGCAGCAGCAGGTCTTGCGCGCCATCCCCGTCGTAGTCGCCCGCGCGCCGCACCGCCGTGGCGTAGAGCGGCTGCGAGCGCTCCGCCAAGGTGAAGGGCCCGCCGGGCGCGTTGGGCGTGGCCAGGAAGACGGACACCTGGGTGCCTCGCACGCTGACCACGTCATCCAGGCCATCACCGTTCACGTCCGCGAAGACGGCGTTGTTGTAGATGCCGCCTCCGGGCACGACGAACGCGGGCGCCGCGAAGACGGCGCTCAGGTCCGCCTGTCCCTTGAAGACGAGCGCCCCGTACTGGCCGGAGACCAGCACGTCCGCATGGCCGTCCCCATCCACGTCACCCGTGAAGACCACCATCCGGTTGCCGCTGGTCCGTGAGTTCGTGTTGTGCCAGTCCATCACCGTCGTCACGCCCTGCGTGGAGAAGTACGGCGCCTCGCCCGCGAAGATGGACACCTGCCCCGGGTCTCGCGTGGTGGTGAGGCACGGCGGCGCGGCGACAATCAGGTCCCGCTGGCCGTCACCATTCACGTCGCCCAGCGCGATGGCGCGTCCGAAGCAGCCCTGGGCGTAGGCGGGGTCGTGGCGCACTTCCCACAGCGGCTCCTCGGAGAGGAACGGGCCGGCGTCGCCTGAGCTGGCGTCGGGCGCGCCCCCGTCTGGCTCGCCGCCATCCCCTGAACCCGCATCCAGCGAGCCCGCATCCGACGGCCCCGGGTCATCCGGGTCATCACATGCGCAAAGTGAAACAGCCAGCAACGCGGTCAGTGCCAGGGCTCGAGTTCGATGCATGGGGTGTTGTCCGGGGAACGCGTCGCGTCCTGCCTCTCGCGACGTCTGGGATTGGACGCCCGCAGCGTAGACTGGCTCCACCACCCGACGTGAAGCCCTTGCCGAATGAAGGCTTTCTTCCAACCCCACCGCTCCCCGCGCCGGGGATGAACGCAATCTTGCGGCGCCACGGGAATCCCAGAAGGTCCACGCGCCACGGCGGGTGGCCGTCTGCTAGGAACGTCCCCACCTTCCCCCTGGCGCCCCTGTCCCGGGCGGCCACCGCGACACATGGCCCCGTCCGCCGCCCACGCCTCCGCCGATGCTTCGCCCACCGCGCCGCCGGTGTTCACACGCTCGCAGAAGGTCTTCACGATGACGGGCGCGGTGCTGGGGCTGCTGCTCGCCGCGCTGGACCAGACGATTGTCGCCACCGCGGGGCCGGCCATCCAGGCGGACCTGCGCATCCCCGCCTCGCTCTACCCGTGGCTCACGACGTCCTACTTCGTCGCGTCGACCTTGATGGTGCCCGTGTGGGGGAAGCTGTCGGACCTGCTCGGCCGGCGCACGGTGTTGGCGGCGGGCATCCTCGTGTTCCTCGCGGGCAGCTTCCTGTGCGGCGCGGCGCGCTCCACGGTGGCGCTCATCCTCTTCCGCGCGGTGCAGGGGCTGGGCAGCGCGGCCCTGTTCACCGCCGCGCTGGCGGTGGTGGCGGACCTCTTCGAGCCCCGAGAGCGCGGCAAGTACCAGGGCCTCTTCGGCGCCATGTTCGGCCTGTCCAGCGTCGTGGGTCCGCTGGTGGGCGGCTTCATCACCGACCACCTGGGCTGGCACTGGGTGTTCTTCATCAACCTGCCCGTGGGGGCGGTGGCGCTGACGCTGGTGCTGTCGCGCATGCCGAAGCTGAAGCCCCACCGCGAGGCGCGCGGCGGGCTGGACCTGCTGGGCGCATTCACCCTGTCGCTGGCGGTGGTGCCGCTGCTGCTGGCGCTCAGCCTGGGTCAGGGCGACGGTGGCGCATGGGCCTGGGGCTCATGGCGCATCCTCGGCCTGTTCGCGTTGGCGGCCGTGGGGCTGGTGGCCTTCCTGCGGGTGGAGTCGCGCGCGCCCGAACCCCTGTTGGACTTGAAGCTGTTCCGGCTGCGGGCCTTCAGCGCGGGCAACGCGGCGGTGTTCATCGTGGGCGCGGCGTTCCTGTCGGGCGTCGTCTTCCTGCCGCTGTTCATGGTGAACGTGGTGGGTTTGTCGGCGACGCGCTCGGGGCTGACCATCGTCCCGCTGACGCTGGGCGTGGTGACGGGGAACGTGCTGAGCGGACAGCTCGTGTCCCGGATGGGCCGCTACAAGGCGCTGATGCTGGGCTCCATGGTGTTGCTGATTGCCGGCTTCGCCATCATGGGCTTCACGCTGACACCCGACTCCACCCAGGCCGAGGTGACGGTGAAGATGGTGCTGGTGGGCCTGGGCCTGGGGCCGTCGATTCCCATCTATACGATGGTCATCCAGAATGCGGTGCCGCCCAGCCAGATTGGCGTGGCCACCGCGGCGGCCACCTTCTTCCGGCAGTTGGGGATGACCATCGGCGTGGCGCTGTTGGGCACGGTGTTCGCGTCCACGCTGACCTCGGAGCTGCGCACGGGGATGGCCCAGGCCACTGACGCCCTCCCCGCCTCCGTGCGGGCCGAGCTGCGGCAGGCGACCCCGGGCGTCAGCGGCGAAGGCGGCCCCACCGGACAGGTGTTCCAACCGGCCGAGGTGAAGGCTCGGCTGCGCGCGGAGTTCGAGGCGGAGCGGCGACGCGTGGCGACGACGCCGGAGGCCCAGGCGAAGCTGGACGCGGCGGAGCGTCAGGCGTTGGCGGCGGTGGATGCCGCGGACCGGGCGTTGAAGACAGCCTTCACGCGCGGCGTCGCGGCCGTGTACCACGTCGCCGTGTTCATCGCCGTGGCGGCGCTGCTGGTGACGCTGCTGCTGCCCGAACAGCACCTGCGCGGCAAGCACCGGCCAGCCCGCGCCGCGGAGCCGTAGGCTTCAGGAGCCGCTGCAACGAATCTGGAGCGGGTAGCTCTCCATCACCAGACACTGACCGCTGCTGCACTGGAACAGGTCGCAAATCTGCGGCGACTGGACACAGCGGAGCTCCGGGCCCGAACCCAGATTGAACGAGGCACACTGGAGCCCTTCCGGGCAGGCATTCTGCTCACCGGCACAGGCCGGGCCGAGCACCTGCCCTTCCTTCAGCGACAGCCGGGCCTCCGGTGATGAGGGCACTTCTTCTCCAGCGCCACGACACCCCGCCAGGACGAACGCGGCGATGACCCACTTCAGCCCCGGAACACGCTTGCCTTGCTTCCTCATGGAGAGCCCTCCCACCTGCCGTGGTCAGCACAACCGAAGCCAGACATACGCCACGAGGCGCCGCGGCGGCCACTCCCCGCGGCGTCCAGCGTCACCCGTACGACGCCAGCGCCGCATGCCCTGAACGCATGCAAGAGGCCGTGACGTTACGCGCGGAAGAGGGGCAGTCCTTCGCGGATCCGGTAGAAGACCTCCCCCCTGTCGAGCTGCCCGTCCTCGTCTTCCTGGAAGACTTCGTCGACGAACAGCTCGCGCAGACGCTCGCTCACGCCGTCACCGTAGCCCTGCTGATACGTATCCATGTCGAAGTGATGCTGAGCGTGGACCGAGGCGTCGACGCTGTGGTCATCCTCGATGACGACGCGCGCGTGGATGGCTCCTGCCGACAGCACGTGGTCGTTGTAATAGCCGAGCACCACGTCTCTTGCGTGGATGTCGCCCCGGACGTTGAGTTCCCCGTCGGTGTACAGCGCGTGGCAGCGCACGTCGCCCAACACGTTGATGAGCGAGTCGTTGCCACAGTCCCGCAGCACACCGTGAACGATGAGGTTGCCCGTCACGGCGAAGGGCCGCTGGATGTCGAGGTGACCGTCCACCTCCAGGTCGCCGTGGTGGAAGAACGGACGATTCAAGGTCAACGGTCCCTGGAGTCGGACGTGCCGGGGTGGCGCATCGAGCACGCTCCGCAGCGCGGCGAGGTAGTCCAGCGGCTTCTCGGGCTCACCGTAGCCGTGGAGCCCGGTGGCGAACTCCTGGGCGGACCCGACGTCATGCGTGAAGGAGAGCTTGCCGTCCGGTGCCGCGGCGCTCAGTGCGGCCATGTCGATGGGAAAGGGCGCGAACGGGTCCTCGCTCCGGGCGAAGGGGACGCGGGGCTGGCCTCCCGCGCGTTCCAGCAGGGCGCCGAGGGCTTGGAATTCCGCGATGCGCTTCGGGTCCTTGAGCCAGCGGTTCGCTCGCGCGCGCAGGACAGCGCCCAGCGGCGTGCGGCCGAGCCCGTCGAGGGCGTTCACCTCGGCGCCCCGGCTGAGCAGCACCTCCGCGATGGACACATGTCCGTAGGAGGCGGCCTGGTGAAGCGGGGTGGCATCGACTCCGTCGCGGGCATTGATGGGAGCGCCCGCATCGAGCAGCTCCTGATAGACGCGAAGACCGCCCATGCGGAACGCGGCGCCGCCGGCGTCCTGGATGTCGGATGAAGCCGTCGCTCCCGCCGAGCGGAGCACCTTCATGATTTCGAGCGCGCGTTCTTCCTGCTCGGCGGAGTCCTTGTCATAGGGAAGGGCTCGCAGCAGTGGCGTCTGGGCGTGGTCATCGCGTGCGTTCGGGTCGGCCCCCGCCTCGAGCAGGGTTCGCACCACGTCGACGCTGGGGAGCGGGTGCTCTCGCTGATAGGGCGCGAGCACGGCGAAGTGCAGCGGCGTGGAGCCGTAGTCGCCTCGGCCGTGAACGTCCGCGCCCTGGGACAGCAGGTCCTTCACCCGCTCCGGAGTCAGCTCCGTCCGCCAGCGCATGCGGTCCTGACACAGGGAGAGCAGGGCCTGGGTCGCGGTGGCCTTCGAGTCGGTCGACATGGCCGGGCATCTGAACAGCAATGCCCGCCGTACCCAAGCGTCACGGCGCCCCTCGGAGACACGAGGGACGCACGGAAGAGCGCTCTCAGTTTCCCAGAGTCTTCGACTGCGGCGCGGGCGCGGCGGCGGGCGCGCGCGGCGCGGGCGCCTCGGGGCGAGCGAGCGTCCCGGGCATCTCCGCCAGTGCGTACGTCATCCACGCCACGGCGGCGGTGCTGCGCGCCAGGTCCTGGGGGTCCACCTTGTCCAGCGTGTCCGCCTCCGTGTGGTGGACGTCGAAGTAGCGGCTGCTGTCCACCTCCACGCCGAAGAAGGGCACTCGCGCGGGCAGCAGCGGGCTGATGTCCGCCCCGCCCGCCTCTCGCGAAGCGAACTGCGTCACGCCCAGCGCGGTCAGCGGCGGCATCCACGGGCGCAGCAGCTCCTGTCCATCCTCCCCCGCGCGCACGCTGATGCTCACGGGCCGTCCACCGCCCGCGTCCATCTCCAGCGCGCCGACGTGCCGGGGCAGCTCCGCCGCGTGCGCCTCCGCGTAGGCGCGCCCACCGCGCAGGCCGTTCTCCTCGTTCATGAAGAGCACCACGCGCACCGTGCGCCGGGGCGCCTGCGGCAGCTTCGCGATGAGGCGCGCGGCCTCCATGACCATCACCACGCCCGCGCCGTCGTCATGCGCGCCCGTGCCCACGTCCCACGAATCCAGGTGCGCGCCGATGAGCACGATTTCCTGCGGCTTCTCCCGCCCGCGAATCTCCGCGATGACGTTGGACGAATCCGCGTCCGGAAGTTCGGAGCTGCCCAGCGACAGCTTCACGCGCACCGGGCCGCCCGTCAGCAGACGGTGGAGCAGGTCCGCGTCCTCGGTGGACACGGACGCGGCCGGGATGCGCGGGCCGTCACTGGAGAAATTCGTCGCGCCTGTGTGCGGCGTGCGCAGCGACGCGGTCGCCAGCGAGCGGACCAGCGCCCCCGCCGCGCCGTGCTTCGCGGCCACCGCCGGTCCCCGCGAGCGCAGGCCCGCGAAGCGACCGTAGTCGGACGGCACCGCCATGGTGTGATTGAAGAAGACGAGCTTCCCCTTCACCGCCGCGCCCAGCGACTCCAACTGCTCCAGGGACGTCACCTCGACCACCTCGGCGGTGATGCCCTCGGGGGCCGTCGGCGGGCTGCCGCCCAGGGCCAGCAGCGCCAGCGGGTGTCCGCGGGTGCGCTCGGAGGCGAGCACCTCGCCGGAAATCTCGCCGCGCACCCAGTGCGGCACCTTCACGGGCTCCAGCCAGGCCTTCACGCCGTCCGCCTTGAAGGTCCGCAGGGCCCACTGCACGGCGGCCTCGGCGCCTTCCGAACCCGACAAGCGCGGCCCGATGCCATCCGTCAGCTCCGCGAGCCGCGCATAGGCGCGGCCGTCCGTGAGCGCGGGCCCGATGAGCTTCTCCGCGGTGGCCTGCGAGTAAGCGGGCGCCGCGGCCTTCGCGGTGGCGGCGGGCTTCGCCGGGGCGGGCTTCGGCGCCGTTTTCGCGGCGGGTGCGGCCCCGGACAGCAACTGGAACGCGAGCGATGCGGGCAGGATGAAGGTGGCGACGGGCAAGGGTCCTCCAGGGAGGAGCCGACTCTCCGCCGATGCCACCGGCCTCGCAAGCGACACTGCGCATCACCTTCGCCAGAACGACAGGAAACCCCAGGACAGACGTGCGCCTACTCCCTCGAGGGGCGTACGGCATCTCAGTGTCCTGTGGCTCAAAGCGTCACGACGGGACTCAAGAGGCCCGCCCGGGTCAGCAGTTCACCTGCGCGTCTGCCAAGCGCGACATGCTCGGGTCTGCTCGCCAATGGCTTTTCTGGGGTGAGGATGACGAGCGAACCTGCCTTGTCGACAGGCTCGATGCGAATTGGAGCCGGGAGCGGAGGCACAGCCCCACGATGCCGCGACAGGTACGTGACCCAACCGACGAAGGTCCCCGTCGAGCCCTCCTCCGAGAGTGCCTCACGGAAGTTCGCTGACGTAGCCACCCCCCAATCAGGCGCCCAGGCAGTCTCCATCATGCGGAGGATGCGAGCCATCACCGACGCGTCCAGCAGGCGCTCCGCGTTGGGTCCCGTGCGGGGAAACTTCAAGACGCAGGAATTGGGCGTCGCCCCACAAGAGTCTCCGCACTTGATCCTGAGGGCCGCACTGGCGCCACCAGTTCCGCCGTTGCCGAACCAGAAGGTGAAGCCGAGATCTTCGAGAATGGGACCTCCCTTCTCGCGGTTGACGCCGCTTTGGAACAGCGCCTCGAGCGTGGGCACATCCGGGGGCATCAGCGGATGCTTGTGCGCCTCCTTCACAGACCGAGTGGGCTTGTACCATTGGGCAAAGAATGGGTCGCTCGGAGCCAACACGTTGAGCAGCGTTGCCGTGCGCTCGGCGCATTCGCGCGGCGACTCCTTCCGAGGTCCCCAATACGCCCCCACATAGTAGCTATCTGTGTCGGTCTCCGATTCGCCAGGCATGGTGGACATCCTCTCAGAGGGCTGGAGTGTGGAGGACTTTCACCCCCTCGACACCTGCTTCGTGCAACAGCGCTCGGATGGCAGCGGCCGCTTTCGCTTCTGCGACGTGCCACTCTATCCGGAGCCCTTGGCCCCGGACCGCCCTGATCTGCCGGTCCGCCTGCTTGACGAGGTCCTTGGCTCCAGAATGAAGGAACCATTCCTTCGGCTCCAACTCGTCGAAGAACTTCGCGTAGCCCGGCCCCTTGGCCTCCAACAACACTCCGTCCTTGAAACCATCGAACTTCACGCCCCCCGCCTGCGAACTCATGCCTCCGACCCAATAGGCGTCATCAGCGGAATGCCCCGAAATCTGCTCCTGGTAGCGACGAGCAGGAGGCTTCATGGACTCCTTCGCAGGCCCCCAGCGTCCCGGCCCCCTGGAGGGCCCCGCGCCCTGCGCCGTGGTGCTGGCACGCTGAAGGATGATGACGGCGCCTGGACCTCCCCCAAGTACCGCCGCGGCGCGCCCCACTGGTGCAGCCACGCGCTCGAAGGTCAGCGCCCCCTGCGCCGACAGAGCCAGTACCGGCACCGTGGCGTCCGCGCCCGCCAGCGCCCCTGTCACCGTGCGCGTGGTGGCGGTAGCGGTGCCTGTCGTGAGCACGAGGTTCGTGGCCAGTTCGGAGACGACCTGAATCTGTTCGCCCCGCGTCATGTAACGGAAGCGCTCGAAGTATTCCGGTGACGACGCGATGAGCGCCGCCACACCCGCGGGCAGATTCTTGAGGGCCGCGAGGCTGTCCAGCGGGTAGGTGAGGAAGTGGCCCACGGAGAGCGCCAGCTTCACGAACGCCGCTTCAGCCCCATCCAGCGTGCGCCCCACGTAATCCGCGTCGTCGTGGACATCCGCCAACGGTCGCCCGTCCACTTCTCGTAACGCGTCATCCAGCAACCGGTAGACGCCCGTGCGGCCGTCGTAGAACCGGCCCAACTCGAAGCCGTGAGCACGGAAGCCACCGTCTCGCCATTCGACAGGAGCCACGCGCTGCTGGGTCTTCCCGCTGCGCACCCACGCGAGGCAGCCGTCAGGCCGAAGCACCGCGACACCGGAGAAGCGCTCGACCTGACGCAGCAGCTCGGCGCGCGATAGCTCGCCCTCTTCCAGCGCCCTGCGCAGCAGATGCCCCACCGCGAGGCGAGCGGGAAACTGCGCCAGCGTGACCGGCTTGCTCAACAGCACTTTCAACAATCGCGCTGCCTGGATTGGGGGCAACGAACCTCCCGCAATCGGGCGCGCGTCTTGAGCATCAATACCCGCACGCGAGAGCAGGGCATCCCACGCATCCACATGCGCGGAGCCACGCTGCATGATGCCGCCCACGGAGCTTGCCCCCGCGTCCGTCCCGTCCCCGCGAGGCGCTCGCCGGCGACTCCGCCTCGCCCCGTCATCGGAATCCGAGAGGGCCAGCGGCTCAGCGGCAACGACACGTGAAGAGCCGCCACTCGGGGCCTCATTCCATGGGCGGGTGGACGTGACAGGCAGCCCCTGGCCCTGCCCTCTCTGCTGACGGGACGCGGGCGAAGTGGAGGCACAGCCCGTGGCCATCAGCATCAATGTGACGACCAGGACGCCAGCGCGCATTGTCTACTCCCAGCCCCATCGAGGAGATCGCCCCCGGCCGCGGCGCCCCCTTCTCGCGAGGGAACATCAGCGTGCCGCCACTGCCCTAGCGTAAAGCCTCCCATCCATGACACGCCAATCGACTCCGGCGTCCCCTGCTTCCGATGGCACGCCGCACACCAGGGAAACCGCCGCGAGCCCATGGGCGGCCTCCCTGGCATTGGCCCCATGCGTTACGCCAAACAGCTCAAAGGTCTATGATTTCGCAGTCGTGCACGAGGACATTCATCATCAACCCTTGCACCCGGCCGCGGACGCTGACGCGCGAGCCTTTGGACAGGTTCGCGGCCTTGTTCACCTGGTCATCAGCGACGAAGCACTGGACCTGGGGAATCTCGAACCGTCGGCCGGTCCCGACCGTGATGTAGACAGCGTCCAGGATGTCCTTCTTCACATCGTCGACGATGCCGGACGTCTGGATGACGTGATTCTTGAAGTTCGAGTCCGCGCGGACTTCGTTGTCAGCGTATTCAGCGAGCAGGGACCGCAGCTCGACATCCTTCGGCGCGGGACGGTTCGTCGCCGCGCGGGTGGATTCGGCGGTCGCGCCACGCCGGGCCGCCCCCTTGCTCCCCGCGCCAATCGCCCCGGCCATGCACGTACCGAAGAAGCAAAGGGAGACGAGACCGCCCAGGGCGAGGAACGTCACCTGGAGCGCCGACGGACCGCGAGGTGGCGGCGCACCGCACTTCGGGCAAGCAGCGGCGTTGCCAGCAACATCACTCCCACACGACTTGCACTTCACCAAGGCCATGGCTTCCCCCACTCCAGCGCGTCCCGAAACGGGACGAGGCTGAAGTAGGGCTGCGCATCCAGCGCGGTGGCCATACCTCCACAGAGGCACGGCCGACCGTCGCGACGTCCTCGGATGGACGGGCGGCGCAAGCCACGGGAGAGGCACACAGGAACACATGCCTGCGCCCCAGCACGTCATCAGCGTCCAGGAGCAAGAAGTGAATCCGGAATCCCAGGGGCCACCGCGCGCCGAGAGGGGGAACGCGGCGCGCGGGGCTCAACTGGGACTTCCACGGCGGTGTCGCTTTTGGGGGAGGCAATCACCGCCGCCGCGTCTCACTCCGAGGAGGAAACGTGGACGGCATGTTGAAGGGGGAGCGGGCGGCCGTCAAGCACGCTCCCTGACCTGGCTCACAATCGGACACTTACGCTCCGTGAAGACAGACGATTCCACCCTCACTGTCCAACCGGCACCTGCAACGCAAGGCGGGCATCCCCGGCGGAGCGTGTTACAGGCCCTGCGGAGACAAGCCCATGCAATCCACCCTGACGCGGCGGCCCCAGGCGACGGCATTCAGCATCGAGGACCTGCTGGACCGCGTCCGGCGCGGTGAGGTGCGCCTGCCCCACTTCCAGCGCCCGCTGCGGTGGGAGGCGGGGGACGTGAGGGACTTGCTCGACAGCGTGTACCGCGGCTATCCCATCGGCACGCTGCTCTTCTGGAAGCGCGAGGCCCCCGCCGCCAGCGTCAGCTTTGGCCCGGTGCGCATCGACGCGCCGTCTCACAGCCAGGCACTCTGGGTGGTGGACGGGCAGCAGCGCATCACCGCGCTGGCCGCCGTCCTCCTGCACCCGGGTCACGAGTCATCCCCCCGGGATGGCTTCACCCTCTACTTCGACCTGGAGGCCCAGGACATCGTCCAGCCCAGCCCCAGCGAACTGCCTCCGCCGCACTGGCTCCCGCTCAACCGGGTGCTGGACAGCGAGCAGCTCCTGGCCTGGCTGGACCGCTACCCCGGCCGCGAGAAGAACCCGGAGCACGTCCGCGCGGCCATCCGCCTGGGCAAGGCGGCGCGCGAGTACCAGATGCCCGCGTACGTCGTCGAAGCCGCGGAGGAGAAGACGCTGCGCATCATCTTCAAGCGGCTCAACACCGCCGGAAAGCCCCTCACCGACGACGAGGTCTTCAACGCGCTCTACGGCGGCGCGGCGGGCTCGCGGCTGCCCAACCTGAAGGCGCTGGCCGTCAGCCTGATGGACCTGGGCTTCGGCCGCATCGACGAGTCCCTGCTGCTGCGCGCGGTGCTCGCGGTGCGCGGCCTGGACTTCACCCAGGACTTCCAGAAGCAGCTTCGCGAGGAGGACGACCTCACGGAGACGCTCCTCCAGACCGAGGCGGCGCTCCGCAGCGTCATCGTCTTCCTCAAGCGCGACGCCGGCATCCCCCACGGGCGGCTGCTGACGAACCCGCTCTACTTCGTGCTGCTCGCGCGCTTCTTCCACCTGCACCCCGAGCCCTCGCCCCGCAGCCGGGACTTGCTCGCGCGCGGCTTCTGGCGCGGCAGCCTGGTGGACAGCTTCCTCGACAGCCGGGCCCTGTCGCCGCAGGAGCTGCTCGCCGCCATTGGCCCGGAGGAAGAGCACTCCGTCCAATCCCTGCTCGCGCAGGTGCGCCCCCTGTCCGACGAATGGCTGGCGCAGCACGCCCAGCCCGCGACCTTCGGCCTGGCGCTGCGCTCGCGCGGCATGGCGCTCAATGCCTTGTACGCGCTCCAGCCCCGGAACCTGCACACCGGAACGCCGCTGGAGGCCGCCCAGCTCTTCAGTGACACCGAGCCCGTGAGCCTCAGCCCCGTGCTCCGGGAGCTCAAGGTGACGGAGCCCGACGCCGAGCTGAAGCTGGACCCCGCGCTGTACCGCTCCTTCCTCTTCACGCCCGCCAACTACCTGCTGCACCCGCCCCTGCCCGGGCAGCCCATGTTGGACGCGCTGCGCGCCAGCCCGGGACCCTCGCCCGAGGTCCTCCACAGTCACGCCATCACCCCCGCCATGCTGGGGATGTTGCGCGAGGGCGGCACGCTCGAGTTCCTGATGCAGCGCATGGAGCTCATCGATAGACACATCATCGAGTTCCTGCGGGTCCGCACCCGCTACGAGGAGTCGGACCGCCCGTCCCTCCAATCGCTGGTCGTCGAGGAGGAGGACTGACTTGGAGCCCACCCGCACCACGGCCGGAATCCTCGACGTCCACCTGGGCGACGTCCACGTCGGCACGCTGACGATGCTCGAGGACGAGCGCATCGAGTTCGCCACCACCGAGGAGTACCGCCAGCGCTACCCGCGCCCGGTGCTGGGGCAGGTCTTCGAGGATGACCTGTCCCGCAAGCACATCAGCCGCCTGCGGCTGCCCACGTTCTTCTCCAACCTCCTCCCGGAAGGCGCGCTGCGCGAGCTCATCGCCGAGCGCGAGCAGGTGGCCCGCCAGCGCGAGTTCTTCCTCATCGCGCGGCTGGGCGAGGACCTCCCCGGCGCCGTCGTCGTCCGGCCCGCCAGCGTGCTGTCGCTCAGTGGCCTGGCGCCGCTGGAGGAAACCCAGACACCTCACACGCCGCAAGATCAGGAGCCGCTGCGCTTCTCGCTGGCCGGCGTGCAGCTCAAGTTCTCCATGCTGCGCCGGGACAAGGCGATGACGCTCCCCGCGGGCGGGCGCGGCGGCAACTGGATCGTGAAGCTGCCGGACAACCGCTACGACCGCGTCCCGGAGAACGAATTCTCCATGATGACGTGGGCCCGCGCCGCCGGCATCACCGTGCCGGAGGTGACGCTGCTCGACGTGGCCAACATCCAGGGCCTGCCAGAGGGCATCACCCTGCGCGAGGACGTGGCCTACGCCGTGCGCCGCTTCGACCGCCCGGAGCCCGGCAAGCGCGTCCACATGGAGGACCTGACGCAGGTGCTGGGGCTGTACGCCGACGAGAAATACAAGAAGTACAACTACGAGACGGTCGCCAACGTCATCTTCAAGGTGGCCGGGCTGGACGCGCTGCACGAGTTCCTGCGCCGGCTGGTGTTCATCGCCGTCATCGGCAACGGCGACGCGCACCACAAGAACTGGTCGCTGCTGTACCCGGACGGCCTGCGCGCCACGCTGTCCCCCGCCTACGATTTGGTGTCCACGCTCCAGTACATGCCGGCGGACACGCTCGCGCTCAACTTCGCCCGCTCCAAGCGCTTCGAGGACATCTCGCTGAGCGGCTTCGAACGGCTGGCGCGGAAGCTGGACCTGTCCCCCGGCGACGTGCTGCCCGTGGTGAAGTCCGCGGTGCAGGCCTCACTCGACACGTGGTCCTCGCTCCACGCCCAGCTCCCGCTGTCCGACGAGAGCCGGCAACGCATCGAGGCCCACTGGAAGCGCGTCCCCCTGCTGCAGGAAACCTGAGCCGAAGCGCGGGCGCGCTGGGGTGATGCCTACCCCACCATGCCCGCCGCCATCGCCTGGACACCGACAGTTCCAGTTACCTGTTCTATCTGTTGCGCACGTCGTCAGAGCCCTGACCGAGGGTGCGAGCGACGCCACGCATGAAATCCGGACATGCAATTTTTCCACAAATAGTGTCTATGTCCTGGAAAGCGGAAAGGCGTCTACGAACACCTCGCATGCCTTGAACCGGCGTTCCCCCCACGTCGGTATCAGGCAGCGCCCTGGCAACCCAAGGGAAGCATGTCGACCGAGCAGTGGGCCCATCGCTTCTTCGAGCTGTCCACGGAGCCCCTGGTCGTCCTGGGCCGTGATGGCGTGTTGCTCGAAGCCAATCCTGCCTTTGGCCACCTGGTGGGATTGCCCCTGCGCGCGTTGCGGCACATCCCATTACAGGAGTTTGTCCACGCAGACGACGTTGCATCGCTGTTTGCCAATCTGGGGTCGAGCAGCCCCACCACATTGACGTGTCGTTGGCGTCAGGCGGCTGGGTCCTGGAAGCCTCTGTCCTGGCGCATCTCCGCCCCATCTGAACAAGAGCCGCTGTACTGCACGGTCCAAGCGCACGAGGCGCCGCCGGAGCGCCTGGCCAGGCGCCACGGCCCCGCGCCCTGGCCCATGGGTGACAATCTGCCCTTCGGGCTCTACCTGGTGGAGATCCGCACCGGCCGCATCCAGTACGCCAACCACCGCTTCTGCCAGCTCTGGGGCATCACCGCCTTGGAGGCCCGAATCGAACGCGGCGAAATCATGCACGACGAGGTGCTGCATCACTGCCGGGCCGCGGGCGATGCAGCGGAGTTCCTGCGGCTGCCGGACACGTGCGTCGCGGAAGAATGCCCCGGGCTCGTCGAGGACGAGGCGCTGATGGCGGATGGCCGCACCGTGCGCCGGCTGTCCACGTCCTCACGGGTCGACGGGGACGCCACGCACTACCGGCTCTTCGCCTTCGAGGACGTCACCGAGCGCAAGCGCACCCAAGAGGCGCTGCGCCGCTCCGAGGAGAGCTTCCGCAAGCTCATCGACCGGGCCCCCGAAGGCATCTTCGTCCACACGCAGCGCCGCTTCATCTACGCCAACCCCACGCTGCTGCGGGCCCTGGGCTACGACGACGCGGCCGAGCTGATGGCCAAGCCCATCTGGAGCATCGTTCATCCGGACGACCTGGAGCTCGTCAAGGACCGCGTGCACGCCGCGGCCGTGAAGGGTGAGCAAGCCCCGCTGCGCGAGGTCCGCTACCTGCGGCGCGACGGCTCCTGGTACGACGCGGAGAGCGTGGGCATCCCCATCGAGTTCGACGGGCACGAGTCCGTCGTCGTGATGTCGCGCGACATCACCGAGCGCAAGCAGGCGCAGTCCCAGCTCCTCCAGAACGACCGCATGGTGCTGGCGGGCACGCTGGCGGCGGGCGTGGGGCACGAAATCAACAACCCGCTGACGTACGTGATGGCGAACCTCGCCTCCGCCATGGACTCGGTGAGCCGGCTGGGCACGGAGCTGACGCGGGCGGGAGAGCACGGCCCGCGCACGGTGCCCTGGCCCGCGACGCTGCATGACACGGAGTCGCTGCTCAAGGAAGCCCAAGAGGGCGCCATGCGCGTGCGCAACATCGTGCGCGACCTGAAGTTCATCTCCCGCCAGGACGAGGAGCGGCGCGAGGCGGTGGACGTGCGGCAGCCGCTCGACTTCTCCATCAACATGGCCACCAGCCAACTGCGCCACCGGGCGCGTCTCATCAAGAAGTACGAGCCCGTCCCCCGCGTCCACGCGGACGGCTCACGGCTGGGTCAGGTGTTCCTCAACCTGCTGGTGAACGCGGCCCACGCCATTCCGGAAGGCAACGCCGAGGAGCACCACATCACCGTGTGGGTCCGCGCGGGCGCGCCGGGCAGCGTGATGGTGGACGTGAGTGACTCCGGCTGCGGCATGACGCCCGCGGTGCTCTCCCGCGTCTTCGACCCGTTCTTCACCACCAAGCCCGTGGGCAAGGGCACCGGGTTGGGGCTGTCCATCTGCCACAGCCTCATCCGCAAGCTGGGCGGTGACATCACCGTCCGCAGCGAGCCCGGCAACGGCACCACGTTCACCGTCACCCTCCCCACCGCGCCGGACGCCGTCGTCCCGGAGGCGGCCCCCTCGGCGCCCGCCCCGCGCGTCGAGCGGCGCGGCCAGGTGCTGGTGATTGACGATGAGCCCGCGGTGGGCCGCTCCCTGGCGCGCATCATCGGCATGAAGCACCGGGTGACGGTGGTGAACAACGGCGAGGACGCGTTGGCGGTGCTGACCTCCGGCGCGCCCTTCGACGCCGTCTTCTGCGACCTGATGATGCCGGGCATCTCCGGCATGGACGTCTACGAGCGCGTCCGCGAGAGGGGGGACGGCGTCGCCCAGCGCTTCATCTTCATCACCGGTGGTTCCTATACGACGCGGGCCCGCCAGTTCCTCGAACGGGTGCCCAACCTCCAAATCGAGAAGCCCTTCGACGTGGAGACCATTCATCAAAGCCTGGGACAGCTCCTGGGTTTGACTCGTGGCAACGAATGACGCCGGAAGTCTCGGCCCAACAGTGAAAGGAGTCCTCAGGTGATTGACGGCAATTTCGTCATCGATGCGGTGACACACGCATACAACCTCCACCCGACAAACTACCGCGCGGGCAAATACGCCGAGTCGCTCGCGGGGCTCATCTGGGGGCTGCACAGCGGGCTCTCCGGTGACACGCACCGGGTGCCCACCACGGAAGGCTTCTTGAAGAACTGGTCCGTGCGGGAGCTGGCGCACCTGCTCTTCGTGGAGAGCGGCGTGGACCTGGCGGTGCACCACGTGCTGCCGCTCGAGACGCTGTACCACGACGGCCTCTGCTCCTTCGAGAAGACGCTGGAGATCCGGCACCGCTACCCCAACCGCTTCCTCGTGTACGCGGGCGTGGATCCGCTGCGCGGCACGGCGGCGCTGGACGACCTGGAGCGCCAGTTCGAGGCGCTCAAGCCGAGCGGCCTGAAGCTCTATCCGGCCGCGTGGCTGGGCGACAAGTTCCGCCACACGGGCTGGCGCATGGATGACCCGAGCATCGCCTTCCCGCTGTTCGAGCGGGCGCAGAAGCTGGGCATCAAGAACGTCGCCGTGCACAAGGGCCTGCCCATGGGCGCGGTGCCGCTGGAGCCCTACAAGGTGGACGACATCGGCGGCGCGGCGGACGCGTTCCCGGAGCTGAACTTCGAAATCGTCCACGGCGGCATGGCCTTCCTGGACGAGACGGGCATGCAGCTCTCCCTGTTCCCCAACGTGTATGTGAACCTGGAAGTGACGGGCGCGCTCATCGTGAAGCGCGAGCGCTGGTTCGCCGAGTCCCTGGCGGCGCTGCTGAAGTGGGCCGGCCCGGAGAAAATCATGTGGGGCTCCGGCACGGTCTTCACCCACCCGCACCCGGCGCTGCACAAGTTCTGGCACGACTTCCAGCTCCCCGACGACCTGGTGCAGGTGGCGGGCATGCAGGTGACGCCAGACGTGAAGCGGATGATTCTGGGCGGCAACTACGCGCGCTACGCGGGCGTGGATGTCGAGTCGGTGAAGAAGAGCATCGCCAACGACGAGTTCTCCCAGTTGAAGGCGCGCGGGAACATCCAGCCGTACGGCTACCACGAGGGCCTCTATGCCTGAGCAGGCACTGCGCGAACGCATCCAGGACATCCCAGACCCGTGTAGCTGCGCCACCGGCGTGCCGCTGGGCATCGGGGAGATGGGGCTCATCGAGTCCGTGAAGCGGACGGACGGACAGGTGACGGTGCGCATGCACATCACCTCACCCATGTGCATGATGGCCGCCTACTTCATGCGGGAAATCGAGGAGCGGCTGCTCAAGGTGGACGGCGTCACCACGGTGAACGTGGAGTTCGACCAGGAGCTGAAGTGGACGCCGCAGGACATCGAGCCGGGGGCCCGCCAGCGGCTCGCGGACAAGCGCATCACCATGCTGGGCGGCCGGCTGCTGCCCCAGGACTCGGAGCAGCGCCGCTCTTGAGCAGGTGACGCGGCGCTGGCGGGAATCACTCCCCGCCAGCGCCCGGCCCCACCCGCTAGTGATTCTCCGCCGGCGTGTGATTCACGAGCGGCGCCGGCTGCTCCGCCTTGCGCCGCCTGAGCACGCTGCGCACCGCCACGTAGAAGGCGGGCACCAGCAGGATGGCCAGGACGGTGCCCGACACCATGCCGCCGAACACGCCGGTGCCAATCGCGCGCTGCGTCTCGGCGCTCGCGCCGCTGGCCAGCACCAGCGGCACCACGCCCAGGGCGAACGCGAGCGACGTCATCAGGATGGGACGGAAACGCAGCCGCGCGGCCTCGACCGCGGCCTCGATGGGCGAGCGGCCCTGCTCCTCCAACTGCTTGGCGAACTCGACGATGAGAATCGCGTTCTTCGCGGACAGGCCGATGATGGTGATGAGGCCCACCTTGAAGAAGATGTCGTTCATCAGCCCCACGGCCAGCACGGAGCCCAGCGCGCCGATGAGGCCCAGCGGCACCACGAGCATGACCGACAGCGGAATCGACCAGCTCTCATACAGCGCCGCCAGCACCAGGAAGACGACGAGCATCGACAGCGCGAGGAGGATGGGCGCCTCGGAGCCGGACAGCCGCTCCTGGTAGGAGAGGCCCGTCCACTCCACCGCGAAGCCCGGCGGCAGCTCCGCGGCGATGCGCTCCATCTCCGCCATGGCGTCACCGCTGCTGAAGCCCGGCGCCGCGTTCCCAGCGATGCGCACGGCGGGATAGCCGTTGTAGCGGACGAGTTGCATGGGCCCCCGCTCCCAGACGGGCTTGGCCACCGACGACAAGGGCACCATCTGCCCGCGCACGTTGCGGACGGGCAGCTTGAGCACGTCCTCCACCTGCATGCGGGACTCCGCGCGCGCCTGGAGGATGATTTGCTGCATGTAGCCCTTGTTGGGGAAGTCGTTGACGTACGTCGACCCCAGCGCGGTGGAGATGACGGCGTTGATTTCCGAGAAGGGCACCCCCAGCACGGCCGCGCGTTCACGGTCGACCTGGATTCGCACCGTCGAGCCGTCCGGCAGCCCCTCCTGGTACGGGAAGCCGATGACGGGGCTCTCCGCCGCGCGGGCGAGGACCTGATTCATCGCCTTGTTCAGCGCCTCCGGCCCGTGTCCGGAGCGGTCCTCCAACCGCATCGCGAAGCCCGAGCTGTTGCCGAGCCCGTCCACCGACGGCGGCAGGACGTTGAACACCATGCCCTCTCGCTGCACGCCGAAGCGCTCGCTGGCGGCGGCCACCTCGCCCGCCGCCGTCGCGCCCTGGCGTGCCTTCCAGTCCTCCAGCATCACGAACATCAGGCCCGCGTTCGCGCCCGAGCCGAAGAACCCGAAGCCCTGGATGGTCAGCACGTCCTTGATGCCCTCGCGCTGGCCCAGGTAGTCCTCCAGCTCCTTGAGCACCGTGTTCGTCCGCTCGGCCGTCGCGTCCGCGGGGAGCTGCACCGCGGCGTTGAAGAACCCCTGGTCCTCTTCGGGGAAGAAGGCCCCTGGCAGACGCACGAAGGCCAGGGCGACCATCGCCACCACGGCGACATAGGCCACGAAGGCCCGGCCCAGCCGCCCGACGATGGCCCGCGTCCAACGCGCGTACCGCCCCGTGACCCGCTCCAGCAGCCGGTTGAAGCCCCCGAAGAAGCCCCGGCGCGCGCCCGCATGGCCCGGCGCCACCGGACGCAGCAGCGTGGCGCAGAGCGCCGGCGTGAGCGTGAGCGCGAGGAAGGCCGAGAAGAGAATCGACACCGCCATCGCCAGGCTGAACTGCCGGTAGATGGTGCCCACCGAGCCCGTTGCGAACGCCATGGGGATGAACACGGACGTGAGCACCAGGGTGATGCCGATGACGGCGCCCGTGATTTCCCGCATCGCCTTCTTGGTGGCCTCGACGGGGGACAGCCCCTCCTCCGCCATGATGCGCTCGACGTTCTCCACCACGACGATGGCGTCGTCGACGATGATGCCAATGGCCAGCACCATGCCGAACATCGTCAGCACGTTGATGGAGAACCCCGACGCCAGCATCACCGCGAAGGTCCCCAAGAGCGCGATGGGCGCGACGATGGCCGGAATCAGCGTGTACCGCACGCTCTGCAGGAACAGGTACATCACCGCGAAGACGAGCAGCATCGCCTCGAAGAAGGTCTGGACCACCTGCGAGATGGAGATGCGCACGAACGGCGCCGCGTCGTAGGGAATCGTGTACTCCACGCCCGAGGGGAAGGCCCGGGAGAGGTCCGTCATGCGCTCACGGATGCGCTCCGACGTGTCCAGCGCGTTGGCCCCCGGCGCCAACTGGACGCCGAACGTGGCGGCGCTCTTGCCGTTCTGCCGGGTGCCCGTGGCGTAGCTCTGCGGCCCCAGCTCTACCTTGGCGACGTCCTTGAGCAGCACGCTCGAACCATCCGGGTTCGCCCGGAGGATGACGCGCTCGAAGTCCGCGACGTCCTCCAACTGCCCCTGGAGGAGCAGCGGCGTGGTGACGCGCTGGCCGGGAACGGCGGGCATGTCCCCCAGCCGCCCAGGCGAGGCCTCCGCGTTCTGCGCGCGAATGGACGCGGCGACCTCCTCGACGGAAATCCCGTGCGCGGTGAGCCGCTCCGGGTCCAACCAGACGCGCAGCGCGCGGGCCGGCGTGAAGAGCTGGACGCGGCCGACACCGGGCACGCGCCGCAGGTCCTCGATGACGTTCCGGCTCAGGAAGTCGCCGAGCGCGTCCTCGTCATAGCGGCCATCCTTCGACGCCAGCGTGGAGAAGAGCAGGAAGTTGGTGGCGGTCGTCTCCACCTGGAGCCCCAACTGCCGCACCATCTGCGGGAGCCGTGACTCCACCGTCTTGAGGCGGTTCTGGATGTCGACCTGCGCCAGGTCGGCGTCCGTCCCCGGCGCGAACGTCACCACGATTTGCGCGACGCCCGACGTGTCACTGGACGACTCGAAGTACAGGATGTTCTTCACACCCGCCAGGCCGCGCTCGATGAGCGAGACGACGCTGTCGTTCATGGCGGCCGGCGTGGCGCCGGGATAGGTGGCGGTAATCGTCACGCTCGGCGGCGCGATGGAGGGGTACCGCTCGATGGGGAGCCGGGGAATGGAGATGGCCCCGGCGAGCATGATGAAGATGGCAATCACCCAGGCGAACACTGGGCGTTCAATGAAAAAACGAGGCACGGCTCACTCCAGTTCAGCGTGCGGTCGAGGCGTGCTGCCACTCAACGGGGGTGACTTGAAGGCCGGGAGCCAGGCGGTCCTGCCCCTCGACCACGACACGCTCTCCCGCGGAGAGACCCTCTTCGACGACGTAGCGCCCGTGGATGACGCGCCCGACGCGGACAGCGCGCTGCTCGGCGGTGTTGTCCTCGCGGACGACGAAGAGCTGGGCCTTGCCCTCGGCGTCGTGGAGCACGGACTGCTGAGGCACCAGGAGCGCGTTCTGGACCTCCCCCAGCACCACGCGTGCCCGGACGAACATGCCCGGCAGGAGCTGCTGCTTCTCGTTGGGGACCAGCACACGCACCGTGCGCTCGCCGGAGCCGGGGTCGACGGTGATGTCGGAGAACTGCACCCGGCCTCGCTCCGGATACGGCGCGCCGGAGGCGGAAATCAGGATGACCTCCGCACCCTCGCTGCCAGAGCCGCCCTGGGCGGACTGCAGGGACACCGCGCGGTCCGCGGGTGACTTGATGTCCACGAAGACGCGGTCAATCTGCTGGATGACGCTCAGGGGCGTCACATCCGCGGGGCCCACCAGGGCGCCCTCGTTGACCTGGGAGATGCCGATGTGCCCCGCGATGGGCGCGGTAATCGTCGCGTAGTCCAGGTCGACACGGGCCCGCTCCAACGCCGCGCGGGCCCGCGCCACCTCGGCGGTCGCGATGGCGAGCGTCGCGCGGGCGTCATCGAGCGCCTGCTGGGTGCTCGCCCCCTGGTCGAAGAGGACCTGGATGCGTTTCGCATGGAGCTCCGCCTGGAGCTTGCTGGCCTCACTCCCGGAGTGGGCCGCCGCCGCGCCGTCCACCGTCGCCCGGAACACCGCGGCCTCCAGGCTGTAGAGCGGCTGCCCCTTCTGCACCGTGTCGCCCTCGACGAAGCGGCGGCTGCGCACCAGCCCGCCCACCTGCGGACGGACTTCCGCGACCCGGAAGGCCGCCACGCGCCCCGGGAACTCGTCATGCAGGACGACGGACTCCCCTTGCACCTTCAGCGTGGCCACCTCCTGCACCGGGGGTGCGTAGGCGGCCGCCTCCTGCTTGCCGTCACACGCGAGCAGTGGGAGCAGCGTCCAAGCGAACAACAAACCCGTCGACCGTCGAATAGACATACTTTTCACACCCAACCGCACAATGAAGCGACACCTGCTCCGCGCAGATGACATGACACATGGGACGTATCGAGACACAACCGCGTGACAAGCCCAGTCCACGCAAGCGCCCGGCCGGACAAACCCTTGGCCGTGGCGTCAACCGATTGGAGTCACGCTGCCAGTGATGAAGCGCTACTCCCGGGTGAGTTCCTCGAGCCTGCGGATGACCGCGGCCCTGACTTCAGGGCTGATTCCCTGGTCCTCGATGAGATCCGAGAACCACAGGCCATCCGAGGCCAACCGGCAGATGATGGAATTGATGTCTTGAGGGCTTACACCACCGGGACCCAACTTGAGGTCTTCCTGCCAACTACAGTTCCACCGCTCGCGCAGGTCGGGCTCGACCATCATGCTCCCAATCAGCGCGCGCAGGCCCTTGTTCTCCTCCGCGCTCGCGGGACTGGAGACCATGGCGCGGAGGTACGCGCGGGCTTCCCGCCCATGCGCGTCCGGGTCCTCCGCGATGTGCGCATGGAACGAGTCGACGAACTGCTGGTTCATCTCCTCGAACAGCGCGTCCAGCAGGAGCTGCTTGCTTCGGAAATGGTGCTGGAGGCCGCCCTTCGTCACACCGGCCCGGGCGGCGACGGCTTCGAGCGTCACCCCCTGCGTCCCCCCTTGCGTGACGATTTCGAGCGCGGCACGCAGGAGCTGCGCCCGAATCACGTCGGGCTGCTTCTTGCGATGGTGGGCGCTCGTCATGACCGGAACATGCCGTCCGGATGGATTCTTTTCAACTTGGATTTGAGAGGCCCCTGAAGGGACCTCTTTTCAGGCACTTACACATGAAGAGAGGCCCCAGCGGGCGCCAGGAAATCAGGCGCGCGGCTGCTGGAACGGCGCCATCTGGGCGGCCAGGGCGCGCTGGAAGGCGGGCCTCGCCTCACAGCGTTCCTTGTAGGCCTTGAGGGAGGGAAATCCGTCCAGCAGGTCCGTGTGCCGGAGGATGCGGAGCACCGTCACCATCATCAGGTCGCCGGCGGTGAAGCGGTCCTCCAGGTACTCGCGGTCGCCCAGTTGGGCCGCGAGCTCGCCCAGCCGCCCGTTGAGCGCCTCCACGATGCCGGGCCTGCGCAGCTTCGCCCACTCCTCCTTGGCGAAGAACAGGTCCACCTCCGCGAGTGGCTGAATCATGATTTCGATGGAGTTCAGCGCCGCGAAGAGCCACGACACCGCGCGAGCCCGGCCCGCCGCGTCCGCTGGAAGCAGCGCCTCACACCGCGCCGCGATGTGGAGCACGATGGCGCCCGACTCGAAGAGCACGAGCCCGTCCTCCTCCAGCACCGGCACCTGTCCGAAGGGCTGGAGGGCGCGGTAGTCCTTCGACACCTGGACCTCGGGGTCGATGAGCCGCGTCTGGTACGGCAGCCCGGCCTCCTCGAGCGCCCACCGCACCCGGAGGTCCCGGACCAAACCCTGTGCGAACGGGGGCACCCACTTGAACGCGCTCACGGTGATCATGCTGTGTCGTCTCCTCGGTGTCGGCGGCCTGGAAGCGCCCACTGTCGCCACGTGGCGCGGCATCCTCAAGCACGCGGAGAAAACGCCGTCAACGAACCGACGATGCCCGGTCCTCATCCACCAGCGCCTTCGGCGCGCTCTCCCGGACGCGCTGCACCGTCGATGCCCATAGCAGCTCACGCGCCTTGGCGCTGTCGTCGAACTGGCCCTGGCGAATGCGCGCCGCGAACTCGCGGAGCAGTGCGGTCAATTCGCCGTCCCGCCCGAGCAACGCGGACAGCGCCTTTCGCTCCACGTCTTGGGGACCGTCACCGCATCGGAGCTGGCGCTCGGCGATGCCCATGGCATTGGCGATCATCCGCGCGCTGTAGGCCTTGTCACCGGGGAGCGAGGGCAGCAGCTCCTTGAGCAGCACCTCGCGCGCCACCGCCAGCAACTCCGCGCCATCCGGACGTTCACGCATGCCGTCCTCCCGTCATCCGGAGAATCTCCAACTCCACCTCCGGCACGATGTGCGCCGTCAGCGCCAGCTCCAGGGACGGCTCCTGACCGGACACATGGCGCTCGCCCTGCTGCACCGCGATGACGGCCCACCGCACGTGGGCATACACCTCCCAATAGAGCACCGCGTCCCGTTCGAGCCGGCGTCCGCTCACACGCTCGTAGCCGCGAAACAGCGCCTCGCGTGAGCCCATGCCCCCCGCCTCCTTGCCGAGCTGACCGAAGCGCCAACACCGCGCGCAGAACCAGCCCAGGTCCTCCAGCGGGTCCGACCAGGCCGCGAACTCCCAATCCAACACCGCCGTGAGCCCCGCCTCGTCCACCATGTAGTTGCCCGTGCGGAAGTCGCGATGTGTCAGCACCGGCTGCGCCGTCTCGGGCGCGTTCCGTTCCAGCCAGCGGAGGCCCCACTCCAGGGCCGGGAACGCCGTGTGATGTCCGTCCAGGAAGTGCCTGAACTCCTTCACGCCCTGGAGCGCGGGAGAGCGCACGGGCGCGGGCAGGAAGGACAGCCGCTCCACCGGTGGGCGGATGGCATGCAGCCGCGCCATCTCCTCGCCGATGCGCTCCACCAACCGCTCCCGGTCTCCGCCCAGGTGGGGCTCCTTCATCAACCGGTGCGCCGCGGCCGTTCCCCGCGCCTTGCGCATCACGAAGAAGTCGCGACCCAGCACGGACGCGTCGCCCAGCCACAGGGGTTCGGGGACCGTCACCCCGGCGGCGAAGGCCTCTCGCAGCAAGGCGAACTCCTGCGCGCGGCTGTGCGACACGGCGACGCCCGAAGGTGCGTCCGCGCGCAACACGCACGCCAACACGCCTTCATGGGCCCCGCCCGTGAGCGACACCGACAGCAGCCAGTTCTCCTGGATGGCCCCACCCGAAAGCAGGCGCGCGTCATCGATTCGCGCCGAGCGAGCGCCCGCCTTCTCCGCCAGGAACGCCTCCAGGGCCTGCCTCCGTGCGTCCCACATGGCTCACACGCCCCACTTGAAGAACCCTGGCCCCTCCGCCAGGTAGGCGCGTGACAGCACTTGCTTGTGCACCTCGCTGGCGCCGTCCACCAGGCGGGCTTGCCGCGCGTAGCGGTAGATCCACTCGACCAGGGTGTCCCGGGAGTAGCCCCGCGCGCCCAGGAGCTGGATGGCCGTGTCCGCCGCCTTGTGCAGCGTGTCCGCGACGTGAATCTTCGCGATGGAGATGTCCGTGCGAGCGAAGTCGCCCTGGTCCAGCTTCCAGGCGGCGCTCATGGTGAGCAGCCGACCCATGTGGATGTCCTTGGCGGCGTCACCCAGCATCCACTGCACGCCTTCGTGCTGGGCCAGCGTCACGCCGAAGCTCATGCGCTTCGAGACGTAATCCCCTGCTTCTTCCAGGCACCGTTTGGCCAACCCCAGCCAGCGCATGCAATGCGTGAGGCGCGCCGTGCCCAGCCGAATCTGCGTCACCTTGAGCCCGTCCCCCACTTCCAACAGGCGGTTCGCGTCCGGAATCTCCAGCCCGTCGAAGACGATTTCGCAGTGCCCGCCGTGCTCCTCGGGTCCCATGATGGGAATGCGCCGCTCGATGCGCCAACCCGGCTGGTCCGCGTCGAACAAGAAGGCGGTGAGCCCCTTTCGCTCATCGTCGGACGTGCGCGCCACCAGCACGAAGTGCTGGGCTCCCTGTGCACCGGTGATGAACCATTTGCGGCCGGTGATGACCCACGTGTCGCCACGCCGCGTGGCCTTCGTGTACGTGAGGGACGGGTCGGAGCCACACCCCTGGGGCTCCGTCATCGCGAACGCCGAGCGCACCTTCCCGTCGATGAGGGGCTGCAACCAGCGCTGCTTGAGGTCCTCGGTCCGGAGGACCTTCTCCAACAGAATCATGTTGCCGTCGTCGGGCGGCGCGGCGTTGAACATCACGGGCCCGAAGGGCGAGCGCGCCGCCTCCTCGTAGCAGGCCGCCATGCCCACCACGCCCAGGCCCTGCCCGCCACGCGCCTTCGGCATCTGGAAGGCCCACAGTCCTTCGGCGCGAGCACGGGCGCGCACACGGGCGACGATGTCCTCGCGGATGTTCTCGTGCGCGTCGAACACCTCGGGCTGCTTCTCCAGCGGCAGGACGTGCTGTTCGACGAAGGCCCGCACGCGCAGGCGGTAGTCCTCGACCTCGGGGGACAGGGAGAAATCCATCGGTGGCTCCTGGAGAACGGCGCGGAACTCACAACGTGGAGCAGAGGTGGCCGCCATCCACCTCCAGCACGCTGCCACTCATGTAACCGCCGGCGTCCGAGGCCAGGAGCAGCAGCGGCCCATCCAACTCGTGCAGGTGGCCCAGCCGGCGGAAAGGGATGCGCGCAATCAGCTTCTTCGCGGCTTCGCTTTCGAAGAACTCGCGGTTGAAGTCCGTCTCGATGTAGCCCGGCGCCAGGGCATTCACGCGAATCCGGTGCCGCGCCAGCTCGAGCGCCATCGCCTTGGTGAGCTGAATCAACCCCGCCTTCGACGCGCAGTACGGAGCGACAGCGCCGCTCACGCGCAGGCCCAGGATGGAGGCGATGTGGATGATGCTCCCCGGTGTCGCCCGCTCGACCAGCCGACGCGCCACGGCGCGGGCCACCAGGTAGGCCCCCTTGAGGTTGGTGTCGACCACCGTGTCCCACTCCGCCTCCTCCACCTGGAGGAAGAAGTGCTGGCCGGACACACCCGCGTTGTTCACCAGGACGTCCACCACGCCACCCGTCAGGGCCTCGGCCCGGGCCACGGCCGCGCTGACGGAGTCGGCCTGCGTCACGTCCAGGGACACCGCGTGGGCACGCAGGCGCTGGCCCCGCAGGCGCTCGACCTCGGTGACCAGCGTCTCCATGCGGCGGGCCGCCAACACGACCTCCGCGCCCGCCCGGGCCAGCACCTCCGCGAAGTGCAACCCCAGCCCTCCCGACGCGCCGGTAACCAACGCGCGACGGCCACCCAGGTCAAAGGCAGACGGCTTCATGGCGACCCTCCGGAGACTCCAGGCACGACAGGTCAACCAAGACGCTATTGGCAATCTGCCAACATGTCCAGCCTGGCGTGACCCTACAGCACGCGCCGGCCCAGCTCCGGAAACACCTTGGACACCTTGCCCAGCAGGTAGTCGCCGTAGGTGCCCCGGTAGGCATGCACGCTGGCGCCATCCCAGCGGCGTGAGCGGTCCGCATCCACATCCACGCCCGAGGCCCGGGGAAGTGGCTGGACCTCGGCCACGAAGTCCGGGTCGAAGAACAGCGGGAAGGACAGCCGGCTCTTCCCACTGACGTTCTTCACCCGATGTGGCGTCGACCGGTACCAGCCACCCGTCATCCGGTCGAGCATGTCACCGACGTTGCAGACCAGCGTCCCGGGCACGGGCGGCGCCTCCACCCAGCCGCGAGGCGTCTTCACCTGCAAGCCGCCGTGTTCGTCCTGCGCCAACAGCGTGAGCAGGCCGTAATCGGTGTGCTCGCCCACGCCCCACCGCGCCTCCGAGGTCTCCGGCTCCGCGGGGTAATGGAAGACGCGGAAGAGCACCGTCGGGTCCGCCGTGTAGTGCCGCTGGAAGTAGTCCGCTTCCAAACCCAGGCTCAGCGCGATGCCCTCCATCAACGCGTGCCCCGCGCGGGTGCAGGCCGCCATGTAGTCCAGCACCGCGGAGCGCAGCTCCGGCACCTCCGAGGGCCACAGGTTCGCGCCGTGCAGGGGCCAGCCGGCCTTCACGCGCGGGTGCTCACTCCCCAGCTCCGTGCCCAGGTAGAGCCCTTCCTTCCGGTCCGGCCGCCCCGAGGTCAGCTCGCCGCCCAGCGGAAACCATCCCCGCCAGGCGACGCCGCCTCGCGACATGGCGATGGCCTCCTTCGCCGCCCGGGACAGCGCGAAGAAGCGGCGGCTCTCCTGCTCCAACCGCGCGAACTGCTCACCGGACACGCCGTGGCCCGTGACGTAGAAGAAACCACTGTCACGACAGGCCAGCTCGACCTCGCGTGCGACCTGGGCACGCTCGGTGGTGCGAGAAGCGTCGAACAGGGACGCCATGTCGATGACAGGCAAGCCGCCGGGTGTGGAATCCAGTCCAGACATGCCTCGAAGCCTACACAGGTCTGGACCCTGAAAGGGTGGGGCGCGAGAGTCCAATGGCCGCCATGACGACGCCTTCCCCCTCGGAGTCCCCCCACACCGTCCTGTCCACCGGGCTCGTGTGGCTCATGGCCGCCGCCTCGGGGGCGACGGTCGCGAACCTCTATTACAACCAGCCCCTGCTGGGGGACATCGGGGCGGCGCTGGGCGCGTCTGGGAGCGCGCTGGGGCTGGTGCCCATGCTGACGCAGGTCGGCTACGCGGTGGGCATGCTGTTCATCGTCCCCTTGGGCGACAGCCTGGAGCGGCGGCGGGTCATCGTCACCATGAACGCGCTGGTGGCCCTGGCGCTCGTGGGCGTGGCGCTCTCACCCACGTTGCACTGGATGGTGGCCGCGAGCTTCTTCGTGGGCGTCACCACCATCATCCCCCAGCTCCTCGTCCCCTTCGCGGCGCACCTCGCTCCCGCCGCGCAGCGGGGCCGGGTGGTGGGCACCGTCATGAGCGGCGTGCTCATGGGCATCCTCCTCTCGCGGACGGCCGCGGGCTTCGTGGGGACACACCTGGGCTGGCGCACCATGTTCTGGATCGCGGCGGGGCTGATGCTCGTGCTGGCGGGCGTGCTGCGCTTCACCCTGCCCTCCCAGCCGCCCGTGGCCTCGATGCCGTATCCCCAGTTGCTGCGCTCACTCATCGACCTGGCGCGCACGGAGCCTGTCCTGCGGCTGCACGCGGTGCTGGGCGCGCTCAGCTTCGGCGCGTTCAGCGTCTTCTGGTCCACGCTGGCGCTGTACCTCCAGAGCCTGCCGCAGCAGTACGACGCGCA